>JAYWEH010000198.1:0-12273 GCA_043780025.1 Deltaproteobacteria bacterium
TGCGCCCCCCGCGCCGAAGGCTGAGACCAAGGCTTCCGCCGTGGGCGACATCAAGGAAGATCTCCCCGGAATGGCGCCGGCGCCGGTCCCAAACGGAGCCTACTTCAATGACAAGCCGCTCGCCGCGCCCGCGACGCGAAAGCTCGCCCGTGAGCTCGAAGTGGATCTGCGCCGCGTTGCTCCAAGCGGCGCCAATCAGCGCGTCACGCGCGAAGACGTCGAGGCGCATGCTCGTGGCGGCACGGGCTCTCGCCCGAGCGCAGCGGAGCCGGTCGAGACACCGGCTTCGACGCCCCATGCACCCGCTGCCAAGGCCCCCGCGCCGATCGCGCACGCCCGCGGCGACGAACGCGTGCCCATTCGCGGCCTGCGCAAGCGCATCTTTGAGAACATGGCGCGCTCCAAGCGCACCGCCGCCCATTTCACATACTTCGAGGAGTGCGAGGCGTCCGAGCTGATCGCCCTGCGCGACCGGATCAAGGCCTTCGCGGAAGCCGGCGGGGTCAAGCTCAACTTCCTGCCGCTGGTCGTCAAGGCCGTCGTCGCCGCGCTGCGCAAGAATCCCACGCTCAACGCCGTCGTCGACGACGAGAAGGGCGAGCTGGTTATCAAGGGCAGCTATGACATTGGCATCGCCGTGGCCACTGACAACGGCTTGATCGTGCCGGTGCTGCGCGCCGCCGACCAGATGAGCATCCTGGATATCGCCCGCGAGATCGATCGGCTCGGAGCCGAAGCGCGTCAGGGCAAGACCCGCCGCGAAGACCTGGGCGGGTCGACCTTTACGATTACGTCGCTGGGCAAGCTCGGCGGCAGCTTCGCCACTCCGGTCATCAACTACCCGGAAGTCGCGATTCTGTACGTGCCGCAGATCAAGCAGAAGCCGGTGGTCAAAAACGGCGCCATCGTGGTGGGCAACGTGATGAACCTCGGCGTGTCGTTCGACCACCGCGTGATCGACGGCCACACCGGGGCCTCGTTCGTTCAGGATGTCGTTGATTTTCTGCAGGATCCCGATCGCCTCTTGCTGCACCTTCGCTGAGCGGCCAGGGGGCTGAACAGTCGCTTCATTCGCCCCTCGGACGCTAGCGGCTCAATGGCCTGCCGGTGTCTCGGGTGGTGTTTGACACTCCTCGGGTGGACTGCTACTTGCCCCCGCCTCGAGCGGACCCCGCTCATGCGTTTGGATACCGGCAAGACGTGGCAATCAAGAGCCTAGGACTATTCTCGGGAAACGCTAATCGGGCGCTGGCGGAAGAAATTGCTCACGGGCTCGGCATCAAGCTCGGCGCCGCGCGCCTGTCGTGCTTTAGCGACGGAGAAATGTTCTGCCAGATCGAGGAGAACGTCCGAGGCGTTCATAGCTACGTGATTCAGCCCACGTGCTCGCCGGTCAACGATAACTTGATAGAGCTCTTGATCATGGTCGACGCTTTGCGCCGCGCCTCGGCGGGATCCATCACGGCGGTGCTGCCGTATTACGGCTATGCGCGGCAGGATCGGAAAATGGCGCCACGCACGCCCATCAGCTCGCGCCTGGTCGCGGATCTGCTCGAGACCGCGGGGGTGAGCCGGGTCTTGTGCGTGGACCTGCATGCCGCGCAAATCCAGGGCTTTTTCAGCGTTCCGTTCGACCATCTGTTCGCTTTGCCGGTGTTCCTCGAGGACTACCTGCGAAAGACGTTTGACCAGCACGCCGTGTTCGTGTCGCCGGACGCCGGAGGCGTGGAGCGTGCCAGGGCGTATTCCAAGCGCCTCGGCGCGTCGCTGGCGATTATCGACAAGCGCCGCGCCCGCGCCAATGAGAGCGAAGTGATGCACCTCATCGGTGACGTGAAGGACCGCGAGTGCATCATCGTGGACGACCTGATCGACACCGGCGGCACGCTCTGCAACGCTGCCCGTGCGGTGATGGACAAGGGCGCGCGCCGCGTCGTCGCCTGCGCTACCCACGGCGTTTTCAGCGGGCCGGCCCTACAGCGCATTGACGAGTCGCCGCTGTCGGAAGTGGTCGTGACCAACTCGATCCCCCCGTCCCGGGACGGGTCGAAGTCTTCAAAGATCAAGTATCTCTCGATCGCCCGCCTACTCGCGGAGGCGATCCGCCGAATCGATGCGAACGACTCGGTGAGCTCGCTTTTCGTTTGACCGACCACCCTGGGCGGTGACAGAAGGCAACGCGCCCATTTTTACGAGTTTAGGCCCGGCCGCCCCGGGAAAAGCCTGAACTGTCTTGGCGTGGGGCCCCGGAGCCCCACCTGTCATAGCCGTGGGGCCCCGGAGCCCCACTTTGCAAAAAGCATTTGTGAGGAACTGAACATGACGACCAACACTCTGGATGCCACGGTCCGCGAGTCCCATGGCAAGGGCTCTTGCCGCAGGCTTCGGGCCTTGGGGCAAATGCCGGCAGTCGCCTACGGGAACGATCTGACTGCGACGGCTGTCGCCGTGTCACCGAAGGAGCTTGGTCGGATCCTGAGCGGCGAGCGCGGGCTCAACACCGTCGTGGAGCTCAAGGTCAACGGGCAGCCGATGCCGACGCTGGTCGTGGACTATCAGATCCATCCTTTGACGCGCGCCCTCTTGCACGCCGACTTCAAGAAGATCGATCTCGACAAGACGGTCGACGTCGAAGTGAAGCTCGAGCTCACGGGGCGTCCGCAAGGCGTGACCATGGGCGGCACGCTGCACCAGGTGTTTCGCAAGCTGCCGATCCGCTGCAAGCCCGGTCAAATCCCCGTGACGCTGGTGCACGACGTGACGGAGCTCACGCTCGACGCGGTGGCCCACGTCAAAGACCTGAAGCTGCCCGAAGGCGTCCAAGTGCTGTTGCCTCCCGAGCGAACCGTTGCGGCGGTTGTGATCGCGAAGCGCGCCAAGGAAGAGGAAGAGGCGCCCGCGGCGGCCGCAGCAGCTCCGGCGGCGGACGCTGCCAAGGGCAAGGAAGAGTCCAAAGCGACGTGATGCTCGTTGTCGGCCTCGGCAACCCGGGGAAGCGTTATGCGGGCAGCCCGCACAACGTCGGGTTCCGAGTCGTCGACGCGCTCGCCGAGCGCGCGGGCCGTGTCAGCTGGGATGCGCGTTTCGACGCCGAATTGGTCGTTGCAACGCTCGCCACACGGCCCGTCGTCTTGCTCAAGCCCATGACGTTCATGAACCGTTCCGGCGAGAGTGTGCGCAGGGCCATGTCCTTCTTCAAAATTTTGGAAGAGAGCACGCTCGTGGTCCACGACGAGCTGGACTTGCCTCGGGGCAGCGTGAAGTTGAAGCGGGGTGGCGGTGAAGCCGGCCACAATGGCCTCAAGTCGGTCAGCGCAGAGCTCGGTAGTCGGGATTACGTGCGCCTGCGTGTCGGGGTGGGCAGGCCTCCTCTCGGAGAGGCGGTGAGCGACTTCTTGCTGAAAGCGCCGGCCGAGGCCGAAGCCCGCGAAATCGAAGGCGCTCTCGGTGCCGCTTCCCAAGCGGTGGAGCTCGTCGCCGTGCACGGCCTCGCACGGGCCATGAACCTGGTCAATCGAGCGGCAGGGGAGCCGCCTCAGGCGCCGCCCAGTGGTGCGAATTGATGGCTTTTGCGGCGGGCGCGGGCCTCTCCGGGGTCGGGATTCCCAGCGACTGGATTCTAGAGCGAAGCATAGAAATTCCCATCGCTTCGATGCGCGTGGCGTACTAAGGTGCCGCCCCGCCGAGATACTAAGGTGCCGCCCCGCCGAGAACTGATTAATTTTGGGTCCCGCGGGGCTCTTTGGAGATACGAGTCCAGCGGGACTCTTTGGAGACGATGATGGCCGAGACACAAGCGATAGCTTCAGCGCGACAGTACGAGACGATCTACGTGTTGCGCCCCGATGCCGGGCGTGAAGCGTCGGAGAAGATTTCGACCCGCGTGCTGGACGTAATTGCCAAGCAGCACGGGTCGCTCACGCGCGTCGAAAACTGGGGCTACCGAAAATTGGCCTACCCGGTGCGCAAGCACGGCCGAGGCGTGTACGTGTATCTCAAGTATGTGGGTAACGGCGTGCTCGTCTCCGAGCTGGAACGAAACCTCCGTCTGCAGGACGCAGTGCTGAAGTTCCAGACCGTCAAGATCAGCGACGACGCAGGCACTGCGGCGCTGCAGCCGGAAACCGTCGAGTTCGAACACCTGGACGTGCTGGAAGAGTCCGAGGCCGAAGAGTCGATGGCTAGGGCGCTGGGTCTCGAAGACGTGCGTGACGATATGCGCATGCAACACGACAGCGCCGATCTAGATGACGAAGACGCGGCAGAAGTCGCAGACGACGCCGAGCGGGCATAGCTCTAAGCGGGAGCGTTGGAGAGAACATGGCGGTTGCGATTCAAGTAGTTTTGCAGAGAGAGGTTCACAACCTCGGGGAAAGCGGCGACGTGGTGCGGGTTCGGCCCGGCTATGCACGCAATTTCCTGTACCCTCGCTCACTGGCGTTGCCGGCTACCACTGGCAACCTCGCGCGCGTCGAGGAGTTCAAGCGGCAAGCCACGGCGCGCACGGAAGCGTCGCGCAAGCAGGCTCGCGCGACGGCGGATCAGCTCTCATCGGTGAGCGTGAAGATCAGCCGTGCGGTGGGTGAAGAGAACAAGATGTACGGCTCGGTTACGGCGAAAGACATCGAAGCCGCGTATGCGGAAAAAGGTATCACGCTGGATCGCAAGCTCATGGATCTGAAGGATCCGATCCGTACGCTGGGCCTCACCGAGGTTCCGATTCGCTTGCACGCGGACGTCTCCGCCGTGCTGCGCGTCGAGGTGGTCAAGCCGAGCTGAGGGCGGGCTCATGGCGGGAGCTTATCGATATCCCGGCCCCGCCACGAGTGAGCTGCGCCCCACGGCGGGGCGCGTACCACCGCACGACCTCGACGCCGAAGCGGCGGTGCTCAGCGCCATCATGCTTTCGCAGGAGGCGTTCGACCAGGTCTCGGAGTTTCTGCGCGCGGAGCACTTCTATTCGGGCGCCAATCAGCGGGTCTACGAGGCCGTGCTGGGGCTCTCGGGGGACAGCCGCCCCGTCGACGTGATCACTGTTGCGGGCTGGCTTCGCGACAAAGGGTTGCTCCAGCAGATCGGTGGCACGCCGTATCTCGCGCAGCTGACCGATGCCATTCCCACGATGGCGCATGTGCAAGCGCACGGGCGAGTCGTCAAGGAAAAGTGGCGCCTGCGCCGCGTCATCGGGACCTGCCAGGATTTCGCGGCTGTCGGCTACGGCGACTGCGGTGACGTACAGGGCTTCATCGACCAGGCTGAGCAGGCCATCTTCGATCTGGCGCGCCAGCCCGAGTCCTCCAACGTCACCAGCCTAAAGCAGGCGATTCACGGCGCGTTCGGGATCCTGAGCGAAGCTGCCAAGCGGGGTGGGGGCATCACGGGCATGGCCACGGGTTTCCCGGAGCTCGACAAGATGACCGCGGGGCTGCATCCCGGCGACCTGTACATCGTGGCGGCGCGGCCCGGCATGGGCAAGACGGCGTTCGTGCTCAATCTCGCAGCGCAGCTCGCGGAGCCACGCCGGGTCAAGCTGGAGGGCAGCAGCGAACCCATCGAGGAACACGGCAACGGCGTGGTGTTTTTTTCACTCGAAATGCCACGTGAGCAGCTGGCTTCGCGCTTGCTCGCTAGCGACGCGCGCGTCGACGTGTCGAAGATCCGCAGCGGCAACATCGGCAAAGACGACTGGATCAATCTGACCGAATCGGCGTCCAAGCTCGGCCACCTACCGCTGTGGTTGGACGACACCCCGGCGATCAGCTTGCTCGACGTGCGCGCACGCGTGCGGCGCCTCCAGGCCGAGATTGGGCGGCGCATTTCCGATGGGCCCAAGGCCAAGAAGCTTGGCCTCGTCGTGATCGACTACTTGCAGCTGATGAGCGGGCGGCCCGGCGTGCAGAGTCGCGAACAAGAGATCAGCGAGCTGTCCCGTGGGCTCAAGCAGCTCGCCAAAGAAATGGGCGTCGCGGTGATCGCGCTCAGCCAGCTCAATCGCTCGGTCGAAACGCGCACCGAGAAGAACAAGCGACCTCAGCTCAGCGACTTGCGCGAATCCGGCGCGATCGAGCAGGACGCCGACACGATCATGTTCATCTATCGTGACGACTACTACTTTCCGGACACGACGGAGCCGAACACCGCCGAGCTGATCCTGGCCAAGCAGCGCAACGGCCCCACCGGCAAGATCAAGTTGCATTTCAACAAGGCGTGCACGCGCTTCGAAAACCGCGCTCCGGACGAATACGAGTTCGACGATTTCGACGGCTTCCAGGATCAGTGAGCGCCGTCAGTCGTCCGTAGTTTCTCCAACGTCGGTGTTTTGCACGGCGGTGCGGTCTGGTTCGAGCTCATCTGAAGCCGACGCGCTCGAGGCTGGATCACTCTGGACCCGATCACTCTGGGCCCGATCACTTGGAGCAGACGCCGGAGCGACGTCGAGCGCCGTGCGCTCGGGCAAGCGCGCCCAGATCTTGTTCAGTAGCTCATCGAGTTGAAAATGACTGGCCGCGCTCACCACGAGGAGGTCGACGCCAAACTGCTCCTTGAACGCTCGCGCCAGCTCGGGCCACGCTTCGAGGACCTCCGGTCGGTCCGCCTGGCTCAGCACCACGATCTCGGGTCGCTTCGTGAGCTCCGGTTTGAAGTTCGCGAGCTCGCGCCGGACCGTGGCGTAGTCGGTCAGCGGATCGCGCGAGGGGTCTGGCTCGATGGTAACGAGATGCAATAACAGGCGCGTACGCTCCACGTGCCGGAGGAAGCGCAGGCCGAGCCCAACGCCTTCGCTCGCACCGCCGATGAGCCCGGGAATGTCCGCGACGACAAACGAGCGCGAGTCGTCCAACCTGACGACTCCGAGGTGGGGCTCGAGCGTGGTGAAGGGGTAAGCCGCGATTTTGGGACGCGCCCGGCTCACCGAGCTCACGAACGTGCTCTTGCCGACGTTGGGGAAGCCGAGCAACCCCACGTCCGCCATGACCTTCAGCTCCAGGATCAGGTCGCGAGCCTGGCCGGCCCCGCCCGGCTCAGCGCGGCGCGGCGCCCGGTCCGACGGCGTGGTGAAATGGATGTTGCCGCGTCCGCCACGCCCACCGCGAGCGATGCAGATCCGCGCACCGGGCGTCAGCAACTCCGCGATGCGGCGATGGTGCGGCGCCTCGCTCACCAGCGTGCCGAGCGGGACGCGCAAAGTCAGGTCGTCGCCAGCCGCTCCGTAGCAGTCCTTGCCCTGGCCGTTTTCGCCCTTTTTGGCCTTATAGACGGCTTGGCGATGAAAGTCGTAGAGCGTCCCTAGGCCGGGATCGACCTCGAGGAACACGCTTCCACCCCGGCCGCCGTCGCCCCCCGAGGGGCCTCCGTTCGGAAGGAAGCGCTCGCGCCGGAAGGCCACCGCGCCATCCCCACCGTTACCCGCTTCGACTCTGAAGCGACATTCGTCCACGAAATGCATGTGTCGTACCTACGAGGCCCGGTCTGGGCTGCGGGCCCTGACATGCCATGTTATAGCCCGTGTTCGTTGGAAAACGACGATCGTGCCACGGCGCCGGGAGCTCGCGACGGATTGGCTCCGCCCAATGGCTTGGCTGCGCGCATTGCCGTGGTCGTCAACGGCAACGCGAAAAATGTAACCGCCGAGGTGATCTCGACGCTCGACCAGATCTTGCTCGGGGGCGACCTGTTCGTGTCGCGGAGCCTGGAGGAAGCGGACGAGATCGCGAAGGTTCTGGTCAGCCGCGGCTACGGCACGGTGCTCACCGGCGGGGGCGACGGCACCTTCAGCGTGATGGTCACCAAGGTGTTCGCCGAGGCCCTGCGCCAGGGCTGTGAGCTGCCTCGATTTGGATTTCTGAAGCTCGGTACCGGCAACGCACTGGCGCACGTGGTCGGTGCCAGTGGTTCTGCCGGAGGAGACCTCGCCGCGGACATCCGGCGCCTGCGCGAGGACGCTGGCAGCCGAGAGATCGGGCTCGTGCAGGTGGACGGGGAGCTCGCGCCTTTCTGCGGCTTCGGGGTCGATGCGTTGGTCCTGCAGGACTACCAGGCGACGCGTGAGATGCTCTCCGGGACGCCGCTGGCAGGGCTGGGCCGAGGCCGCGTGGGCTATGCGCTGTCTAGCCTGACCCGTTCGTTGCCGCGCTCGCTGGTGCGAGGGCCCGCGGAGTGCGTCGTAATCAATCGCGGCCCCGAATGTTACCGAGTTGGGCCTCACGGGGTCGTGCCCAATAGCGCGGTTCCCGAGGGAGAGATCGTCTTCGAAGGGCCCGCGCGGCTCGTCGGCGTGGCTACCATTCCGTATTACGGCTACGGCTTTCGTGCGTTCCCGTTCGCCGAGGAGCGCCCGGACCGGATGCACCTGCGCATTTCGAGCCTTTCCGCTCCGAGCTTCGTTCGCCATTTCCGTGCCGTCTGGCGTGGCGAATATCAGAATCCGGGGCGGATTTCAGATTTCCTCGTCCACAGCGTCGAGATTCGAATGACCCCCTCGACTCCGTTTCAGATCGGGGGGGATTTTCGCTGCGTTACCGGCAGCCGATTCGTGGCGCTGGCGCCAAAGCGGATTCGTCTCGTCGATTTCTACGCGCCGCCCAGCGCCGCTTAGCCAGCCGCACTCAGCCAGGCCGAAAGGCCTGAAGCCGTCCGGGCGCCCGGGGATTAGGCGTTGCGACGTCCAGCGCGGGGCTGTAGGAAGCCGCATGTCGCGTTCCCGGGTCGATTGGGACCAATACTTCATGGCGATTGCCACGCAGGTCGCCACTCGGTCGACGTGTGATCGAAAACATGTTGGCGCCGTGATCGTGCGCGACAAGATGATCCTGGCGACGGGCTACAATGGCTCGCTGCGCGGCTTGCCCCACTGCGACGACGTCGGCCACCTAATGCAAGACGGTCACTGCGTGCGCACGGTCCACGCGGAAGCCAACGCGATCGTGCAGGCGGCGCACAACGGCGTCCGGACTGAGCACGCCAGCATCTACGTCACCGCGTCGCCGTGCTTTTCGTGTTTCAAATTGATCGTGAACGGCGGCATCAGGCGCATCGTGTTTGGCGAATTTTATCGTGACGAACGCATCTATGCATTCAGTGAACAGCTCGGAATCGAGCTCGTACATCTGCCCGCGAGCGGTGCGGAGGCGGTGGTGCTGAAGGCGGGTGCGCCATGAGCTCGGGTGCCCGAGTCATCGTCGTCGGCAAGGGTGGGCGTGAGCACGCACTCGCCCGGCGCTTGCTCCAATCCCCAGCCGTCGCGGAGGTGCTCGTGGCGCCCGGCAACGCGGGTACAGACGGCTGGCGGGACCCTGCCACCGGCAAGCTGCTGCGCAACGCGGCGGGCTCGGTCCTGGAGCTCGGGCGCGAGCTCTCGCCCGATCTGGTCGTCGTGGGGCCCGAAGCGCCGCTCTGTGAAGGCCTCGTCGATCGGCTTCAGGCCATCGGCGTGGCGAGCTATGGCCCCACGCAGGCTGGGGCTCAGCTCGAAGGCTCCAAGGCTTTTCTGAAGCAGTTCGCTGTTCGGCACGGCATCAATACTCCGCGCCATCACGTCGTGCGCGCGGAGTCGGACCTGGACCGCGCGCTCGCTGATTTCGAGTCGCCGCCCGTGGTGAAGGCCGACGGGCTCTGCGCGGGCAAGGGTGTCGTCGTGGCCGAGACCCACGATGAAGCGCGGCTCTCGGCGCTGAGAATGTTGAGCGGAGAGGCCTTTGGAGACGCGGGACGGACCCTGGTGCTGGAGGAGCGCGTCTACGGCTCCGAGCTCAGCGTGCACGCCATCTGCGACGGCGAGCGGGCGCGGCTCTTGCCGTTTGTGCAAGATCACAAACGGCTTCTGGAGCGCGACCAGGGCCCCAACACCGGCGGCATGGGTACCTACGGCCCGGTTGCCTTGTCCGACGCGGGCCTCGGCGAGCACATCCAGACCCAAATTATCGACAAGCTCGTTGCCGGTATGATCGAGGCGGGCACGCCGTTTCGAGGCACCCTGTTCGCGAACCTCATGTTGGTGCCCAACGCGCCGCCGACATTGTTCGAGGTGAACGTCCGTTTTGGCGATCCAGAGACGCAGGTGCTCATGGACCTGCTCGGCGGGGACTTGTTCGAACTGTTGGATGGGGCGGCTCGCGGCCGGCTCCCCTCCGCTCGGGCCGCGGTCGGGTCGTCCGATCAACACGCCTTGTGCGTGATCCTGGCGGCTGCCGGGTATCCGGCGGCGCCTCGAGCAGGAGATCCCATCACGGGTCTCGCCCAAGCCGAAGCCCTCAGCGGGGTCCGAGTGTATCACGCTGGAACGGTACGGAGCGGCGAGCAGACGCTGACGGCAGGGGGCCGCGTGCTGGCCGTCACGGGCGTGGGGGCGACGCTACCTGCAGCACGTGATCGCGCCTACGCAGCGGCGGATCTGATCGAGTTTGCTGGCAAACAATTTCGGGGTGACATCGGCGCGGGGGCCCTTCGCTGAGCTCGCACGAGGCGGGGCGGGACTGCGTTGGGCGGGGGGATGGGACCGGTGTCGCGATAACGGATTATTGCCCGCCATGGCTTTTGGTTGTTCGTGGACTACCGCTCGGGCGTGATGCACGGTAAATTGCCAGACCGGACTGCTGGCCCCACCCCCTGGCGCCTCGTCTCTTGCGCCCGCTCTCCTGTATCGTCGCGTGGTTCGGCCTCCTCAATGCGCATCGGTCAGCGCTGAATCTCCTGGAAGCGAAAGGAAAGCATGAACGGGTCGGCAGCTGCAGCGTTGCGATATCGCCGCCGAGCCACAGGGTCCACCGATCTCGAGGAAGGTCATCCGGAGCGCACGTGTTGAGCCGGTCAATAGGCCCGCCGGCAATCGGTGCAGAAGTGCCCCGCCGCCGGGTTTGGTTGCGATTCTTGAACGAGCGCCGCGAGTTTGAGCTGGTCTCCGGTGTCACCGTCGTGGGCCGCGGGGATAGCTGCGAGCTGATGCTGGATGATCCATTAATTTCGCGCCGTCATGCCTGCTTCGTTGTCGATGACGGGGAGGTCGTGTTGAAAGACCTCGCGAGCACCAACGGTGTGCTCGTCAACGGGTCGCGCGTGGAGGAGCTGCGCGTCCTGGTTCCGGGCGATCACATCACGATAGGTCAGCACCACGCTGAGTTGTGCTCCGTGCCGTTCTCCGCCGCGGGTCGGACACCGCGCCCACGCGCTCCGCCCAGCGTGCGCCCTGCAGCGGACACCATGGTCGATCAACGATCAGTCCGTCTTCAGGCCGTCGAGATGAGCAACCCGGATACGGAAGTGACGCGCGAATCGAGCTTGCTCGACATGCTTGCCGGTGTGGCGGAGAAAGCGTTCGAGCTGGGGCGTGGCGCGGAGGCGGAGCGCATTCTGCGCCAGCCCTTGGAAAACCTGCTGAGCCGAGTGGAATCTGGCGATCAAGTGGACGCAGAGCAGGCGGAGCAGGCTGCACTGCTCGCCACGCGGCTGGCCCGCGCAACCTCACGGGGAGCGTGGATCGACTATGTGTTCCGGTTACTGGCTGAGCTCGAGCTGTTGCCGACGAGCGCGGTGATCGATGAGCTCTACGCGACCATCCGCGGAGTGCCGGGCATTAGCATCAGCCAGTTTCGCGCCTATTTGGACGTGGTGCGCGCTCCTCAACGGACGTTTGGGCCTGCGGAGCGCTTTCTGGCGCGGCGGCTCGAAAGCCTAGAAGGCGTCTTGATCGCCTGAGCGGGTTTCTCAGAAGAAGTTGCCGATCGTGAACTCGAAGCGGCTCGACTCTTCAAACGGCAGCGGGGCGAAAGGAAAACCCCACTCGAAGCGCAACGGGCCGAGCGGCGAGAACCAACGCAGCCCAAAGCCCCAGGAGGCGCGCAGATTGAGCAGATCGCCCGGGAAATCGAAGCAGGGGTTGAGCTCGTCGTAGGCGGGGCGGGCGCCGGCCTGGCAATACACGCCCTCCAGGTTCCAGGCGTTGCCGGCGTCGGTAAACAGCACGCCGCGGATGCCGACATCCTCGAGGATGGAGAACTCCAGCTCCAGGTTGTCGTAGAACATCAGATTGCCCCCGATGTTGGCGCCATTGAGAATCGGGCGGCTATTGGGATCGGTCCCTTCTGTAAGCGGCGCGCGTGGCCCGAGCGACCGGAAGCGGAAGCCGCGCACGTCCACGATGCCGCCTAGGAAGAAGCGGGCGAAAATCGGCACGCCGTCCGCGGAGGGGCTCGTCACCAGGCCTGCTTCGGTGTTGAGCTTGAGCACCAGGCCCGCTCCGAGCGGGTAATAGAATCGGCCCGTGAAGCGGTTTCGCAA
>JAYWEH010000199.1:0-27122 GCA_043780025.1 Deltaproteobacteria bacterium
CAACATGTTCATGAACAGGCGCGCTACTTTTCCGCTGTCCTTTGCGAACGGGAAGATTCGAATCAAGTCGTAGTGGACACGACCGGCGACGCGGAGCGGGCTCTTCAGCTTGCGCGCCTCTGGCCCATTGAGCCAGTCGAACACTTGCCGCACCTTGTAGGGGATCTTGTCGGGCGCCGCGTACTCATGAAAGTACATGCGGTGCTGGGGGATCTCCTTGCGGTACCGCACGGTTTTTAGGTCGCCTTCTTCAGGATGCAGTGTGAGGAAGATCCGTTTCAGTTGGTCGAGAGTAGCGGGCTGGCGCTTGCGCTCTCCAAGCTCTCGCACCACTTCGATTGCCGCCTTGTGCCGGCGAATCTCTTCACAGACGGACTGCAGGCTCGAGTCCGGCACGACCGTGATGTTCGGATTGACCGCCGTTCGAAGCTCTTCGTAGGTGTAGACGACCCCTTCGAGCGCGCTGTCGTGATGGATCCACGACATGAGGAAGTTCTCTTCGTAGGACGAGCGAAAATCTTCGCTCGTCTGGCTCAACCGTTCCACCACCTTGGCGTACCGCTCCTCGACGGAGGCCGGCGGAGGCTCTGGAGGGGGAGGTGGGGGAGCCGTGCGGGCCTTCGGCACGAAAGCCGATGTCCGCTCGGTGTTTGACGACGGAGGCGGGACGGAACTGCCCATGAAGTGGCCGTCACCGCGCCGCGTGCGCGACTGGTCTGGAATACTTGCGGGACTGTAGACACGCGTCGACGTGGAGGCACGTACACCACCCGCAGAGCGACCGTTGGCACGAGCGACCCGGCCCTCCAACGCTCGGCGTGCTGCAGCCCGCTCGGTGCGGATGCGCGTCTGCTCCACCTCCTTCGTCTTGCGATAAGCCTCGCGCTCGGAGTCCCTGCGAACCCGCTCTTCCTCACGCTTGCGGCGAGCCTCGTCGCGCGCCCGGTCCCGCTCCGCCTCGCGCTCGAGCTTGACGCGCTGCTTTTCAGCTTCGCGATCGGCCTTGGCCTGATTGCGTTCGGCTTCCTTTTCGAGGCGTTGGGTTTCGCGCTCGGCTTCGCGATCACTTTTCTGCTGGAGCAGCTCGGCCTCTCGCGCCAGGCGTGCCGACTCACGCTCTTGCACCTTGTCTGCCAGCTGCTTTTCCTTAGCCGCGACCCGCTCGGCGGCCTGGCGATCCTTTTCGCGCTGGCGTTCCGCCTGCTCGCGATCGCGAGCCTTCGCTTGATCGGCCCGAAGCCGTTCGGCCTCGCGCTTCTTGCCTTCGAGCTCCTGCGCCTTGCGCTTCGCGAGCTCGTTGCGCTGTTGGTCTTTCTCGCGCTGGGCGAGCTTGAGAGCCTGCTCCTTCTCGCGCTGAGCACGCTGAGCTTGGGCGTCCTTTTCGCGGGCGAGCTTGGCCTTTTCCTTCTCGCGCTCTTTCTCGCGGGCGATCCGGACGCGCTCTTTCTCCCGCTCAGCTTCGAGCAGCTGCTTCTCGCGGGCAGCGCGCAGCTTGAGCTGCTCCTTGTCCCGCTGAGCCTTGGCTAGGTCTTTTTCACGCTGCGCCTTAGAGCGTTCTTTTTCGCGCTGTTTGGCCGTGACCTTGGGCGCCTGACTTGGGCGGGCCTGAGCCTTCGACGCTGGCGCTTCCTTGCGACCCGCGGCGGCCGCAGGACCGCGCCGAGAAGCGGGTGCAGCCTTCTTGGCGGGAACAGCCTTAGCGCCAGCATTCTTCCCAGGCCGGGACGAACTCGCGCTAGGCCGAGCTGCACGCTCGCTGCCCGCCTTCGAAGCCGTCGCCTTGGTCACCTTTTTCGCCCCCGATGGGGGATGTGAGACACGGTGCGCAGACTTCTTCTTTTTTGGTTTCTTAGCTTCGGCCGCCATCCAAATTTGCCAGGCTAATACCCCACAAACACTGGTGCTTTCAGGGCCGACGAAGCCAGCCTCGCACCACCGGGCACCCAGCCCAAAGTATGGGAGCTCCCAAGCTAGTCAGGCGCCACTAGATCCGTCAAGCGGACTTTTGAACGCTAGACCGCTTCATGAATGCCGGGACCGGGGCTTGAAGCTCAAACGCGGCGGCTCACGATGTCCATCGAGGTGCGGACATCAAGATGCCGTGGAGGCTGGCAAAGGGCTTGCCGTTGCCAGGGCGAGCGGGCGTGTTCAGGACCAATATTCAGGGAAAATTTCGCTGTTTTCGAGGGGCCCGGGACGCTCCGTGAGAATCTCCACGCCGTCGTCCGTGACGAGCAGCGTGTGCTCAAATTGCGCTGAAAGCGATCCATCGACGGTCACCGCTGTCCAATCGTCATCCAAGACGGCCACCTCGTGACTGCCTAGATTGATCATCGGTTCGATGGTGAACGTCATCCCCGGACGCAGCCGTTCACCACGACCGCGCACGCCGACGTGACTGACTTTCGGTTCTTCGTGGAACTTCCGACCAATTCCGTGCCCCACGAAATCCGTGACAACCCCACATCCGAGGCCCTCGGCGAATTCCTGGATGGCGGCGCCGATGTCGCCGAGGCGAGCGCCGGGCTTGACCTCTGCGATGCCGAGATCCAGGCACTTACGAGCGATCTCGGTGACCTTCTTGGCGTCCGCGCTGGGCGTGCCCACATAGAAGGTCGCCGACGTATCGCCGTGAAAGCCGTGGAACAGGTGCGTGACATCGACATTGATGATGTCGCCTTCGGCGAGCTTTTGGGCACCGGGGATTCCGTGACAAACAACGTGGTTGATCGAGGTGCAGACGCTCTTGGGGAAACCCAGATAGTTGAGCGGGGCCGGCTTGGCGCCTTTGCGCAGGGTGTCAGCGTGCACGAAGTCGTTGATGTCGTTCGTGGCAATGCCCGGCCGAATGATGGCCCCCACGGCGTGGAGAGTGGCCGCGGCCATGCGGCCAACGGTTCTCATCTGTTGGATTTCACGGGGTGTCTTCACATGGACGCTACGATTTCGGAACAACATGTCGGGCCTAGTCTGCCGCCACTTGCGAGCCGAGTCGAGGGGGTAAGCATGGATGCGATGGCAGGCTCTCGGGTAGCGTGAGCGCCACGGCACTGTCGCTCTCCGGCGCGGCGCGCTGTGATGCACGCGCTGCGGCACGAGGGGAAGCCTCAAACCCGTGCGAAATCCGAGCAAAAACGGAACAGACGCATGGCACTTCAGCAGCGGACCCCCTACACTGGACGTCGCAGCGCAGATGTATCACCCGCCGTGCGCGATGTTGCTGAAGTCGGGGCCCCGGAGCCCCGACTGGTCGATTGCTGAAGTCGGGGCGCCGAGCCCCACCCGGAGGCGAACCCGCCGCTTGGATGGGCACGCGCAGCGTTGCTAATGGGCGGTGGCTCAACACCGCAAAGGACAGAATCTGAATGAAGTCGATATCGGTTTCGTGCACGCGCGGTCTCTTGGCGGCTGGATTCGTGCTGGCGTTTTGCGCAGGCTCGGAGCCCGCGCTCGCGGCCGATAGTCCGTTCACTGGCGCGACCGCGTCAGTCCGACATGAGGGCGTCATCCTGGAAGCCCACGGTGTCGCTTTTGGCATGAACGCGGAAGGCGTCGCCAGGCTCTACGATCGCTGGTGGGACAAGCATTTCGTGACCAAGTATCGCAAGGCCAACCCCGGCCCCAAGATGCGAGAGCTCGATTTCGAGCTGGCCGAACAAAAAAAGGTGCTGCGACGGGTGGCGCAATTCGACGGCCGGTCCCGATCCTTCGACAAATCGGAGTTTTTCGAGGAGTTCGTGCACGGTAACGGGGAGACGATGACCTCGGTGAAGGTCGTGCGCAAGGGCGGCGGGGACACCAACAAGGGCGTGACGTACACCCGGCGTTTCTTCTTTTCCAAGGACCGGTTGTGGAAGGTCTACGACGAATATCGCCTCGAGCCGAACGGGCTCTTCGGCGCTGATTTCAAGGAAGCCACAACGCGAGTCGAGGCCAGCTTGGGCGAGGGCACGAAGCGTACGCGGGGCCCCGAATCCAAGTGGGAAAACGTCGTCTTCGAAAACGGCAACACTCGAGTGCGCGTCGTGAAGCTGCCGACAAATCGAATCGCGGTGGTGCGGTCTGACAATGCGCTGGCGCGGGAAGTCCTCGACCAACGGGTCCAGAACGCCTCAGCTCCGGAGGAAGGCCTCGACCCCGACATTCAGGCCATCCTGAAGTAGGGCAACTTCACGAAGATCGAGAGGTCGCGGGGCCGGCTCAGACCTTTGTCGCGCCGTCGGGGACGATCCGACCCCAGGTGACCGTCAGTTCGGCGCCTGGGGCAACGGCAGCTATCGCCGGCTGAATCACGCGTCGCGTCGCGACCTGGTTGCCCGGGCAGCCCGCGAAACGACCCGCCAAATGCAATGTCACGCGCTTGGGGTCCGCCTCCACCACGTACAGGAGCCCGCCGTCCGCGACGACCATGGGTGCGAGAACTTCTCGAATGACTGTGAGGATTTCGTCGCGCATGCTGCTGTCTATTGCCCCGGCCTGAGATCTACCACGGGCCTTGACCCCACGAGCAGGATTCCCTTAGGGTGCCCCGGCAAAGTCGAGCACCTCTGAAGCCACGTAAGTGGACATCGATTTTGGCGGTCTTCATCTGACAACGGCCCATTCCGGCGTTGCCAAAGTGATCCGCAGAACCGGGCCGGGAGTCGGCAGAGGAATTCCGGCACAGCATGACCAGGGCCTGAAGGCCCGAGAAACCGGGCCCCAGGCCCCGCCGAGAAGAAGATGGCCGTACATATTCGCCTTGCCAGACACGGAACGAAAAAGTCCCCTTACTACCGAATCGTCGTGACCGATTCGCGCAATCCACGGGACGGTCGTTTCGTGGAGAAGCTCGGGGCATACAATCCCGTGGCGACGCCGAAGACGTTCGAAATCGAACGTTCGCGTCTCGAGTATTGGACATCGAAGGGCGCGACCGCTTCGGCCACCCTGGTCGATCTGCTCAGGAAGTACCCCGCCAAGGAAGGCGTGCCGAGCTGAGGCTCGTCGTCATGACCCCTGCCTGGGCCGTCGCCGAAATGACGGCGCCGCTCCTTTCGACCAGCCAAGACTTGCCGCCATGTCATTGAAGGAACTCATCTCCACCATTGCTCAGTCCCTCGTGGACGACCCGGACAGCGTCGAAGTCCGGGAGATCGATGGTGATCAAAACGCGCTCATCGAGCTGCGTGTGGCCAAGAACGATATCGGCAAGGTGATCGGCAAAGAGGGACGCACGGCGCAATGCATGCGCACCATCTTGACGGCGGCATCAACGAAGCTGGGGCGCCGCGCGCACCTGGACATCGTTGACTGACGCGCTCTCCAGACCGCCACCGCGTCCCGAGGCGACTGAGCCTGAACCTCCGCGCGCCGCGACGGCGAGCGCTCGAGAGGCGATTCGATTGGGTTACGTCGCGCGTTCCCACGGGCTCGCCGGCGAGATCGAAGTGAAACTGGACTGGGCGGACAGCGCCGCCTTGTCCGGGGCGTCGCGCGTGGTGCTCGAAGCTCCTGGAGGGGCGACCTGCGAGTATTCCATTCAGCGCACTCGAACCACGCCGAAGGGCTTGCTGCTTTCGCTCGTGGGTGTGGCGTCGCGCGACGCGGCGGATGCGCTGCGGGGCCACCTCGTCAAGGCGCCGCGCGATGCGTTGCCCGAGCTCGGGGAGGGTGAATACTACCTCTGCGATCTGGTGGGGCTCGAGGTCGTCGCGCCCGAAGGCCAGATCGGTCGAGTGTGTCAGATTCAAGTCTATCCCTCGGTGGACGCAGCGGTGATTGAGACCGCGTCGGGGCAGAAATTCGAGCAGCCGTTGCTCGATGAGTGGATCGCCGATGTCCAAGTCGGCGAGCGCCGCCTGGTGCTCAACTCGTCGAGTGGGCTGATCGAAATACCGAACAAGCCGGCAAGGGCGCCTGAGTCCTCCGCGAAGGACTGACCCTTCGTGAACATCTCGGTAGTGAGCCTGTTTCCAGCGTTGATGGAGGCTTTCGCCGCCACCAGCGTGGTGCGCCGTGCCATCACGAGTCAGTTGCTGTCCCTACAGATTGAGGATCTGAGGCGTCACGGAACGGGCAATCACAAGAGCGTCGACGACTCGCCATACGGGGGCGGATCCGGCATGGTCCTGCGCGTCGACTGTGTGGTGGCCGCGATCGAAGCCGCCGAATTGGCTCTGGCGGCCCCCGTCAAACCGCTGCGCGTGCTGCTCACGCCGCAGGGCCATCGTTTCAGCCAGAGCTGGGCCGAGCAGCTGCGCGCTCGCGAAGCCCTGATCCTGGTGTGCGGGAGGTACGAGGGCTTCGACGATCGAGTTCGTTCGTTCGTCGACCTGGAACTGTCACTGGGGGATTTCGTGCTCGCTGGCGGAGAAGTCGCTGCCATGGCCGTCGTGGAAGCCACGGCGCGCTTGATCCCCGGCGTGCTCGGCAACCGTCAGTCGACAGACGTGGAATCGTTCAGCGCCGGCAACCGGGGTCTGCTGGAGTTTCCACAATTCACGCGTCCGCTCGAATTTCGAGGGTTGCCGGTGCCAGAGGTGCTGCGCGGTGGCAATCACGCCGAAGTGGACCGCTGGCGAGCTGAACAAGCCCTGGAGCGCACGCGCGAGCGGCGCCCCGATCTGGTCGGGGCCGGTGAAGCGGCGGCGACGACACCGAGGCGCTCGTAGACGCCAACCTTGCGGCTCGCGGGGTTGAGCAGTAATAGCCCGGCACCCATGCCAGGCACGTTTGTCGGCGAAACCCGCCTTCCTAAAAATTTTGGTCGCTATGCCGCGCAATTCTCGCTGCTCGAGCTGGATTGCGATCCAGGCAGCATCCCCAGCAAAGCCCGGCTGCGCGCGTGTCGAGAGAGCGCGCCGGCGGACTTTGTCTTCAGTTTGGTCGTGCCCAGCCGCTTCGCCAGTCTCGATGGTTCGGCGGAGGCCGAGGCTGCTTGGAGGGCGGCCAAGAATGTGTCCGAGGTGCTCGCCGCGCGTTGGTGGGTGGTGCGCACGCCGGCGGAGGTGCGCCCGACGACTCGCACCAAGGAGCAACTGGGCCGGCTATTTGCCACGCTGTCTGCGGGAGGCATGTCCGTCGCATGGGAACCGCGCGGCGTCTGGGATGATCAGGACGCGGCTCAGACGGCGGAATCCCTCGGCGCGCATCTAGTACAGGACGTCGCACGGGTCGAGCCGCTGCCAGGCCGCGTCCTGTATGCGCGGCTGCTCGGCCTCGCACGCGGAGCAAAGGTCAGCCTGGCGGCGGCCGACCGCGTGGTGAGTCGAGTTCAGTCGTTCGAAAGCGCCTACGTCGTCGTCGAGGGTCGAGGAGCGAAAGAGATTCAGCAGCTGATCCGCGCCGAAAGCGAGCTGGGGGAAGAGCCCGACGAATCCGAGGAACCGTGAGGCGCATGGGTCTGGCCGCCGGCAGCAACCCGACGGCTCAGCAGGCGGCGGAGGAATACCTGCGGGCGGGTGGGGACGCGCTGGGCGCGGTGGTGTGCGGTTTTTTTGCGGCTGCCGGCGAATCGCCCGGCGTGTTGCTCGGTTCGCTCGGCTTGCTGCTGACGCAGGTGGGGGGCGGTGCTCGGGCCTTTGACGGCCGGCTGAGGCAACCCGGCATCGGCGCGCGACGCGCCAGGGGATTTGCCATCGACGATGCCGTGCCGGCCCCAGCACGAGTCGCGGCGCCGAGCAGCATCGCCGCGTTGCTGGTGGCGTTGCGGTACGGGCGGAGCGCTCCGCTTCACAAGATCTTGGCGGCCGGAGTGGCGTCGGCCCGGCTTGCCGGATGCGAGCGGCGCGCGGACGTGCTGGAACAGATCCAACGCCTGGGAGCTTCTGCGCTGGCCGCGCCCGGCCTTGCGCGGGCCTTGCTGCACGTAGCCTCGCCAAGTGAAGGCGGCAGCCTTGCCATGGCGGATCTCGAAGCAGTTCCCGCGGTGGACCATCCCGCACGGGTGGACGGCGTCTTCCGGCGTCCTCCCTGGGCAGACGAGCCGGAATCGAAAGGGTCGGGCGCGGACTGGATCGAGCTGGAGGCGCGGCAACAGGGCCTGTGTGCCAGAGACACGAGCGGCGGCCTCGTGGCTCTCTGCTACGACGAGGTGTCCGCGGGCGTGGCTGTCGACGAGCTCGAGTTGGTCCTGCCGCTCGCCGCCGTACCCCCGCGTCGCGGCCAGCCCCGCGTGGCCCCAGGGCGCTTCTTGCCTGCTCCGACCCCTTTGTCGATCGAGGTCTCCCCCGGAGACGTGCCACTCCGTGTGACGATTCAGCTGGCTGGACGCGCACCGCTCAGCGTGCTGGCAGAATCCACACGCTGAGCACCGCCGGCCTGGCAGCTGCACACCAACGAAGCGCTAAGCTCGGGTCGAACTCGCACGGCGCCTCAACTCGTCCTGCCGGCGAGTAGGGGCCAGGAGCGAGCAAATCTCATCGAGCCGCAGGCGAGCGAGCAGATCTAGGCGAGCGAGCAGATCTAATTGAGCCGAACGCCGTGCTTCTTTGCGAAAGCCAATACGCCGACCTTGTCGATCGTGCGCAGGTCCCGCGTCGTCAGGCGCAGCGTAATGAAACGGCCGAGCTCGTAGACCCACAAGCGACGCCGTTGAACGTTCACGTTCTGCCAGCGCGGCGTCTTGATGTTCGAGTGCGAAACGCTGTTGGCGCGCATGCGCCGCTTGCCGGTGATTTGACTGCGAGCCATTGCGGGCGGCACTTTAGGCCGCATTCGGCCGATGGTCAACACCCTGCGCAGGTGTTGCGTTGAAAAAACGGGTCAAATACTGGCCGCAAGACGCAAGTCGATCGTCCCCAGGGCACGAACCAGTTCCGTGCAGTACTCGCGAGTCGCCTCAAAGCCACCCTTCCGTCGTTCGAGGGTGAGCTCGTCCATGTACAATTTGCGGGAAAGCTCGACCTGGAGCGCGTGTTGGGCCAGATCCGGCCGTCCATAGTGAGTGGTCGTGAAGCCGCCGCGATAGGGATGGTCGTGGACGACGCTCCAACCCCGGTCACGCGCCAACCGTTCAGGAGTGTCGATCACGTCCCCGCGGGCCGTCGTGCGACCCCGGCTACCGGGCACGACATCGGCTCGATCGCGCCCGGTATCGGCATGCCCCTGGCGCCCGCGGCTGGGCATCGAATGCCCAGCGAGCAGGATCACGTAGCCAAATCGCGCTCGCTTCTCGTCCAGGAGCCGCTGCAAGGCCGCGTGGTAGGGCCGGTAGAACGATTCGATGCGCCGCTGCAGTTCCTCCCGGGAAAGCGGCTGGTACAAGGCGCGCTGGCCTTCGGTCGTATCTCGCCAGATCAGGCCGTGGGGGGCCCGAGTGGCGTTGCCGCCGGCCGCAGCTAGCGGATCGACGTCCTGCTCGGCCCGGTTCAGATCGCACACGTAGCGGCTGAGCTCGGCGACCAGCAGTGTGGCACCGACGCGAGGGGCGTCTTGGTAGAGTTCGTCGACATACAGGTCCGCGTCGACACCGAGAGAGCGAGCGGGCGCAGACAGGCTGGCCAGGCTCAGGGGATCCAGCCGCAGGCCCGCGTGAGGTACTTCTACCACCACGGGGGTCGCGGGGGATTCGGGCGCTACTATCCGGAAGGACACTGCCGGGGTGTTTAGCATCAAGCGCGCGGGTGGGACTTGCGAAACTCGTCCTGCAGCGTCGCCCGCCCCACGTGCGTGTAAATCTCGGTTGTTACGATATCCGAATGACCGAGCAGCATTTGCACCGTGCGGAGATCGGCCCCCCCGGCGAGCAGGTGCGTCGCGAATGAATGGCGCAGGCGATGGGGGTGGACGCGCCCGGGCAACCCGGCGCTGCGGGCATGGCGACCGACGAGCTTCCAGACCATCTGCCGCGTCCAGGGCTTGCCTCGCCGCCCATGGAACACCCAGTCCACGCTTGGCCCGGGGCGTTCGCTGGCTTTGGCCAGATGCGCGCGCAGCTGCGTTAGCGCGGTCTCGGCGATCGGTACGAGCCTGCGTTTGCCCCCCTTGCCATAGGCCGCGAGCACACCTCGCTGCAGGTCCACGTCCCGCAAACGCAGCCCGATGAGCTCACTCACACGCAGCCCTGAGGCGTACATCAGGCTCAACATGGCTCGATCGCGCAGGCCCCGGGGAGACGCCTCGTCCGGGGAAGCCAACAGACTTCGGACCTGCTCGAGGCTGAGCGGCCGCGGCAAGCGGCGGCCCATTCGGGCGCGCGCGGCCAGGCGGGTCGGATCGCGTTCAATCGCGTCTTCGCGCACCAGAAACCGCATCAGGCCACGCAGCGCCGAAAGGTGGCGGGCCGCACTGCGAGGCGAGAGCCCGCGCGCGTGCAAGGATTGCAGCCATTGGCTGACCACGCCGAGGTCCACGGCCTCGAAGTCCGAAATGCCCTGTGCCGCGAGGAACTCGGCGAATCCCGCCAGATCCCGGGCGTAAGATTCTACGGTATTCGAGCTCAGACCGCGTTCGACCCGAGCGTAGTCGAGAAACGCGTCGAAGAGCGCGTCGAGGGCCATGTCGCGCAGGCTATCGCCCGTCGGCTCATTTCAGCAAGAAATGGGCCTCGAGTAGCCGGAACGGCGGGCCTCCGCTCAGCCGGTTTGGCCCGCTGCCGCAGCCGCCAGCGCGAGCATCAGGTCCCGAGGATCGTCATGGCGCATCAGCGTTTCACCCAGCAACGCGGCATGCGCTGTGGAGCGAGCGACCTCGGCGACCTGGTCGGGCCTGTGAATGCCCGAAAGGTGCACGCGCGTCACACCCTCCGGGAGAGACTCGAGCACTCGCCGGGCGCGTGCCGCGTCCAATTGGAGCGTCTCCAGATCGCGCGCGTTGACACCGATGAGCGTGGCCCCAGCATCCAGCGCGATCGGCACTTCGTCGGGCGTGTGGACCTCCACCAGACTGATGAGACCACGGGCTGAGGCCGCGGCGGTGAGCTGTGCCAAACGAACGGGCGTGAGGCAACGAACGATCAACAGCACCGCGTCCGCGCCGAAGGCTCGCGCCGAGTCGAGCTGCAATTCGTCGATCACGAACTCCTTGCACAAGAGCGGTATCGAGGTGGCAGCTCGAGCCAACGCCAGGTGTTCGTAGGCGCCGTCGAAATAGACGGCGTCGCAGAGCACACTCACCATGTCTGCGCCCGCTTCTTCGTAGATGCGCGCGCGTTCGGCGATACCGAGCTTACTGGAGAGCGGACCCGCGGAGGGTGAACGCCGCTTGATCTCGGCGATCAGCCGCAGCGGTTGCCCCGGGCGGCGGGACAGGTCCACGCTCCGCAATGCTGGAGGAGCGGGCAATGCACGCTGGCGGAGCGCAGCGAGTTCGCCGCGCTTGTTGGCCAAAATTTCGTTCAGCATGGCTTCCACGACAACTTCGCGTCACGGGCTGGGCGGTTTGACCGCGTTGGCAGCCGCGACGCTGCGCCAGCGTTCCAGGGTGCGGAGCGCATGGCCCTCATCCAAGGTGGAGCGGGCGAGGGCCGCTGCGTCTTTCGGTGTGAGACCTCGAGCAATCACGAGAGCGGCGGCCGCGTTGAGCACGAACGCCATTCTGGCAGGGTGAGGTTCGCCAGCCAAGATGCGCTCTATCGCCTGGGCATTCTCGGCAGGCTCGCCCCCTGCGATCGCACCTTTGGGGCTCAGCTCCAGACCGAAATCCGCGGGCGAGATCTGCGTTTCGCGCAGGGAGCCCTGCTCCACCACGGTCACGCGAGTCGGCGCAAACGGGCTAATCTCGTCTAGCCCGTCGCTGCCATGCACGACCCACGCTCGGGTGACGCCGAGATCGCGCAGGGCCGCAGCCATGAGTTTCCGCACGTCATCCGAAAATGCGCCCAGCAATTGGTGTGTCGCCCGCGCGGGATTGGCGAGCGGCCCGAGCACGTTGAACAGCGTGCGCACGCCGAGCTCACGCCGGGGCGGCCCCGCGAAGCGCATTGCTGGGTGGTGATTGGGCGCATAGAGAAAGGCGATGTTCGCCTGGCCGAGCACTCCCGCTTGTGCCTCCGCCGGAACCTCTAGGGAGATGCCCAGTGCCGACAGTACGTCCGCGCTGCCGCAGCGGCTCGATGCCGCGCGGTTACCGTGTTTGGCGACCGGCACCCCGGCGGCGGCCACGATCAGGGCTGCGCCAGTGGAGACGTTCAACGTGCTCTGCCCATCCCCGCCGGTACCGCAAGTGTCAAAGGTGAGCGGCAGGCCATGGTTCACCGCGACCATTTGAGCTCGTAACGCCCCAGCCGCGGCGCTCACCACCTCCGGTGACTTCGGGCGTAGTTCGAGCGCGATCAGCAGCCCTGCAATTTGCGCCGGCGTCCAGGTGCCGCTGAAGATGGCGTCGAACACTCGGCGCGCCGTCGGGCCGCTCAAGCCGGGGCCGCTGAGCTCGGGGAATACGTCAGCAAAGGTCAGGCTCTGTCCCATGTATCTTCCGATCGGTGCGCCGCATCTCGATGAGCTTGGGCGTCGCCGAGGGTAGCGCCGCCCGGCAAACTTTGGAGCCAGTTGCGCAACAACCGGTCGCCCTGAATGCTCAATACCGATTCCGGATGGAATTGAACACCGTGGAGCAATAGCCCAGGATGCTTCAAACCCATGATCTCGCCCTCGCTGGAACGCGCCGTGACCGTCAGTACCCGAGGCAGGGTCTGTTCATCCACGAGCAAGGAATTGTAGCGGGCCATGACGGCGGGACTCGGCAAGCCCTCGAACAAGTCGGTGCCAGCGTGTTCGACCAGGCACGTCTTGCCATGCATCAGCCGCCCGCCGCGCACCACCCGCCCGCCGAACGCGCTGGCGATGGCCTGATGCCCGAGGCACACCCCCAAGATTGGAACGCGCCCAGCGAAATGTTCGATGGCGGCCAGCGTGATGCCGGCCTCTGCTGGAACGCCCGGGCCCGCGGAGAGCAAGATACCGTCCGGAGATCGACCGGCGATATCCTCGAGGCTCGTGCGATCGTTGAGCACGACCGAGCACTCCGCACCGAACTGCCCGAGGACATGCAGCGTATTGTAGGTGAACGAGTCGTAGTTATCGATGATGAGGACGCGAGTCCGCGCTCGCGGAGTCAGCGGAGGGTGAGCTGGAGCGAGAGCCGGGGGCGTTGCCACGTCAGGCGATCCACCCGAGCGTCGCCAGCAGCACTAGCCAGATGAGGCCGAGGTAGTCCCAATATTGGGTGCAAAAAGCCAAGCCCGCCTGGCGAGAGCTCGAATACTCCCGGCGCATCGCCTTGCCATGCACGATGGTTAGAGGCACAAATCCTCCGATCACGTGCAGAGCGTGCAGCCCCACGAGCAGGTCGAACGAAAACACGAACAAAGTCTGGGTCGCGAACGCCCCTTCTGAGTGCGTCAGCTCTCGGACGCTGAGGGCCTGCGTTCCCACAAATATCAGCGCAACCCCAATGGTTGCGCGCAGCAGCAGCACCACTCGAGTGAAGCGATTCGCCGAGGTGGCTCGGCGCGCCGCATGCAACAGTCCACTCACCACGGCGAGGCAGGCCGTGCTGGCGAAAATGCTCCACGGCAACCCGTGTTGGCCCGGCAACCGCCAATGGGGCACACGGCTCCGTGTGATGAGCACGGCCACGGTAGCAGCGAGGAACAACACGCTGATCGAAACCAGCAGCATCCACATCCCGAACTGACCGAGGGATGCGCGCTTGTCGACGAGGCGGAAGTCCCGCGATGGCCGGTGCTCGCTCACGGGTCAGGCCATACACTCGGGCTCATGGCGTGCTCAATCTCGAGCAGCACATCGGCGTCCATTTCTCTGGCGCGTTGCCCTGATAGTGCGGCCTTCGCGATTGGGCCTCCCAAACGGCCTAGCGCCCAGGCGGCGTGCCCACGGACGAGCGGGCTCGGATTCGAGCTCAATGCGCGCGCCAACGGTGGCACGGCGTCGGGATTTTGCGTGTTGCCCAGAGCGACGGCCGCGTTGCGCTGGAGCCGGGGCCGGCTGACGCGGCGCAGCGCGGTGCCTCGCACCAGGCGCCGGTATGCCGCGCTCGAGAGCTCGAGCAGCTCCACCAAGTCAGGATCACTGAGGTCGCGATCCCCGGCCAGTTCCGTGTCGCTCGGCCGCGGCTTGGGCGATTGATTGTAGGGGCACACCTCTTGGCAGACGTCGCAGCCAAATACCCAACGCCCGATCGAGGAGCGCAGCTCGCGCGGGATGGATCCAGCGAGCTCGATAGTCAAATAGGAGATGCAACGCCGCGCATCCAAGGTGTAAGCGTCGACGAATGCGCGGGTCGGGCAGGCGACGAGGCAGGTCCGGCAGCTGCCGCAACCGGCGCGGACCGGCTCCGTCGGCGCCACTTCCAGATCGACGAGCAGCTCGCCGAGCAGCACGTAACTGCCGAGGCCAGCCACGATCGTCAACGTCGACTTGGCGGTAAAGCCGACGCCGGCCCGGCGCGCGGCTTCGCGCTCGAGCAGTGGGGCCGTGTCCACGCAGGGGCGAGCCAGCACGCGGCGCCCCGCCAATTCGGCGGTGCGATCGGCGAGTGCGCGCAAGCGCTGCTTCAGAACGTCATGGTAGTCCCGCCCTCTCGCGTAGCGAGCCACCAACCCCTGCAATGGCAGGGGTCCAGCCGGATCTCGCTCCGGCAACCCGGCGCGAGCGTAGGGAAGGGCAACCGTGATCAGGGTGCGCGCTTCGGGCAAAAGCGTCGCGGGGTCGGCGCGTCCCACTCCGGCCATGTAGGCCATTTCTCCTTGATGGCCTGCGCTGAGCCAGGACGAAAGTGCCTCCTCGGCCTCTGCAAAGGGAGCAACCGGGCAGAATCCAACCCGAGCAAATCCGAGATTTAGCGCAGCGCCCCGGATGGCGTGGGCCAAATCCGGTCCGGTCAACCCCGGCGCGACTGGCTCAGCTGGACCGTGCCAGGCGGCGCCCAGGGGCAAAGCGGGGGCGGAGATCGAAGGAGGCAACACGGCAGGCGGGGTTTCGGGTGCTACTACGCCAATGTTTTGCGCGGGTTGCGCGTGGCCTTGCGCTTTCTGAACGGTTCGGGGAATAACCCCGTCCGCTCCTGGGTCCAATGCGCGCGGGTGTCCCGGGGCCGCTACCAAACACCGTCGAGGCGAAAAGCTTGTGATCGAAATACAAGAGTTATGCAAGTACTACGGGCAAACACGGGCTGTAGGCCCCCTGTCTGCCACCATCGAGAAAGGCGAAGTCATCGGACTGCTCGGCCTCAACGGCGCCGGTAAGACGACGACTTTGCGCGTGCTCGCTTGCGATCTGCTGCCGTCGTCCGGGACGGTGAAGGTGCAGGGCGTGGACGTGGTCGAGCGGCCCGAAGAGGTTCGCCGCAAGATCGGCTACCTCTCCGATACACCTCCGCTTTATGACGAGATGCGCGTGCGCGAGTACCTGCAGTTCGCTTTCGAGTTGCGTGGTCGCGCCGCCGCCGACGGCCGTAAACGCGTGCCCGCCGTGGCCGAGAAGCTCGGCCTCGACAAGGTGCTCGATGAGCCGCTGTTCTCGCTCTCGCACGGCTATCGGCAACGCGTCGGCATTGCGCAGGCCATCGTGCACGATCCCGAGCTCGTGGTGCTGGACGAGCCGATCAGCGGCCTCGATCCGGTGCAGATCGTCGAGATGCGCGCGCTGGTGCGCCAGCTCGGCACCGATCACACGGTGATCGTCTCGAGCCATATCCTGTCGGAAATCAGTGAAACCTGCGACCGCTTGCTGGTCCTGCGAGACGGCTGCATCGTCGCGTCAGGAACTGAGGAAGAGCTCTCCCAGAGCTTGCTCGAGGGTTTGCGGATCGAGCTGACGGTGCGCGCCGACAGCGGAGATCTCTCGCGCATTCTCAGCACCATTCGCGGTGTTCCAGGCGTTTCCAACGCAGGTGCCATCGCGGCTCTGGAGCGAGGCCACAAGGTTCAGAGCTTCTCCGTCCAGGCCAAAAAGGACGTGCGAGAGCAGGTGAGTGCGGCCCTGATTCAGGCCGGCTTCCCGCTGCTCGCCTTGGCCAGGACCGAAAGCGAGCTCGAAGACGTATTCTTGAAACTGGCAGGCGGGGCTCCGACCCGCTCAGCCGTCGCGGAGGCTCCATGAGTCGCGCAATGTTGATTGCCAAGCGCGAGTTGCGCGCCTATTTCCGCTCCCCGCTCGGCGCGATCGTGATGGCGAGCGCGCTGTTGCTCGACGGCATCCTGTTCTACTGGCGCTCGCTCTCGCAGCGCCTGCTCTCGGGCGAGGCTCTGGCCGAGTTCTTTTGGTGGACCAGCGGAGTCACGATCACCTCGGCCCTATTCCTGTCGATGCGGCTCGTGGCCGAGGAACGCCAGACGGGTACATTCACCCTGCTCAATACGGCGCCGGTGTCCGAATGGGAGATCATCGTGGGGAAATACCTCTCGGTGTTCGGCATGGTGGTGTTGCTCACCGCGCTCTCCGTGTACATGCCGCTCTTGCTCCTCGTGAATGGCAAGGTCAGCGTCGGGCACATCATCACCGGGTACCTGGGTCAGGTGTTGATCGGCGGCGCTGCGGCCGCAATCGGGCTCTTTGCGTCCACGCTGACGCGTTCGCAGCTCGTCGCCGTCGTCGTGGGCGCGGCAATCGTGGTGGTGATGTTGGTGTTCTGGGTGTTGGCCCAGGCCATTGATCCGCCGCTGAACAAGTTCCTTGGCGCAGCGGCGCTGCATCACGCTAACTTTCGGCCCTTCCAGTTCGGAATTCTGGAGCTCGGGGCCACGGCTTATTACTTGAGCGTCGCGTATCTGTTTTTGCTCGGCGCAGTGAAGATTCTGGAGGCGCGACGATGGCGGTAGAAGCCACACCGGTCGAAAAGGCCGAACCTTCCAAGGGAACACCGGCGAAAGCTCCGGCTCCCCCAGCTCGACGAGCCCCGGCATGGCTCGTACCGATGTACGTCGGTGGCCTGGTCCTGTTGTACCTGGGCGAACGCGTGATCGTGACAGTCGAGAAATTGTCGGCTGCATTCGATGTGATCGGCTTGCTCTTGGTCGTCGCTGCGACGGCGCTGCGGTTCGCGCCTCAATTCCGCTCCGAAGGCCAGCGCGCCTCAATCGAGCGCTTGCTCGGCATCCTGAGCCTGTCAGGGCTCTGCGGCGTCGCGGTGTACTTCGCCAGTACGAACGCGGGGCTCGACGCACTCGGTGTGCTCGACATGGAGGTCAAGCATCGCGATCGAGTGGAGACGTTGCTGCTGCTCGTGTGGATCACCCTGATCATCACGAGCGTGGTGCCGATGCTCTTTGCGGAAGCCGCGCTCTACCCGATGCGCAACGCCCCGCACGTCGAGGCGAGGCGAGTCCGAGCGGCGGCGGCGAGCGGTTTCTCCCTCGCCCTGGCCGCGGTGTACTGCTCGCTCTTCGTCTACTCGGCGAGCCAGACCAAGGCGCAAGCGGACTACTCTTATTTCAAGACTTCGGAGCCCGGATCATCGACTCGCAAGATGATGGAGGCTTTCACCGAGCCGCTGAAGATCACGGCATTTTTCCCCGAGGTGGGGGAGGTGCGGAGTGAAGTGGCGGGTTACTTGAGCGAACTCACGAAGGGCGTCGCGAACGTCGAACTGGCCATCGTCGATCGCTATCTCGAGCCCAAGCTCGCGAAGGAGCTGAAGGTGTTCAGCGACGGCACGATCGTGTTCGCCAAAGGTGAGACCAACCGGACGCTGACGGTGGGTGCGGAGATGCCCGCCGCGCGGGCCAAGCTCAAGACCTTGGATCACGACGTGCAGGAGCAACTGTACAAGCTGCTCCGGTCTCGCCGCATCGCCTACGTCACGGTCGGTCACGGCGAAATGAACGGGGCCGGTGCGGAAGAGAAGGCACGGGGCCGCTCCGCCGAGATTCTGCAAGAGATCTTGCGCAGCCAGAACTATCAGGTCCGGACCTTGGGCTTGTCCCAAGGCCTCGGCAGGGAAGTGCCGGACGACGCCGAGATGGTGTTCGTGCTCGGCCCGACCGAGCCGTTCGCTCCCGAAGAGCTGGCAGCCCTGGACCGCTATGCGACTCGTGGCGGTCACCTCTTCATCGCGCTCGACGCGGACTCCGTGACGAACGAAGTGCCGGTGGCAACCGGGCAAACCGAGACTGTGGCTGCCATGCAGCCCGCCGGAGCGCCTGCGCCTGCGCCCGCAGCAGCAACCCCGACCGCTTCCGAGCAGGGGTTGAACGAACTCGCCAAGTTGGCCGGCCTGAGCTACTCGCCGGTGCTCCTGGCCAATGACAGCCACCACGTGCGCCGGCGCTCGAACAACTCCGACCGCACTCTGCTCGTCAGCAATCGCTTCTCGTCGCACGCTTCCGTTTCGACGCTGAGCCGCAACGCCACGCGCGCGTCGATCATCTTCGCACGCACGGGCTCGCTAAATGCGCTCGGCAACAGCGAAGTCAAGGTCGACATGGCGTTGCGCGCCATGGGCGGCACCTTCGCGGACCAGAACCAGAACTACGACTTCGACAAGGACGAGAAGAAGGACACCTACAATCTCGTGGCCGCCGTGACGCGCCCGGTGAGTGGTGCTGCCGCCTCTGCGGAGGCCGAGAAGAAGGATGGCGAGGAAAAGAAAGACGCTCCTGCCAAGGAGATGCGGGCTTTCGTCGTCGCTGACGCGGACTCCATGAGCGATCTACTGATGTCGAATTTTGGTACCAACCGGTTGCTCTTGATGGATGCGATTCGCTGGCTGGGCGGAGAAGACAGCTTCGCCGGTGAAATCAACAACGAGGAAGACGTGCGCATCGAGCACAGCAAACAAAAGGACCAAATCTGGTTCTACGCCACGATCCTCGGCATGCCGATCATCGTGCTCTGTCTGGGGCTCGTGATCTCGGGCCGCGCTCGCCGCACCAGGGTGGTGTTCTCATGATTATGCGTAGCATTGGGGTGCATGTCTTCTTGTTCGTCGGCTCCGCCGTGCTCGGGCTCCAGGCCTGGACCAGCGAAGACGATCCCAACAAGAAACAGGTGGCGGCCGAGCTGTGGAGTGGGCGTCTCAGCGATCTGCAGCGCATCGAATTCCGTACCGACAAGAAGCTGGTTGCGCTCGAGCCCAAGCAGGATGAAGCGGGCCGCTACTTCGTTGGCACCGTCGAAACCCAGAAGGCGCCGCCCAAACCTGCAGCCGGTGCCGACGCCGGAGCCCCTGCCGCATCCCCCCACGATCCTCACGGGGGAGACCACGCCGATCCGCATGCCCCGGCTCCCGCCGCAGGGGATGGCAAGCCGATGCGCTTCATCAGCTTGAGCAAAGGGGAGGAGCTGGCAAATGGCCTCGTGACCCTGAAGGCAAGCCGAGTGCTCGGCAAGATCGCGCCCGAGCGGCTCGGGGAGTTCGGCTTCGACAAGGCCGAGTTCGGAACGTTGAAGGTCGTGATTAGCGGCAAGGAGCACAACCTGGCGCTAGGGGAGAAAACCCCCGGCGGCAGCGATCGCTACGTGCGCAACCCCGACACCGGCGACGCTTACGTGATCTCCGGCACGATCGCCAACGATCTGTCCTCGGCGGACAATCGGCTGGTGGAGCGGGAATTTCACGATTTTGGCGAAGAGAAAATCGCCAAGGTGGTCATCAAGGGCAAGGACTCGAGCCGTGAGATCGTGCGGCACGCGGAAGAGAAGGATTTCTGGGCGCGTTCGGATAGCCCCGCGACGAAGGACGAGACCGTCAGCAACTGGATGACGAAGCTGGAGCGTCTGCGCGTCACCAACTACACGGAGACGGTCGAGCCGCCGCCAGCGCCTGAGGATCAGGTCGTGCGCGTCGAATACTTCAACGATCGTGGCAAGAGCCTCGGGCACATCGAAGTCGTCAAGCTTTCCGCCAAGGACGCCAAAGATCGGCCCGAGTATGTCGCGCGTAGCGAGCGCACCCGGTGGTACGCAACTGTGCTGCGGAGCACCGCCGAGCAGATCGATCAAGACCTCGCCTCGGTGCTGGCGCCCTAGGGGCGGCCGATGGCGCCCACGAGGTGGGTGCGTGTCTTCCGATCTCAGTCGAGCTCCGCCAGCCGTAGCGGCAGGAACGACTTTCGAACTCCCGAGGCTTAGGTGGAAGCTCGCACCGGCCGGTGCCTCTAGGCGTGATCGTTGCGGCGCGAGCTCTCTTTGCCTTTGGATTTGCGTGCTCGGGGGCTGCCTTCCTGACGCTGTCTCTCACCGGTGAAACGCGCGGACTGTCCAGCGGATTCGCCGCGCTGCGAGAGCTGGTCGTGGGTGCCATGATCGCGGACCAGGCCTGGCGCTCGCTCGGCATTGCGGCCGTGGCCAGCTTGGGCTGCGCCTTCGTTCTCTGGGGCGTGGGCTCGTGGCTCGATCGGCCGTCGACACGCCGCACCCTCACGTTCTCGAGCCACCCCAGCGTCAACATTTCGGACCTCACCAAAGAGGTGACTCGGCGGGTCACGGAGAGCCTGTCCGAGGCGAAGCCTAACGTGGTCACGGCGTTCGCGGAGGTCGTGCGCGGAGCGATCTCGGCTGGAGCGAGCGATATCCACCTTTCGCCCACCGCCGATACGTTTCGGATCACCTACCGCGTGGGCGGCGCGCTGTACGAGACAGTGGTGCTCGAGCCTCGCTGGGCGCTGCCCTTCTGCACACGCATCAAGGTGCTCGCGGGCCTCGAAACGCACGTTCGCCAACGCGCCCAAGACGGCCGGCTGGTGATGAAGCTCGACGAGATCAGCATCGAAGCTCGCGTCTCGACATTGCCGACGGAGACCGGCGAACGCGTTGTCTTGCGTATCGTCCGCGGCAGCCGCGGCGTCCCCGAGCTCGAATCCCTGGACTTCTGCGAGGTCACACGCCGCGGCTTGAGCGAGATCCTGGCGCGACCGCAAGGCTTGCTGTTCGTGACGGGCCCTGTCGGCAGCGGCAAGACCACGACGCTCTATTCAGCTCTGAAGCATGTCGTCGATACGCGAGGCAAGTTGACCAGCGTCGTGACGCTGGAAGACCCGATCGAGCTGGAGCTGCCGTTCGCGACGCAGACTCAAATGCATGCGCGCTCGGGGCGGGGCTTCGCGAACACGTTGCGCAGCGTGCTGCGCCAAGATCCGAACGTGCTCATGATCGGCGAGATCCGCGACAAGGAAACAGCCGACATCGCGACGCAGGCCGGACTGACGGGTCACCTGATCCTGACCACACTTCACGCCGACAGCGCGGCTGGCCCTTTCGCGCGCCTGATCGACATGCGTATCGAGCCGTTCGCCGTCGCCAGCGCGACGATTGGGTGCCTGTCGCAACGTCTGGTCCGGACCCTGTGCACCGCCTGCAGGAAGCCGGAAGATCCGGATGCCTCGTTGCGCGGGCGCTTCGCCGCCCTCGGCGCGCCCGTGCAACCAGGCAAGTATCATGTCCCGGTGGGCTGCCAATATTGCGAAAATGAAGGCTATGCCGGTCGAGCCCCGATCAGCGAGCTGCTCGTGATGGGCCCCGAGCTCCGGGAGGCGGTGATTCAGTGCCGCCCGACGAGCGAGCTCTTCGAGCTCGCCAAGCGCCAGGGCATGCAGCCGTTGATCGTCGATGGCCTGAGCCGAGCGGAACGCGGGGAGACGTCGTTGCTCGAAATCTTGAGGGTCACCGGGTGAACGCGAGAAACTGGATCGCGCGGGGAGAAATCGCAGCGCAGTTGCTCTGCGGTTTGGCTTGCGCCGTGATCGGCCTGCGCATGATGATCGGTGCAATCGTGCTGGCGAGAACGCCGGCGCCGGTGCCGGCCCCGGTCTCGGAGCGGCCCGCGTTGGTGGAGCTGGCGAGCGAGCTCATGGACCCGCCGGACGAGCAGCCCGACGAGGAAGCCGTGGGCCCGGACGAGGAAAACGGGACCCCTTTGAGGCTCACCTTGTCCGTCGTCGTGGGGCCCGAACGGTCCGAAATCTACGTCAATGGGGCCCGCCTGGGGCTGTCACCCTATCTCGGGGACTTCACCTGCAAGCAGGGTGAAGACCTGCGGATCGAAGTCGTTCCGCGTGCCGAGGCGCTGATCGAGCGGCAAAGCAAGTGTATCGGCAAGAACGTCTTCATTCGGGATTAGCTCAACCAGCCAGCCTCGCCACGGCAGCCTGAATACCGGCACGGGTGCGCTCGAGGAAGTCTGAAGCCTCTGCCTGGGTTACCTCCAACGCGAGGGGCCCGGTCCCGCTGTCGACGAGCACATGGCAATGCTCGGCGTCGCGCGCGCCCACTGTGAAGACCCCGCGAATCGATGTCACCGGTGCCGCGTAATGCACGCGCGACCGCGCAAATGCACGGCTCTGTGCGCTAATTTCGCCGCCGATGACCCACCGCCGCTCCAGTGTGGTGACACCCACGGCAAGCAGGCCGATCGCTCCGCCCGCAAACAGCGGTAGCGCCACACTGAAGGGGTGAACGTCTGCGACCAGTGCGCCCTCGGAAGACACCAGGAAGATCAAATCGATGACCACCAGCGTGGCCATGATGACCAGCGCCCACTCCAGCCCCGCGTTCGCGGCTCCATTCTTCACCACGCTGACCCCGATCTCCCGCGGCGGCGTCGTGGACGCCGCGCTCGATTCATAGCGCCAGGGCTCGGCTTCCGGCGGCAGGCCCCAGTTGCATTGCACGGGTATTGGCCAGCAGCGCAGGGCTTCCGCCAGCTGGCGTAGTAGCCGAGCGGGATCGGAGTGCTTGAGCAGGATGCGCCGCTCCCCCGAGGAGAGCTCCAGCTCGGCGCTATAGATGCTCGAGGGCGAACTCAGCTCGGACTGGGCCGATAGAATCCAGCGGGGCGCAGGCCCGAGCTGAAAACGGCTCGCACCAGCCAACAACTCGCCCGCGGTGGGGCGCAAGAGCAAGCGCCGGCGCCGGGGCGCTCCGTTCCCGGCTGCGAGCAGGGCGAGCAAGGCCAGCGCACCGCTCACAATGACGCGGCTCGGGGTCGCGCTGGCCTGCCCCCACCAGGGCAGCAGCGAAAGAATCAATAACATCGGAACCAGGAGCAACACCGGACGGGCGCGCCGCACCGATTCGAACACGAGTTCACCGGCCTCCGCTCTGAGGAGCGTGAGGCGGTCGACGTCCCGAGAGCCAGGTTGGATTGCCGAAATGGGAGGGGGGGTGCCCATTGAAACGCCTCGGGTTCTTAGCGTCTTGGCGCGTGAAGGCAATCCCTGTCGCGGAGCTGGCAGATCAATCGGAACCGGCGCCTACATAGAGGAGTGAGCCGGTTCAGAGCGGCGGCACAGGCGGGGATCTCGATGCCCTCGCCCCGCCGGGGCATTCGAGATCCCCATCGCTCAATTGGAACTGGCGGACTAGCGCCGCGTGGCAACCAGCGGAATTGGCATCTCGCTCGGCTGCGGCTGCTCCCGCCGAGCCATGGGCAGCGGCCAAGGCCGCGAGCCCAAAGTGTGAGCCGGCAGCGCCAGGGCGCGCCGAACCTCCCGTACCGACGGACGGATCTTCGGATCCCGCCTCAAGCACCGCGCCAGCAGCATGGCCAGATCGCGCGCCCCGTCGACCCGCGCGAACTCAGCCAGCCGCTTTGGCCAACCGTCGTGATCGATGTGCTGGGCGATGACTGCCGTCTCGTCCCGACCATCGATGATGAACTTTGCGGTGAGGGTTTCGAAGGCCAAACAGGCGAAGGCGTAGACGTCCGTGCTCGCTGGTGGTGCCTCGTAACCGTTGGGGATTACCCCGAGCACCTCCGGCGCGCAATATTCGAGTGTTCCGCAGCCCGGTCGGATGTGACGGCCGCTCAGGCCAAAGTCCACGAGCACCGCGGTCCGCTCGTCCCGCAGAATCACGTTCGCAGGCTTGACGTCGAGGTGCCCGACTCCAGCGGAGTGCATCGCCTCCAGCCCGGCCAGGATGCCGTTGAGGTACTCGAACGCCGCGTTCACGGTGAGCAGGCCGCGCCGGATCACGCGTTCGAGCGAGTTCCCGTTGATCAGCTCCATGACCAAGATGGGCTTGGGACGAGCTTCGACGTCGAAGTTGACGAAGCGAGCCAGATTGGGGTGCTTCGGCAGAGAAAGGAGCGCCCCGGCCTCCTGCCTGAACAGCTCGAGGAATTCCTGCTCCGACAAGCTACGGGCCACGATGGCGTCGTATTTGGGCACCTTGAGCGCGTACAGCTCCGCGCCGGCCTGGTGCCGGGCCTCGATGCGCCGAGCCACGAACACGGAGCTCGCTCCGCCAGCCCCGAGCGAACGCACGACGTAGAAGCTGCCGATCGTTCGCCGAGGCAACAGCCAATCGGGCAGGGGGTTCGGCGGGCCGTTGGGGCGCTGCGACGCGATCGCCGAGTTCGTCTTCAGGGGTAGCCGTTCGAGCACGCCGAGCTGGCTCGCGAGCGGCACAGAAAGAACCTCGGGGATGGTGGCGCAGAGCTGCTCGATGGCTTGTCCGAGGACGTTCGTGGCAGGCCGTTCTTCGGCGCTCGTGGCACGCTCGATCAAACGCGCGAGCACCAGAGCCGGCGGCGCCGGCTGCGTATCCTCACCGAGCACTCGCGACGCCGTGCTGCGCTGCAGCTGGTTCAAGTCGAGGCAGGCGCGCTGCAGCTGGGCGAGATCGCTATTTTGGCCTTCGATGAGGTCCGTCAGGCTGCGCGCTGTCTCGACGGCCGACACCGCCCGCCCGAGGCGTAGCAGCGTCTGCCGGAGTGCTTCACCCCGGTACGAGCCGCTCAGCGGAATACCCCCGGCCAGCTTTATGAAGTGGGTGGTGAGAGACTCCGGGTTCGGCCTCATGTCAGCGGAAGCTTCAGAAGCCGGCGAGCGATCGAGAAATTCGACATAAGCCTGCAGCGTCTGGCGAATGTCCGCGTTGGTCGAGGCGTCGACGATGGCGCTGATACTGGCCGAGTGCGGGAGGCCGGAGACGACCAATAGCAACAGATCGCTGACGTCAGCGACGCTTTCGCGAATCGCGGCGTCGAAGCTGCGCGCCAGCGTGGCGCACAGCACTCGGTGCAAAGGCGTGGAGCCATCGCTGCGCAGGCGCGAGAACAGCGTGTTGATGGATCGGCGGATGCGCCATGCGACGCGAGCCGCCACGTGTTCACTGCCACTTCGAGTCGCCGTTTCGACATCGATCAGGTGCAGCAGCGCCAACCAGCGCTGGCGTTCGAGCACGCTGTCTTCAGGCCGCGCTCCGCTGCTCGGTGCCTCTCGCACCAACAACCAGCTGCCGAGCCGATCGTACAGCCGCTCCATTTCCACCACGGAGGCGTTGCTGTCGCCCGGGCGGCGGCGCAAAAGCAGCAGATCGTACAAGCGTGAGCTTTCGATCACGCCTCCGTCGAGCTCCATCATGAACTGATACGTGTCTCTCGGTGGGGTTGCGGTGCTGGAGCCCTCTAGGCGATCGAGCGTGCCATACGCGCGTTCGAGAGTCTCGAGGGCAATGTCATGGGCGGCTTCCGCACCGGTGGTTTCGAACGCGATCATGGCCGATCGGATCCCGCCCCACACGCTGACGTCGTCGTGCCGCTCTGTCGCGAGCTCGCGCACGATGCTCTCGAGCACCATGCGCGACTCCGCGTCCGCGCGCGGCAAGCGATCGTTGATGGCGTTTTTCATGCGCACGGCGGCGGCTTTTCCGAGCTGGGGATTGTGGACGTCGCGCAGCAGCGATGCCAAATCCTGGGCCACGTCGTTGCGGTCCACCCAGCTCAGAAAATCGATCAGTTCGCGAGCGAGCTCGGGTTCCGCGTCAATGACCGGGCCGAGCCCCCAGAACAGCGTCGACAGGATGGGCGGATGTCGATCGAACAGTTCGCTACGCAGCAGGCTCTTGCACTGCTGCATCGCGGTGTCGCGGTCCACGACCAGACACGCGACGAGCGACACCACTGCTCGACGCCATTCGGTCGGGCTGAGCGACGTGTCGAGCTCGAGGTCGATCTCTTCACGTAACCGCGGCTCCACCGCGGACAACAGGCCGCGGGCCATCGCCGCGTGGCGCCACACGAGTGGCTCGCGATCGGCGAGCAAGAGCTTGTAGCTCGCCTGCACCGGGGCTTCCATGAAACGCGCCAGCGGGCCCGGATCCCCGCATTCGGTGCTCCTCACGACCTCGCGCGCTGCGCGTTCCAATATGATGGCGGCCATGCGACGGGAGGGCAGCGTTCCGCTCGCCGGTTGGGCAATCCAACGCTCGAACGATTCGCGGCGCGCAATCAAGGTGAGCGCGAGTGCGTCAGCGTTGACGCCCGATCCCGCGGGCAGTGAATAGAGCAAATGCACGCGCGCGCGCAGTGCGGGCGTTTCGAGCGGCTTCGGAGAGTTGATCGCCATGCGCGTGGCAACTGCCGCAACCGTCGATGCCGTGCCCTGATACAAACCCGAGAAGACCCGGCGCCCGATCAACGTGCGCTCACGCCCCGCAGGCATGGCGCTCGTGATCTCGTACAACGCCACCGCCGCGCGCTCAGGGGCCGCCCAATCCAGGTCGTCGATCAAGTTCGACTCGAGCGCGACCTGAACCGCGCGCATCAGCACCGGCAGCCCCATGCCGTCGAGCGGTGGTGGGCTGTCGACGCGACCGAGCTCGCCGAGGGCGGTGAGCGCCTGCCTCCAGCTGGCGCGCCGCTCGTCGGCAGTCTCGACCGAGGCGAGGGCGGTCAACGCATCGATGGGGGTGTGGCGGCCGCGCATGCTCCTTGCACTATGAGACGAAAAAAACCTCGATTAACTTTAGCGGTCGGCGTACCAAAGGCCGGAGAAAGTGAAGCGGAGTCACCCGAGGGGTGTTGTGAGCCGTTGGAGGGCCATGTATTCAAAGCGGGCTAGCCGCCAGATTCGGCCGATACGCACCGCCCAGGTAGGCCCAGCCGGGGTCTGGGTTCTCGCGGGTTTACTCGGGTTCGCCCTGGTGGCGCTCGGCTGCTCTTTGTTCCGAGGCGCCGTCAATAGCAGCCCCGAGTTACGCTGGTGGTTATTCTCGCGTTTCGGTGCCGATCGCTTGTGCCCCGAGATGTCGAAGCGTTCGGCGCCCCTGCGGCTGGCAGCGGGAGGGAACGCGATCGGGCGCTTTTTCCCCAATAGCTGCCGCTACCAGGTCGACGAGGCACGCCGGACCATCAGCGTGGAGTTCACGGGTACCGGCTATGCCTGGACACCGATCGCTGGTCGCGTGGGCTTTATGGCCCATGCCGGCGTCGAGTACCGCGCGGATTTTGCTCTGGAG
>JAYWEH010000200.1:0-5154 GCA_043780025.1 Deltaproteobacteria bacterium
GCGAGCCCACTGAGCACGCGGCCCGTCCAGAGCTGGGCTCGGGTCCCGGGCGTGCGGGTACGGGTAGGCGAGAGGGCTTGTGCGGAAGGGGAGGTGAGCTGAGGGTGCTGGGTCGAGAACTGGGCGATGCTCAAGGTCATTTTGTCTCCAAGGTTTGCGTTCACCCTGTTTGACCGCGTCCAGCCTTCAAACTCATCGCTCGGATCGAATGAAAATGCGAGCCCTTGCGCCGACGCGCTGGCTCAGCTCCCGGCGGGCAGTTCGGCAGGCAGGCCGAAGCGCGGAAACAACGTCTCTGTATCGAGAAAGAACGTCATCGAGGAGAAACGTTCGCCCGACCCTTCGAGCACGATGAGGGCCCAGGGCAGATGGCCGCCCGCGGGGCCGGGATGGTACTGGCCGAACGCCGGGGAACCGCACGCCGCGGTGGGGATCAACCGCGAGCCGCGGCAAACGGCGCCGCGCCCGAGCATCCAGGCGCGGATCGCCTCGTGCCCGCGCAGCCATAGCGTGTAGGGCGGCATGGACATGACCGCGTCGTCCTGCATGACGTTCAGCAAGGCGTCGAGGTCGTAGCGTTCAAACGCGCTTGCATAACGCTCGACGAGCGGGGCGCGCTCGTCCAACGTGTTCGCTCGGAGGTCACCCAGGTCACGTGTGGCGAGCGTTGCCCGGGCCCGCTGCAGCGCGCTGTTCACCGAAGCGATCGACGTCGAAAGATTGTCCGCCGTTTCGGCCGCAGACCAACCCAGCACTTCCGTGAGCAGGAGCGCTGCGCGCTGCTTCGGTGGCAGGTGTTGCAGGGCCGCGACGAAAGCCAGGCGAATGCTCTGGCGCAACACCGCGCGTTCCGCTGGATCCGCATCGGCGGGCAACGCGTTCACGTCGGCGATGGGCTCGAGCCAGTGCCGTCGCGGGCGGCTCGCGAGCGCGTCATCCACTGTTCCCGATGGGCCCTCTTCGATGGGGCGGGCCCGGCGCCCACTCTGGGCCAGCGTGCTCAGGCACACGTTGGTGGCAATGCGGTACAGCCAGGTGCGCAGAGACGAGCGCCCGTCGAAACCCGCGAAGCTCTTCCAGGCTCGCACCATGGTTTCCTGAACCGCGTCGTCCGCGTCTCCCGCCGAGCCCAACATGCGGTAGCAGTGACCGGTCAGCGCTGTACGGTGCTGCTCGAGCAGGGCAATGTCAGCTGGCAGGGCAATGTCAGCCGAATTGTCGTCAGCTGAATTGTCGGCTCTCTCCGGGGGTTCGGTCATCGACGTGCCTAGAAGGAGCGGCACGGTAGCATAGACTCCGCTTTTCGCGTTAGACTCCGCGGATGCTGAGCCTCCAATCAGTCCATCATATTGGAATTCGCGTGACGGATGAGCGGCGGGCCGTGGATTTCTACACGCAGTTCGGGTTCCGGGTCGTGTATCGCGACGCGGTGGACCCCGTCGTCGTGCTGCAGGATGACGCGGGCATCGAACTGAACCTGATCGTGAATGGCGCGCGCGACTTTGATGGAAAAAATCCATTGATGGACGTGCCCGCCAAGTTGCCAGGCTACACTCACGTAGCATTCCAGGTCGCTTCGATCGAAGAGGCGGAGGCAGCGCTCAAGGAGCGTGGGATCCGCATCACCGACGGACCGAAGCGCCTGGGGCCAGGGCTCTCGCTATTTGTGCGCGACCCTGATGCCAATGTGATCGAGCTGCGCCAGGATCTCGACTGAGATTCAGCGGCGTGCGTTAGACGTACGGGGAATCGGCTCGCGCGTGGCCTCGGCGATGTTCGATTCGTCGGTGCCAACGGCAAACTCTTCGTTTCCGCTGGTCTCCACGAAAGGGCCGCCGTTTTCCTCGGCGGTGACGCGATCGTGACGGTCTTGCTCGGTTTCTTCACCGGACGTCGCCGCTTCGATGAAGGCCTCTCCGAGCTCCTCGGCGAGTTCATCACGGCTGCGCGGCCCGTCAATGAAAGCGTGGTTAGAGTCGGTTTCGCGGGTTTCACGCGCCTTGGCGAGTAGCTCGCGAGCGTAGCGCGGGTCGATGTGCCCCGTTGCGTCTCGACGCCGAAAAGGTTTTGCTGGGCTGTTCATGGTTTACATTTGGCACTCGTCGGAGTCCGTCGCCAGGTGTGTCGGCGCAAATTCGACCTCGCGGACGTTAAGAAAGTCGGGCAAAAAGCCACGATGCTCTCTGCCTCGCATCGGTAGATCAATGACCCGCGATTCAAATCATCGGCGCGAATACGAAGCGCGAATCAATCGAGCCATCGACTACGTGGTGTCTCATCGGGCCGAAGCGTTGACGCTCGAACAGATCGCGGGGGTGGCAGCTTTTTCGCCGTATCACTTCCACCGCGTATTCAAGGCGTGCACCGGCGAGACCCTCGGCCAGTTCATTCAGCGCACTCGCCTCGAGTGGGCGGCGACGGACCTGGTGCTGCGCCGCGATCGCAGTATCCTCGCGACGGCGCTCGATAGTGGGTTCAACGGAGCCGCCTCGTTTGCGCGCGCTTTTCGAGACCGCTTCGGCATGAGCGCGACCGAGTGGCGCGACGGCGGTGCCGAGGCGTTCAGCCAGGAGCAGAATAGCAAGCTAGGCAAAGTGAATGGCAACCCCTGCAAAGCAGACGGGGCGCGGGCGTGCGAGTTTGATCCGGTCCGGGCCGATGCGGCTTGGCAGGAGCTGAACATGAACGTGAGTGTCAAAACCTTACCCGACTATCACCTGGCGTATCTGCGCCACGTTGGGCCGTACGGCGCCGGCGGTGGGATCCCCGCCATCTGGCAAGAGTTGGTGCGCTGGGCGAAGGCGCACGACCTGTGGAACGACGACGCGCTGCTCGTCGGTGTCGCGCGCGACAATCCGATGATCACCGATCCTGCGCGTCTTCGTTACGACGCCAGCATCGTCGTTGCTCAGGGCTTTCAACCGAGCGGTCGCGTAAACGTGACGGACATGCCCGGAGGCAAATGCGCCGTGCTGGCGTTTCGAGGCACGGCGTTCGAGATCGAACGAGGCTGGCACGACTTCTTTTCCGCCTGGCTACCGGGCAGCGGTTACCAGCCCGATGATCGGCCGTGCTTCGAGCTGTACCGAGCCCAGGACGAGGTCGATCCAAACACCGGCATTTTCAAGTGCGAGCTGTGTGCTCCGGTACGTGCTCTCTAGCCACCGTTAGCGGATCAGGTCAGTTGCTGCCGCGTGGCGGACTTTGTTGCGGCGCAGCGTGAACGCATAGTGCAATGGAATCGTCACGCTCTGGCGATTCCACAGGCGTTGCTGGTCGTTGGCGGCTGAGCCCTCCGTGGGCGTAAACGGAACCACCGTATCTCGATGGCGCAGCTTGCGGCGAACGGGGGGGCGCTCTGTTCGGGCTTCCCGAATGGCGACCTGGTACGCAAATTCGACATAACCCGCTTCAGCTGTCAGTACGCGCCGGTGCCTGTCGAAGAGGCTGCGCAAGCCGGGGTGGTCTGCGAAAAATGGCACGATGGTGAGCGGACGTAGCAGCGTCGCGAGTGCGATGTCAGCGACCGAGAAGACATCGCCGACAACGAACTCGCGCTGGCCGAGCGAGGCGGCCAGGCCGAGCAGGTAGTGTTCGAGCGCTTCGTACAGCCCCAGCTCTTCAGAGCGGTGGAACTCGAAGCGCTGCGTCAGTACCATGCCCATGAAGGCGCCCGACAGCTGGCGGATCCCCGGAGCGCAATACAGCCCGTGCAAGCGATGCCGGAGGAAGAGCTCGGACAGAAGCGCCGGGCACTCCAGGATCACCTGCGTATACGCAAACCGGCGCGCCAGGATACCGAGCTGGCTGTCCAGAGCGAGCAGCATCGCGTCCACCTCGGCCCGATTGGCGGCGTCGCCCGGAAACAGCTTTGGCGCGTCGGGATATTGTTGGGCCAGGTAACGCAGGATGGGCGTCGAATCCATCACGTACGTGTTCGTGCGTTCATCCAGGATGGCGGGCACCGTGTGGCTCGGCAGCTGCGTAGGGCGAGGGCGACCCCGGAGTGGCTCCTTGGCGAAAGCATCGATCGAGACGGCGCGCCACGGAATTTGCATGTGGTCGAGCGCGAGTCGAACCTTCTCACAGTAGTGCGACCAGGATAGCTCGTAGAGAATGATCATCGGAGCTGGTCCGTAGCATCGTGATTCCGGATGCCAGCGTCATTGCCTGGTCATTGCTTGGTCATCGCTTGGTCATTTCTCCTCTTTCTGCAGAGAGCGGAGAAACAGCGCTTCGACTTCCCGACGCGCCCAGGGTTGCCGGCGCAGGAAGGCGAGGCTGGAGCCCATGCTCGGGTCGTGAGTAAAGCAGCGGATCTGGATCACCCGGCCCAATCCTTCCCACCCGTAGCGCGCATGCAATTGTGTCAGGATGTCCTGCAGCGTCACGCCGTGCAGCGGATCGTTGGGGTGAGCTCGGGTTTCCACGGGTTGCTCGGGTCGGCCCGCTGTCAGCGCAGAATGATCGTCGGCGGCGTGGGTGGGAGGTTGTCTGGAACGATACAGCCCGAGATATCGAAGAGCATGTATGCCAGCACCTTTTCCTGCGGGCTCAGGTCGGAGGTCGTGCAGCCATCCGGGAACGCCAGATCGTCACTCGACACGTCGCGGCCTTCCTTCTCGCTGCCGGTCACGTGAATGTCGCTCAGCACCACACGGCCGCATTGCTGTTCGGCAGGCGCGCCAAACGGCGTGTTGGCGGACACGTACTGAACCGTCTCGGGGTTGTTGGTGGAGATCCAGCGCTGAGCATAAGTGGGATTTTCCCTCACCAGCGTGTGTTGCGTGCCCGTCAGATCGATCAGGCCGCGCTCTTTGGAGGCGCCCACGTTGACGAGCCAATCTGCCAGGGCCGCGCCTTTGGGGAACGAGGTTTCGACGTTGGCCGTGATCTCGTTGATGTCGTCTTCGTCCACGAACGTGGCGATGTCCGGGAAGGGCGCTGGCCCGCGCTGCAGCCACAGCTGATGCCAGTGGGAGGCGAAGACGCGACCGCCGAGGTTCGTGTATTCATGCATGGCGGCGAACGCCGCGTCCGGCTTGTTTTCGTCGTGCTCACGCTCGCCTTCGCAGGAGAGCAGCACGACGTCGTACTGAGAGAGCGATTCGACAGACGACCAGAGATTCTCTGCCGACGGGAAGTCCGCTCCGC
>JAYWEH010000201.1:0-5152 GCA_043780025.1 Deltaproteobacteria bacterium
CGAAACGCAGCTTCGCCAGCGGCGGCGCGGCTCACCACCTCAACGCGATCCGCGACCAGGAAGGCGCTGTAGAAACCCACGCCGAACTGACCGATCAGCTGCGGGCTCTCGCCTTGTTTTTGCGCAGCCTTCAGCGCCTCCGTGAAGGCTCGCGTGCCGGAGCGGGCCAGCGTACCGAGGTTTTCCTCGAGCTCTTGCTCGGTCATGCCGATGCCGTTGTCCCAGAACGTCAGCGTGCGCTTCTCGCGGTCGGGCGAGACCCGCACCATCAAGGTGGTGTCGCTGGGCAAGATCTCCGGACGGCTGAGGCTCTCGAAGCGCAGCTTGTCGAGCGCGTCCGAAGCGTTGGAAATGAGCTCTCGGACGAAGACCTCGTGGTTGCTGTAAAGCGAATTGACGAGGAGCTCGAGGAGTTGGCTCACCTCGGCCTTAAACGGACGGACGGTTGGATCAGTCATGGGATGGCACGCGGGAAGGAGTTCCGGACCGCACAATTGTCACGTTGCCCCTCATGTCAAGGCCCATCTCGGAGAGACCAGGGCGTTGGACTTCTGCTGGCAGCTGGAGTAGCGGGAGCGCGGAGAGGTGCCCCCGCGCGAGGGCCGAAGCGAGCATCAGCATGGCGAGCGACACCGCGACCTGGCGTAACTGCAACATGTGCAAGGTGGGCATCGGCTTCGAGGCGAGCTATTTCGTCTGCAGCGTATCGACCTGCAATCGCAAGCGAACGGGCCTCATCTTTTGCTCCTTGGCTTGTTTCGAGGCTCACTTGCCGACGGCCAGGCACCGCGACGCCTGGGCGGAGAGCGAGAAGGCGCCGTCGCGCGCCGCTTGGGCCGCCACGCGTGAGGAATCGGTCGATGCACGGCCCGCGGTTCCCGTGCATGCGGCTCGCGCACCGGCTTCGTCCGGCGTGAGCGCCCCGGCCGCGCCCGCCCGATTAGCCGAGCCGGCAACGTCGAGCGCCGATGCCGAGAACGACGTGTTGATCGTCGTTTCCAAACTGAAGAAATACGTGCGCGATTGGTCGGGGATGAGCACCTCTGACGCTGCGATGCCGGTGCTCTCGGAGTACTTGCGCGAGCTCTGCCGTGAGGCCATTCGCCAAGCGGGTCAGGACGGCCGACGCACGGTGCTCGACCGGGACTTCACGAAGGTCATCGCACAGCACAGCGCAACCACGAGTTCGGCTGTGAAAGCTCACCGGCGCGACGGGTAATTTGACGGCCGGCGTTGACAGCTTTCCGCGGGCCATGCGAAACCACCCCGCCGGCCGTGTCGGCGAAGGCGAGAACGACTGGTAAGCATGCGAAAGACCACTGTGATTGCCGCGTTGAGCGCGGTTCTCGCCGGACACGCCGGGATGCGCGGCGCCCACGCACAAGAGCCCTCGGCGCCGGCTCCAACCCCTCCGAGCGACGCGGCACCCGCCGCGCCGGAGGCTGAACCCGAAGCTCCAGCCGAGCCGCCTGCCGCGGAAGAGCCTGCAGCTCCTGCGGCGGACGCACCAGCCCTGCCACGGCCACTGCCTGCTCCCGGCGGTGACGCTTTGTTCCCGAGCCCCTCGCTCGACACCGAAGGCTTGAAGCGCCAGGGCGATGAACGGCCCGATGCGCGTGGCGGCGACGCCACGGTCACGCTCGAGGACATCTTCGCGGAAGATTGGTGGTCACACGCGCGACCGATCTTCGAATTCCACGGCTACTTTCGCACTCGCGCCCAGCTGTTTCACAACTTTGCTCTGGGCCGCCGCGACGAGCCGAGCCAGTCGCTCTACCCGCAGCCGCCGGACAATCAATACGTCACCATCGTCGGGAACATGAACGGCAATACCGTCGGTCCCGAGCTCTGCCGAGCTGACGAGACGGACGCACCGGCATCGGCGAACGGTGGTGCATTGCGCGGATGCCAGAGCAAGACCCAAGCCGGGGCCAACCTGCGCTTTCGCCTGAACCCGGAGCTGCACGTTTCGGACAATCTGCGCGTCAACACGCAGATCGACATCCTGGACAATCTGGTGCTCGGTTCGACGCCGGAGGGCTACGGCTTGAGCCCCGGCGCCGCCGGCGGCTATCAGGTCGTCGCGCGCACGGGCTACCTGCCCAATGGTTACCTGGATGATAGCCAGGTCCCCCCGAGTTCCGGGGTCAACGGCCTCGAGGATAGTCTGCGCGTCAAGCGCGCGTGGGCGGAGTACACGACTCCGCTCGGCGAAGCTCGTTTTGGCCGCATGCCGAACCATTGGGGCCTCGGCATGGTCTACAACGCGGGCGACGGGCCCGACGACGACGCGCAATCGACCGTCGATCGCTTGATGTTCGCGAGCGGGATCAAACTGATCGATCTCGTCGTGGCCGGTATGTGGGACTTCCCGAACGAAGGAGCCAGCTACCGGGCCCCCTACGCGGGCAGCGAAGCCTACGACCGCGCTCAGCTCGACGACGTGAATCAATACGGGCTGATGCTGATGCGCAACAAAAGCCCCGAGCTCACGAAGCTCGAGCTGTCGCGCGAAAACCTGGTGCTCAACACCGGCGTGTACGTCACGTACCGAAGCCAGCTGCTCGCCAACGACCAGGCGGGCCAGCCCGGCGACAACGTCCCCAACGCCAACGCCACGGCGCTCGCCAATAACGGCTTCGCGCGGCGTGACTCGAGCCTGTGGCTGCCGGACTTGTGGCTACAGCTGCTGTACAAAAAGCTGCGCGTCGAAGCCGAAGTGGCCATGGTGCTCGGCTCCGTCGAAAGCACCACGACGACCGCCGGAGGCTCCGCCGATCAGTCGACTGAATCCACCAAGCGTGATCTGCGCCAATACGGCTTTGCCTTCGAGCTTCAGCAAAAGCTGGTCGAAGATCGGCTACGGCTCAACTTCAAGACCGGCTGGGCTTCGGGCGACGCCGATGCGTTTGATCCCGACACGGCGGGCAACTTGATCCCGGGAGCCGCGGAACAACAGATCAACGACGACACGATCTCCACGTTCCGCTTCCACCCTTCGTATCGGGTCGATTCGATCCTGAATCGCTACATCCTGCAGCGTGTCCAGGGGACATATTACTTCGCCCCGAGCCTGGACTACGATTTCACGCGCGACCCCAACGGGCAACGGCTCGGAGGCGGCATCTCGATCGTGTGGACTCGGGCGAGTGAGTTCGTGCAGACGCCGGGGCACAGCGAAGACCTCGGGCTCGAGCTCGGCGGTTCCTTGTTCTTCCAGTCGAAAGACGGCGCGCTCAACGATGACCTCTCCAAGCCTGGCGGGTTCTTCGCGCAACTGCAGTACTCGGTGCTGTTCCCGCTCGACGGCCTCGGCTATCAGGCGCTGACGCGGCAGGAGAGCAACGTCGACACGTCTGCGGCGCAACTCCTGCGCATGTACCTCGGCGTGCTGTTCTGATACGCCCCTGCAACTTGGGCCTCCGGGAAGCCTGTTGCTCAGGCAAGTGCTCCGGGCAACCTGACGAGGCTCGGACGGGCCGCACTGCCCCCAAACGGGTTAATAGAGGCGGCGCCGCGCATAAATAGGCTGCATGCGTGTCGGGGTGAAACGCTCCACCCTCAACTGCCAGGCTGGGTTGCCGTTTGTGAATTCAGGATGGTCTCGCCAGAACCGGCGTCGCTCCCGGCGTCCGCTGTCGAGCCGGCGGCTTTGGACGAAAAATCGACAGCAGCCTCCGGCACGCGATGGATAGTCGCCACACGCCCCGCGACAGTGGGTGCGACGTGGCTCGAGCTGTTTCATCCGGGCACGCCCTCCAACTTGAGTCTGGAGGCGCGAGTTCGTGTGGTGGCCGACGTCACCGGGGCGCTGATCCAGATCCACGAGAACGCCGGGGTCCCGCGCCCACATCGTCGCCACGGCCGGCTCACACCGCGGCACGTGCTGGTGGGCGTGGATGGCAGCGCCAGCCTGTTCAACGCACGCGAACCCTTCGCCAAGCTGGTTCCTCCCCAGCCCGATCTCGGTTACCTCGCCCCTGAGCTGCTGACCCAGTCGGGCCCCGCGGGTCAGGCGAGCGACATTTTCAGCCTCGGCGTGCTGCTCTGGGAGGCACTCGACAACGGGCGGCTGTTCCCACACCGCCGGGCGGCCGCGATCAGCCGTCTGATCGCACGGCGGGCGCTGCCTGCTCCGCGCATCCAAGAGGAGTGGGCGTTACCGCTTGCCGAGGTCGCGCTGCGCGCCTTGTCCCAGGACGCTGAAGCCCGCTATCCGGACGCGAGCGCCTTTTGGCTCGCGCTGCGCGAGCACCTGCCGGCGCCGGACGGCGCTCGCGCGGCACTGTCGCGCCTGGTGCAAAGCGCGCTCAAGCTCGAGCTGACCGCGGACATTCGCGAATTTCCGCCCTACCTCGTGCCATCGCTCATCGTTGACGGCAGCTCGGCACCACCGCGCTCGAGTTCGCTCGATCAGCCACCGGGAGAAACGTCAGAACGTTATTCGCTCAAGCCGGAACCGAGCAGCCGCCGCCCGGGGCAGCGTTCGAGTCGCCCCGGTGAGGATGTAGCCTGGGCCCTCTCCGATCCGCCACCGACATCGAGCCGTCCTTCCGTGGTGGAGTCACAGTTCCCCTTCGAGCTGCGCACGTCGCGACCGCCCGTGTCCAAATCGGAGTCGGTGCCGAAGTCGGAGCTCCTTTCCAAATCGGAGCCGTCAGCTCGGTCGGAACCCGTCGAGGCGCGCCCCTCGCGGGCGCCGAGCCCGGCGCCGCCGAGCGCGGAAGCACGGGGGTCGGATTCTGATATTTCTACACTTCAGGTCAATCTCCCACGCGATTTGATCGACACATCGCTGCCCTTCTATGTACCCAGTCAGCCCGCCCCTCGCCCTTTCCCCTGGGGAGCACTGAGCTTTGCCGCGCTGATGTTCTTTGGGGTCGGGGCCGCGGTGGCTTTCGGTGCAGTCACTGCGTTCCGCACTCACGCTCCAGCCCCGCAGATCGGCTCGAGCGTAAGTGCGCCAGCGCCAATGCCGGCACCCGCGCTGCCACACGCCGATCCGGCACCCCGGCTGGAGGCTCCCGTGCTGCCCAGTGGACTCGGGCCAGCGCCGGGTAGCGCCCCGAGCGCAATCACCGCCGCCCGGGCACCCGCACAACCAACGGCGGTAACCGGTGTCGAGCCTACGCCACCAGCCATAGAGGATCTG
>JAYWEH010000202.1:0-12247 GCA_043780025.1 Deltaproteobacteria bacterium
GTTCTGCAGGCGCCCGCCCGTAGGTGCCGGGCAGCCGTGCACGAGCGACGCCGAATGCACGGGTGAGGCCACCTTCTGCGAGTCCTTCATGTTGCGTCAATGCGTGGTGAGCAATTGCTCGCCCGAGGCTGACGACTGCTTCTCCGGCACGCAATGCTGCGATTTTACTCAGTTCGGCGCGCCCGTAACGTTCTGCTTGCCGACGGGTGCTTGCTGAAATGAAGCAGGCATCGTCAATGCTCAAACCGAGGGCGTTCGTTCTGGGAGCGGCCGTACTGATGGTCTGTGCGGCGCAGCCGCAGAACGCTCGCGCCCAGAGCGCCGATGACGCACGGCTCGCGCAGCAAACGCTGCCGGACGCGCCTGCTGCGCCCGCCGCGCAGGTACAGCCCGTCGCGCCCGCGCCGGACGTGCCGCCGTCGCCGTCGCCCGAACCGTCGCCGCCCGAACCGTCGCAGGCTCCACCCGCCATGGAACCGCAGAGCGCCACGGCGCCCGAACGGACCCCTGGCGCCGACCCGCTCTCCGCAGCCGACGCGGCGACCTTGGCCGCCCTCGGGAGCGATTTCGCCGCCGCGGGCGCGGCGGAGCTCCAGTTCGAGGAGCCGCAGATCAGCTTGTATGGCTTCGCCGACTTTACCTACGGCGCGCAGATTGGAAAGAAGTTCGCGCCTTCTGCGGACTACGGCTCTTTCATGGTCGGTAACTTGAACGTGTACTTCTCGACGGAGTTCGAGAAGCACTGGCGATCTCTCGCCGAGGTGCGTTTTACCTATTTGCCGCACGGCTCGTACTGGACAGACAGCGCGTTCGCGGACAGAGCCGCTCTCGAGCGCGTCGACTCGACAGTGCTTGACGCCACCGACCTGAACCGACCCGTGCGCCTGGGCGGGATCGCGATCCAACGCGTCTGGCTGGAGTACAATTTCAACCGCTACCTGACGTTGCGCGCTGGCCAGTGGCTCACCCCCTATGGCATCTGGAACGTGGACCATGGCACGCCGACGATCATAGGTATCTATCGCCCGTATATCATCAACGAGAATCTGTTTCCCGAACGGCAAACGGGGCTCGAGGCCTACGGCGGCTTCTACGTCGAGGATACGAAGCTCGGTTATCACCTGACGCTATCGAACGGGAGAGGACCGATTGATTCCTATCAAGACCTCGATAGCAACCTGGGCGTCGGCGGCCGCCTGTATGTCTACAATGACTCCTTGCTCGGCACGTTCACGCTCGGCATTTCGGGGTATCGGGGGAGCTACACCGACCGTTCCGGCGTCGGGCTCAGGGTAGAAGACGGCGAACTCGTCAACTTCGACCCGCCCACGCTGCAGTACGACGAGCTCGCGCTCGCGGCCGATCTCAAGTGGGAGTGGGGCGGGTTGCTCGTTCAGAGCGAAGCCGTATACAGGGAGACGAGCTATCTCGATGCGGCTCGGCCCGCGGTGACGACAGTGCCTCCGCCCCCCGTGCCCGCCCAGTTCGCCGACGCTGACCGGTATGGGGTGTATGGGCTCGTGGCCTATCGAACACCCTGGTGGAACATCATGCCGTTCATGCTGGCTCAATACACCCGCGATCCCTACGCCTCCGACTCCAAGGAGCTCGCCTTCGGCGTGAACGTGCGCCCATCTCCACGTGTCGCGCTAAAAGCCGAGTACAAGTACGTCTTCATCGAAGCAGTTCCCGGCCTCGAGCTGGGCGATCTCGACTTCGTGGGCTTCCAAGTAGCCTGGAGCTTTTGAGCCATGGTCAGCCGTCGATTCACATTGCTGGCGGGACTCGTGACAGGGTTGCTGCTGCTTGGGCTCACGCCGGTCGAGCCGCTGCAGGCCCGAGCAACGAGAAACACGATCGTCATCGTCACTCAAAAGAACAGCGCACTTTCCGACCTGCCTCTGCGCGAGCTGAAGCGGCTGTACAAAAAGGAACAAGTCACGGGTCCGGATGACCACGCCTTGATCCCACTCAATCAGGCCGTCGGGGCACCGACCCGGGTGGCCTTCGAGAGGCTGGTCTTGAAAATGTCGGCGGAAGAGGTCGGCCGTTTCTGGATCGATCGCAAGATCCGCGGCCAAACCGGGGCGCCCAAGTCCGTCCCTGCCGTCGCCATGCTGCGGAAAGTCGTGGCCGCGCTGCCCCGCACGCTCACCTACCTCGACGTCAACGACCTGACTCCCGACTTGAAGGTGTTGAGCATCGACGGCAAGAGTCCCGGGACTGCCGACTATCCACTGCAGTACGATTGACGCTTGCCTCTTGGCGAGCAGCACGGGCGTCTGTGCGCCTCGGCCGTGCACCCACGAGCCGTCAGCCAAGCTTACCCGTCGGCGGCCTGAAGCAAGGCACTCGTGTCCTTGCGCTCCCCCGGGCGATTGGCGCAGATGCCAAAGCTGACGGTGATGGGCACCGGGCATTGCTCGGTGACGAGCTTGCAGTGTAGGTTGTTTGTGAGTCGGAGGGCTTGGCTCTACATCACTGAAGAGGACGCTCTTCCCCGCCGAAGCGCGCGACGACGTCCGTCTTGCGGACGTTGCCCTGCAACGTTCGCGCGACGCGGCGGGCAGCGGGCAGCGGACGGTCCGGGGGCTACTGCTCGTCCGCGGATCCGCGCGCTTCAATCGCCGCAATCAGGCGAGCGCGCCCGAGACAGCGGCGGTGGCTGTGCGGGCAGGTTTCGACGGCGGAGCTCGCTGCGTGCCTGGGCCACGTCCTCGATCACTTCGACAAAGCGCATCCGTCCGCTCCAGCTCGAGCACTCGAGGGGGTCGATATCGAAGACTCGCTGATACAGCGTGGCCCAGGCCAGGCGCGAAAGCCTGCTGAACCGAAGTTCGTCGTCCGCAGCGTGCGCTGGAACGAAGAGCGCGGATGCCGCGGCGGACGCAAGGTTCCGTCTGACTTCCGCGCGACGACGTTGTGCCGCCGCTCGCCCTCGAAGGGTTCCCAACGGCCCAGTGCTGCCGGCGTGCTGACGACGGTGGGGAGACCATAACCCCGAACCGTGTGTGGGGTTCCACAGGTCACATTGAGCCCCGTAGTCCGAACCACGTCCGCGCCGCCGCGCGACGGCTGGAGCGCGAAGACCGTCAAAGCGTTCACATCGCTGCTGAACTCCAGAGCCGGGTCACTGCTGTAGCCCACCAGCGCTCTTGCCCAGGAAGCACACGGCAGGGACCGCGTGTACGCGTAGATGCGGCTGTCGCTCAGGCCGCGCCCCACGACCACGACCTCGCCACTGCCAACGCAGTCTCTCGTCCGGCTGCAACGTTCCTCTGTTCCCGAGCTTTTGTCCGCGCGAGGCCTGCGGATCTCGTGCTCGACGCCCGTCGGCGTCCGGTGATCGGCGCACCGCTGTTCGGACATGTCCGCGACATGTTGCGCGAACAGGTACACGTTGGGCAACCAGCACCAGGTGCCCGCCAGACCGTAGAGTTCGGTCCATTGCTCGCATGCGGCGAGAAAAGGGCTGTGGGTCCGACCTGATCGCCGACAAAGCCAACCTGGAATCGCGCTCGTCTGGCGCGGCGCCTCCGGCACGGACATTGCTCCGTGTCGTGCGCGTCTGTATCGGGCGTTCGCGAATTAGCGAATTTTTTGGAGCAATCATGAAACTCAGTCACACGAGCGCACGCGCTCTACGAGCACTCACTTTCGGACTCTTGGGTCCGATGGGTCTAATTCTAGCAATGGCAGACAACTCTGAAGCAGGGCTCGCCGCGCTTGCTGGCTCTGCCGCCAGTGGCAGCGATGCCTCTTGTTTCACGCACAGCAATGGCCGGATCACCAACGGCTGCACTACGGACCGCCAGTTTTGTGTGGCGCCGGCCGTCACCACCACGGGGACCAGCAAACGCGTGCTTCTGACGTCCTTCTTGCCCACCGCCGGCACCTACCAGTGCATTGCCAAATCCTTGGACAAGTTCGGGGTGACGATCACCTCCACCGGTAACGTCAACTTTACCACCACTGGCGCAGCCACCGAGTGGGAAGTCGGCAGAGTTGACTTTGCAGCCACTAGCGATAGCGCGTTTGTGTGCTGCACCATGAAGTCGGGCGGGAGGCTCAATAGCGTTCGCATCGAGTGAGTTCGCGCTCCGTGCCGAGGGGTGTCCGCCGTCGCATCCGCTGCGACGGGCACCCCGCTTTTCCACTACTTTCCGCAAAGACCAATATGACATCGAAGACATTCGTCTCAATCGCCAGCCTCGTGCTTCTCGGCGCGACGCTGTATTGGGATCGCTCGAGCACGGCGCGCGAACTCCTGGTGATGAAGAAGGAGGTCCAGCGTTTACGTGCCACCCAATTGGAAGGGGAAGCAGCCAGGGCGCAGGTGCCGGTCTTTGATGGCAATCTGCGGAGTCGATTGGCGACCGCTGCGCGTGGACGGGCCGACGCTACAATGGCCCTGGAGACGGCGAGGAACGCGGAAGCTCCGGGGCTCGACGAAGATAAGCTGTCGAGCCGTGCTGAAGTTCTGCAGGCAGCTGCCAACCCTGTGGACGACGATGATCTGGTCGCGATGCGCGCGCGCCTGCACACGAAGATGGAAACGGCGTTTCATAGCCAAGATGTGGACAGCGGATGGGCGAGAACGGCCGATGCTGCGGTGCGCAGCGCCATCTATGAGAACCTGCCACGAGGGTCGCAGGTCACCGGCTTGGACTGTCGAACGTCCATGTGTCGCCTGGAAACGGTGCACCCCAGCATTGCCCAATACCAAGAGTTCACGGAGCACGCGTTGGACGACGTAGAGAAGCGGCCTTGGAACGGCGGTTTCGCGTCGGTGCCGGTAGCAGTAGACCCAAAAAGCGGACAGGTCACGCTGGCGACCTTTCTGCTTCGCGAAGGCCACGCCCTGCCCAGTGATGACGAGTCAGAGTTGAGCGCGAATGAGTAGCGGCCGAGCTTGGCGTTACCGGCACGTGGAGCACCCCGTTTGGTGAGTCGCTCGGAGAAGGGTAACCTGGAGACGACCGAACACGACGCCGAGTCATTGCTCGGCATCAGCGAGCTCGTACCGGGCAAAAGCACGACCACGAAGGACCTATCGTCGCTCCGCCCCGAGGAGCCCGGTAGGATCCGCAAGCGCGAAATCGTCGGACGCGCGGGCTCGATCGAGGCGAAGGGCACGATGTTCGATGGCTGACCCGTCCGTGGCACGCAAAGGTCACAATGGTAGTCGAGAGGGGCGATCGCGTTGACGTATGGGTAAGCAAGAAAGCGGTTGGCCTACCGGGAGGTCGCTTCTGTGAGGATGGAGTTCGGCCATCACGTGCTACCGGGCTTCGGGACACTCGCCTATTTGACGATGGAGTTCGTCGAGGGCGAGACGCTTGGCGCCCGATTGCGCAAGCGGCCACGGCTCGCACTGAACGAGGTAATGGTGCTGTGCCGCCAGATACTGCGCGGGCTCCGCGCGGCCCACGCCGTCGGAGTGCTGCATCGCGATCTCACGAGCGACAACGTAATGCTCCGGACCCCATTCATGAGCGACGGAGAGCTGCACGCGGTGATCATGGATTTTGGCGTGGCCCGTTTGCTCGGCGACCTTATCGTGCGGTCCGACTTTCCTCGACTCGAGCGTCGACGACGCCCGGCACTCGGCCTCGCGACAAGTGGACGGGGTGGCGAGTTATGGAGTGCGCCGCCGTTTCGGCTAGGGGGCGTCGCTAGATCGGGCACCGAATTGTTGGATCAAATCGATCACTTGCACAGATGGATTGCGTCGCAGCGTCGCGCATGATCAAAAATCGCGGTGCAGGGCCACTCAGGGGCAGCCCGGCCTCGGTCGCTTCAGCCACAAGTGGCGCGGCCTGTCCCCGGGTCGCGTCCGCACGGCTCACCGCAGCACGTCACCTCGTCGAGCACGCCGTCGTCACATCGCACTGCGGCGCCGTCGCGGCAGATCCCGAACTCGGTATGGCCCGCGCAGGAATCGTGCGCGGGGTCGACACACCGGAACCCGCGCGTGCGCTCATCCCAGCCACAGGCGGAGCCTCCGCTGCACGTTTGCGAAGCGAGTGTTTTCCCTTCGCACCAGGTGGCTTGTAAGGGCCCCGCGCAGAGCCCCTCCGCGCCTAGGCTTCCACAGTCGGCGCTCGAGTAGGCGACCCCGGCGAGCAGCGGCCCAAGCCAGTCGGACACCGCGTCGAGGCGCGTGTAGTGGTCCTCACCGTGGCACGACGCATGTCCGTTCGACAGCACGGCGAGCACGACGGGCGCGCCAGTTTCATCGCGCCAGAGCAGCGGCCCTCCCGAGTCCCCGATGCACGCGCCGGAAGCCGGTCCGGCAGAGGTGTTATAGTAGATGGCGTCTGCGGCCACGATGTCGGCGAGCGCGAAAAGGCGAGCGCCAAGCATGAGCTCGGCATCGAGCCCGAAACCTGCGATGACGCCCAGCTCGGGCGTACCGAGGGTCGAGAGGGCGACCCGCAGCGGGCTCGCGATCGCCGCCGGAACCGGATGGTCCAACGCCAGGAGGAGCAGATCGTAGTTCTGCCGCGTGGCCACGATCTCGGCGCCGCTTCGATGCACCGCGGCGGGCTCACTCGGGCCGAGCACGACCTCGAGGCTCGGTCGCTCGAGGCCGTAGAGGCAATGCGCGGCGCTGAGCACGCGATCTTTGGCGACCAGCACGCCCGAGCATAGCTTCCGCTGGTCGGCTGCGGTGAGCTTCACGAGCACCACCGCGTTCATGTCCCGCGCCGAAAGCCCGATCAATGAATGGCTAGCGCCCGCGGTGATCGCCTCTCTTATCGTGGCGAGCGGTGCCGGCGTTCCGCAAGCGGAAACACCGGCACGCTGCGCGTCACCGCAGCCCAGCCCGAAGACTAGATGCGCCAACGTGATGGCATGGATCCGCGTGCGCGCGCTCACAGCCTGCAGGTGATGTTCTTCACGACCGTCTTGTCAGCAAAGGGGGGCACAATGGGCACGGAGCTCACCCACCGCCTCGCGGTCGAATCGTACTCTGCCGTAAGCGACTGGCCCAAAATCGATCGGGTCGAAAAGGACTCGCTTCCGGCGTACCCGTTGTCTATGCAGAACCGGTTTCGCGTCGCGCTGTTGCTGATGATGGGGGCGGTCACGTACAAGGGGCTTTGGAAATACGGGTATAGCGCGCGCACCGTCCTGGCATCGCTGGGGCTGATGGCACTGCTCCGCGTCCACGTCGAGCGGTCGGACTGACGCACCATCGGCGGCAGCGAGCTGTCTTTGGCGAAATCAGTCGAGCCGTACATCATCAGCGAGGCGAAATCGACAGCACCATCCTGAACGTAGGACGAATCACAGATCGTGCTGAAGTTGCCGATCTTGCGCTGGATGACGCGCTTCGCGCGGTACAAGATGACGTCGTCCCGGTCGCAGCGTTGGTGCTCGTGCTTTAGCCCGATCACGTGCCCCAGCTCGTGCCTGAGCGAACTTTGACCACAGTTCGAGTTGATGCCGCAAATCCCTTCTCCTCCGCCGCTATCGCCGATGGGGCAATGGCATCGTTCCTCGTCGGCGTTGAACTTCACCCAGGCCGTGTCACCGAAATCCGTCTCCCGAAAGCGGATGCCGGTGGCCGCAGTCCAGTCCAGCATGGCCTGCTGGGCAAAACCTTTTTCTTCTGCACCGATGTCCCCCCAAACGTAGACGACGGTGCGCCGGGCCCAAACGTTGGTCGTGTGCCCGAAGCCCTTGCGCTCGTCCTCGAGCTGGCTCGCGAGGCCGATGTTCACGTCCCCGTCGATGATGGCGTAGCCGCTAGTAGAGACCTCGTATTCGACTTCGCGGGGCGTTCCGTCGCCGTTCAAGATCACAGCGGTGAGTGGCGCTTCGGTGGGGGTGGCCGCTTCGAACTCCGCGTCGGTATCGGTCAAGGGCGCTTCGCCGCCGCAGGCGACGGCGAGCCCGGCCGCGACCAGAACCGCGACGCGACCCAACTTCGATACCATAACTCGTTTTTTGGACATGATGCTCCTTCTTGGCGGCACCCAGAGGGCGCCGTCGCCACCGCTGAAGCAAGCATCGTGCCGGTGCGAAAACGAGCTAATTGCCGCGCTTTCTTGCTGCTCGGATCGGTGCTGCCGGAGAATCTGTTCGAACATGGTCGGACATGCCCTCTTGCAGCCCTCCTTCAGGCAACCTACCGACGCACGAAGCCGGCGCAAACGAGCCGCATCAAGGCGGCCCCCACCCACAGTCCCACCACCTCTTCCATTGCCACCTGCCTCTGCCCGACCTGAGCAAAGGAAAATCAAAGCGGTTTCCGGCGATCGACACTTCGCACAGTGTACGTAATCTCAGATTATGCGACGCGCCGGGCGGCGTTAAAGACGGAGCCAGAGCCATCCTGGGCTCCTGGGCAATCCCACCGGTGCTCGCCCTGGCGGCCGCGATGCTGCTCGGGGTGTTGGGCCTCGCGCTACGACCGTTTGGCTTGGTTGAAATGGGGGCTTTTCCCGGATCGATTGGCGAGCGCCACCATCACCTCCACCGGGTAGCCGCCGACCTTCGTGCCGCGATGGGGCGCAGCAGTGTCGAGAAACTGCCCCCAGCTGATGAAACTCATCTGCTCGCGTGTCGGCCGTTCTGACCAGCGACCTGGCATCGTGCAAGTGCCGCCACCGCAGTCGGGGTTGATCGCGGCGTAACACTCCTGGCCGTGCCGCGTGCCGCCGCTGCATTGCCCGTAGCTGTTGGATTGCATCCAGTCCATGAAGCGTAAGCCTCGAAAGGGTGCGAGCCAGGCCAACATCTCTGGGCTAAAGACCTCGCCTGCGGCCAGCAGCGCTTCGTGATCGACGCGGAATACGCGGATATTGCGCAAGTATGCGCCCCCGCGCGAAGGGTCGATATTGGTCCGGCGCAAGAACGTATTGCCGGGCCGCAGCGTGAAGGTGATGCGGCGTGCGGCCGCATTCGTTTGCACGTCGCCACCATTCACGACGTTGATGTTGCCCGAGCCCTCCCACGTCACCACAAAGCGGCGGCCGATGTCGAAGCGGGAGCTGCTGGTGTTGATGAAGATGGCGACGTCGTTGTAAGAGAGCGCGGGATTGTCGCGGTAGCGCAGGCTGCGCACCGAGCCCGTGGCATCCAGGTCGAGGTGTGCGGCGACATCGCAGCCGGTGTCGGCGGCTGGGCACCGTCCGCGAGGAGCGCGAGCGTTTTTCACATGGTCGATGAACGGCGGCATCTCCGTCCAATCGCCAGGGTAGTCCATGTTGTAACCCACGCTGAGCGGCGCCGTAGGTGTTGAATTTGCCGGTGCGCCCGAGCTCTGCGCGGTCGCGCGTGACAATCCGATCATCACGAGCAATCCGAGCATCAGCATCAGCATCAAGTCGAAGCGCAACCGCTCACGTCGTCGATCGATCCGAACGTACCCGTCCTCGTCGAGCTCGACACGCAGCGCGCATGTTGGAGCTTGTCATGCTCCGTCATGTAGCCGGTGGCACCGCGCCGTGATAGGGCGGAGCTCACCGCGGTCACTACTCGGGCAAGGTTACGGTGTCCCCGACTGAGCCAGCGCCAGCGCGTCGGCGCCCGCTGGAAATCTGAGCTGCCCGGAAGTGTCGTTCGCGGCACGCCACACCACCTCGGCCACGTCGGACTCGGTCGTCACCCGAGCCCGCTGACCCAATGAAGCGAAGATGCGCTGCGCGAGAGGCGCGTACGCCTCGGGGATCAGCCCTTCCAGGCGCGGTCCCGTGTTGCTCGCAAAACGTGTGGTCGGGCCGTAGCCCGGCTCCACCAGCTTCACCGCGACGCCGAAGGCCTCGAGTTCGAACGCGAGGGACGCGGTGAACCCTTCGATGGCCATCTTGCTCGCCGTGTACACGGCGACCATCGGCATCGGTGCCAGCGTGACGCTCGAGGTCACGTTCACCACCACACCACTCCTCCGCGCGCGCAGCTGGGGCAACACCGCCTGCGTCATCGCCATCACGCCGAAAGTGTTGGTCTCGAACACCTCGCGCACGGTGGCCATCGGCGTGACCTCGAAAGCGCCGAAGACCCCGATGCCCGCGTTGTTGACGAGCACATCGATGGGGCCACTCGCATCGAGCGCGGCCGCGATGAGCTCGGGCTTCGTCACGTCCAGCCCCAGCACGCGCAGCCGTTCCGACCGGGGCAGAACGTCAGGTCGCGGCGTTCGCATGGTGGCGACCACATTCCAGCCCTGCGCGTGGAAGTGGCGCGCCGTCTCCAGACCATAACCAGAAGAGCAGCCAGTAATGAGCACGGTTTTCATGCTGAAAATTGTAGCGACGGAACGACGGACTCCCTACCATACAGCGTCCGCATTTCATTCGCGAGCGTCCAGCCATGAACGATCCACTGTCGGAGGTCATCGCCCTGCTTCAGCCGCGCACCGTGTTCTCGAAGTGCATCAGCGGAGCCGGTCGTTGGGGTGTGCGCTACGCGGGCTTCGGCCAGCCGAGCTTCGGCGCCGTGCTCGAAGGCCGCTGTCGTCTCGCCGTCGACGGCCAGCCTGCCCTCACGCTCGAGGCGGGCGACTTCGTGCTCTTGCCGGCGACGCCGAGCTTCACCATGTCGGGGTTCGAGCCGGTGACGCCCGAGCGCATAGACCCGAAGCTGACGCCCGCGCCGACGGGTGAAGTCCGCCACGGCAGACGCGGTGGGCGCCCCGACGTGCGGTTGCTCGGCGGCTACTTCGTCTTCGACTCGCCCGATGCGGCGTTATTGGTGTCGCTGCTGCCGGCGTTGGTGCACGTGCGCGGCGTCGAGCGGCTCTCGGTACTGGTGCGCCTGGTCGGCGACGAATCGAGCGAACGGAGGTCAGGCAAGGACCTCGTGCTCACACGCCTCGTCGAGGTGTTGATCATCGAAGCGCTGCGGTCAGCGTCGGGTGAAGACGCGCCCCCGGGGCTGTTGCGCGGGCTCTCGGATGCGCGACTCGCGCCGGCGATTCGGCAAATGCACGACAGGCTCGCGCGCCGTTGGACGGTGGCCCAGCTCGCGAAGACCGCCGCGCTTTCGCGCTCGGCGTTCTTCGAGCGCTTCACGCGCAGCGTGGGGCTGCCGCCCATGGAATACCTGCTCGCCTGGCGCATGGCCGTCGCGAAGGATCTGCTGCGCCGCCACGACCTCGGGCTCGCCGAGGTCGCCGCACGCATCGGCTACGGCTCGGCCAGTACCTTCAGCACCGCGTTCAGCCGCCACATAGGCCAGTCCCCAGGTCGCTACGCGCGCGAGGCCCGTCGCGAGGCCTGATCTTCGCCCCACCGCGCGACCGCTCCGGCGTCGAGGGCCCACCCCCGACGTGCTCTGGGATACAGGCGTGCTGCTCTTGCGCCGGTCGAACAACCACGGTCAAACGGTGATGGAGGGTGTGAAGACCGGTGGGGAGGAGCGCGTCCAGGTGCCGGACGAGCTGCTCGAGCTCTTGCGATGGCACGTCGACACGCAGCTCCGGGCGCCGGCTCAGCGGCATTCGGACTTGCTGTTTCCGTCGCTCGACGGCGGATTCAGGGCGTGTAGCGTTCTGGACAAGCCGTTTCGGAGCTTCAGCGGCTATCTGCATTTTGACGGGCATCAGGAACCTCGAAAATACGGTGAAGTTCACTGGTGAAGAAGCCCATTGAGGGCGGTGAAGTTCACCGGTGAACAGGCCGTGGGCCATGCCGAAGCCTCTGTGATCCCCCGGATCGAGCGCACTCCCGCTGAACTATCTCATGCCCTCGCGGCGCCCTGCGTGCACAACGCGACGAGTTGCGCGCCGTAGGTCTGCAGCAGTTTAGGCCCGACCCCGCTGACGGCGTGGAGCGAGGCGGCGGTGCTCGGGCGGGCCTCTGCGATGGCGACCAGGGTGCGGTTGGTGAGGACGCGAAAGGCCGGCACGCGCTTTTTCTTGGACTCCTGGAGGCGCCAGGCGCGCAGCGTGGCGACCAGAGGAGCGCTCGGTCCCGTAGAAGGGAGGGCGACGGTAGGGCTGCGGGAGGACGAGCGACGCGAAGACTTGCCGCGTGAGGCCGCGCTGCGGCGCCGCTTGGCGGGCTTGCCGGGCCGGTTGGCGTTGGACTTCAAGCGGGCGGAGAGAGCGGCGCTTTGTGGCGGCGGACGCTGCGCCTTGATGCTGGCGCGGGGCGCGCACACGTCGCAGAGGCCGCAGGGCGAGTTCGAGTCGTGCTGGTCGCCAAAGTGCTGGACGAGCGAGAGCATGCGACAGCTTCGGCCTTCGGCGAATTGTGCCATGAGCGCCAGTTGCTCGACGCGCAGCGCGCGTTGG
>JAYWEH010000203.1:0-5146 GCA_043780025.1 Deltaproteobacteria bacterium
GGATGCCGGTTGACGAAGTCGCCGATGCGGCCCGCGAACGCGAGCATGACCGCCACCGAGATGACCATGGCGACGACCATGACCGAAACGTGCTGCGCCTACTGGCAGGCGCGTACCACGCGCGTACGGGTGGCGCGCCCGAAGCTGCGTCAGTAAGCCCGAACCTGGGTGCCGCCGAGGCCAGCGGCATTTGGGGGTTGGCGCAGCAGTTACCGTCTTTCGCGCTACTCACCGCGCGCTGCCTTTAGATCCGCGACTGCTCGGTGGTAGTCGAAGAACGCTTCGGTCTCGCGCAGCTCGGCTTCGGCGGTCTGCTGCTCCCGGATGTTTACGATCAGAAGGTGACTGTCCCCCTGCTCGAAGCGCGTGCGCTCCCCTTGTTCGAGCTCGATGGCGAGCTTCACCTCCCTTTTCGCGGCGTCGATTCGGTCTCGCGCGCCCCGAATGCCAGAGTGCGCGTCGCGTACGTCGGCCAGGATACGATCTCGCGCGAATGCCTGCTGGTGCCCGAGACGCATCACCGTCGCGGCAGCGGCGTCTCTGCGCCCTTGCATGAAGCGCGTCTGAATCGGAATGTCGAGGAGGAGCGACACCTCGAACACGGGCTGGCTCAAGTCCGGTCGCGCTACGAGGCTTCGACCGAAGTCCCGCGAACCCGTGAGCTGAAGGTCGATGCCGGGGGCGAGCTGGTTTTGCGTCCAATCGAGCTCGAGCTGAGTCTGGCGAAGTTGGAGCTGAAAACCCCGCGCTTCGGGGCGAGCGGAGAGCGCGAACGAGAAGTCATTGCCACCGATGGGTCCCTGATCAGGTTCGGGGAAGCTCTGCGGCATTCTCGCCGCCGAGGGCAAAAGCGGCTTGTCTTCACCGTCCCGCAGGAACAGCGCAAGCTCAATTCCAGCTTGCTCGAGGCCACGTTGGGAAACCGCGACCTGGGCCTTTCGCTGTTCGATGGCCCGAGCGTTGTCGGTTCTCTCCACACGAGGGAGGTCGCCTCGATCGACTCGCGCACCGAGCCCAGCGTCTCTGCCCTCGACGTTTCGCAGAAGCTCCTTCGCGATAACGAGGCGCCGACCGGATACCACCCACGCCCAGTAGCGGTGCGCCGCCGCGCGACGAAACTCAATGCGTTGTTCGACGACGGACAGCGCGGCGACGTCTTTTCCTAGCTCGGCTCGGCCGAGGTTGGCCCGCCTGCGATCGATGGAGCCGTTGCGCCAGACGGGCACGTTCACACCAGCACGAAGCTCTCCGTACTCGAGCGTCTGCTGGCGCCCGTCGTAGATGGGAAACTGTCCCGTCCCGAGCTTCCACCCGGCGAACGTGGACACGCCCCACAACGAGGTTGGCTTCTCGAACATGCTCTCTACGCGAACGCTGTCGTAGTAGCCCACGGGGGTGACGGTTCCGCGAGTCTTCCACGACACGTCGAACCCGCCTTCGGCAGAATGCATGTCCCCGGCCGCGATCGCACGTTCGAGCTCGGCGGCCTCGAGGAGCGGGAAAGACCGTTCGACCGAGGCCAATACTTCGTCGAGTCGTAGCGGCTCCGTCGTCTGGGAGACTTCTTGCGCCCGTCCGCGCGACGCGACAAGAACCCCCACGGCAAGGACGAGAACCGCGAGCCCGTGCCTCAGCTCGCGGCTCAATTCGGTCCCCCTTTCGTATCTGCCTTTCCATCCGGCGGGGTGCCCTCGGGCTCATTTGGGAGCGAGGGCGGAAAGCCGTTGAACTGCCGCCACAACTCGTAGCCCAGCTTCACGCGGCCAAGCTGAACCCAGCCTTGGGTGCGGACACCCTGGCGCAAGTAGATGGCGCCCGGCCACCTCGTACCTTCTTCCGGCACGACGAGAACTCGAAAGAGTCCTGCCCCGTTGTCGGTCGCGTCTACGAAGCCAACCCGTCCGGCGAATGTGCCAACCGCCACCGAGGGCCAGCCGCTGAACTGGAGCGCCGGCCACCCCTCGAACTGAATGCGTGCGGCTGCGCCCTCGTGAACGAGAGGCATGTCGTTCCCTGAAACCCACAACTCGACCGCACGCTCGGTGGTGTCCGGAACCAGGACTGCGAGGACGTCGCCCGCTTTCACGATCTCGCCGCTGTGGCCGTTCGCGACGATGCGAAAGATGATGCCGTCCCGAGGCGCGATGACCGATTGCGCCGACTGGCGCGCAAGTCGCACTTCGATTCGGGAGAGCTCCGCACTTGCGCTAGCGACCTCCGCTTCCGCCGCCGCCTGAGCTGCCTGTCCGTCATTGATCGACGCCGAACCATCGTTGCCGACCTTCTGCCGGTCAGCCGTGAGCGCGACCTCTTCACTACGGGCCGCGGCCAATGTGACTTTTGCACGCTCGACTTCGGTCTGAGCGCGCGCCTCCTCTAACTCGGTGAGCTCGAGTTGCCTTTTCGACGTGAGGCCCTGTTCGGCCAGCGCTCCTTGGCGTTCGATGTTCAGTTTCGCTGCCGTGAGAGTGGCATTTGCGAGGGTGACGGACTGCTCCACTGCGACCACCCGTTGCGTCGCCATGCGGATGCGCGACTCGGATGCGGCGATGCCGCTCTTGCGTGACTCTTGAAGCGAATCTATGCGCGATTCCAACGAGCGGGCGCGGGCCATTGCTGCGTCCAGGCGCGAAGCGATGGCATCGCGTTCCGTACGCAGGCGCATGAGAATGTCTGGATCGTTGTCGGTGAGATCCACGATAGGGTCGCCCTTCTTGACGACCGAGCCCTCGCGAACGAACCAGCGAAGGACGCGACCCTCAATCGGGGCTCCGAGGTTCTGCCGCCGTTCATCGGGCGCGAAGGCGACAACCCGCCCCGTGCCGGCAGCCGACTGCTGCCACGGTGTCACGTAGAGTACGACGGCGACGAGGACGACCGCCGCCACGAGAAGGCGCGCCACAATCCGGCTCGCGCGTGAAGACTGGACGAGGCTCATCGCGGAGCTCGTGCCCATCGCCGGTGGCGCAATGGAGCTCATCGCGCGACCGTGTCGGAGGCGGGGCCCACTCCGTACAGAACGCCTCGATCGAGCCGTACGAAGGCGCCGACCGCTTCGGCGATCTCGGCGCGACTGGTGAACACGAGGAGCGAGATCGCGTGACGAGCCAATGCCATACCGCGAAGAACCTTACGGACGGTCTCGGTGTCGAGCCCGTCCAACGTTTCGTCGATGATCAGAAGCCGAGGTTCCGCCAGGAGGCCACGGGCGATGGCGAGCCTTGCTGCTTGGCTCGAGGTGAGGCGACTGCCCGCGTGCCCAAGGCGCGTCAACGCGCCGTCGGGGAGATTCGCTACATCCTCGGCGAGAGCCACCACGGCTAGCACCTCGGAGACGACCGCCCCGTCAATCTGCTCTCGGCCAAGGCGGAGGTTGTCGAGCAGACTCCCGTCGAAGATCTCCGCTTTTCCAACCAGCGCAAGGTCGCGTCTGAGGTGCGGAAGGGCAAGGGTCCGCACATCGACCCCGTCGAGCAGCAGCTGCCCGCGGGACGGTGCCCGCAGGCCATACAGAACATCGACCAGCGTGCTCTTGCCACTCGCGTCACTCCCCAGAACAGCGAGGCTCCCGCCCGGCGCGAGCTCGAAGGACACGTCTCGAAGCGCCTGGCTCATGTCGTTGTAGGAGAACGCTACGCCCTCGAGTCGTAGGTGGGCGGGCTCGGTGCGCCCGACCCCTGCGATGCCGCCAACGCGCTCTTGCGGAAGGTCCACGATCTGCCCGACCTTGTCCAAGGACGCGCAAAGATCGTAGTAGCTCTCCAGGTACTTGCCGAACTTCGCCACACTGGCGAGCACGCCCGTCACGATGAGCTCGGCGGCCACGAGTTGCCCGAGCGTGAGCTGACCTTTGATGACGAGACTTCCGCCAAGCCCCAAGAGCGCCGCCGTCGCGAAGGCTTGCAGAGCGTAGGATGCAACGGTCTGCCGAAAGAGAACCTTGAAGTGCTTCCGACGCACCTCGATGTAGCCGCGTGCAAGCTCATCGGCTCGCGCGAACGCAAACTCTCCGCTTTCCTTGGACTTGAACGCGCGGAACGCCCCCGCCATCTCCTCGAGCCACGCGGCCGTCGCGTACTTTGCCTTGCTCTCCTTGATGGCCGTCGCCACACCGCCCCGGCCAAGCCCGAACAACGTGAAGGCGATGAGCGCGATGAGCACGACATCGAAAGCGAGGAGCGCAGGGTGGTAGAACGCGAGGAGGAGGAGGGACACGCCGCCCTGCAGGATGACCGACAGCCCATCCAAAAGGAGCGTCCCCGCCATCTTCTGCACGATGGCAACGTCGAAGAATCGGTTCATTACTTCCGGCGCGCCCTGCTCCGAGAACGCGCGTATATCCGCCCGCGTGAGCCTGCGAACCGCATCGTGCGTGGTGCGCACGAAGAACCGCTGCTGAAGCGTCTCGACAACCTTGTACTGGAAAGCGCGCAGCATGCCTGCCGCGAACAGGCCGACGAGAACGAGGGCCGCAAGCACCACGATGGGCTGAATCAGTGCCGTGAAGACCAGCGTGTTGACGAGCGATTGCGCAGCAATCGGCACGGCGAGGGAGACGAGTCCAATCGCGACCGCGTACACCACCACGACCGTCAAGTCGCCGCGCTCGAGAGCTGCGAGCCGCCGCAGGCGTTCCACTGGCGCGAGCGTGGTAGCCTCCCCGGAGCGGATCGCCCCGAGCCCGACATCGGGCAATCTTCCCTCAACGTCCGAGGTCATTCGAGCCCTTTCCAGACCGAAGGCATGGCTGCCTTTGTGCTGGCTGGCCGCGGCAGACGTGTGTACAATGAATCGTGTATCACAATACACGAACATTAATTCGTGTATTGTGGTGCGTCAAGCCATGGCGATCGCAAAGCGACCCCCGAAGAACGTCGAGTCCGCCACGACAGCTTCGTCGTGGACGTTTCTCACCAACCACGCTCTCGTCCTCATCTGCATCGCAGAGGACCCTAACGCACGCATTCGCGACCTCGCGGAGCGCGTAGGGATCACCGAACGGGCGATTCAGAAGATCATCACCGAGCTCGAGCAGAGGAGCTACCTGACTCGCACCCGCGAGGGGCGACGCAACGTCTACCGCGTGAGGTCGAATCAGCCCTTACGTCATCCGGTCGAAAAGCACCGCAACGTCGCCGTCCTGCTC
>JAYWEH010000204.1:0-12225 GCA_043780025.1 Deltaproteobacteria bacterium
CGGGATGGCTCAGCGACTTGCAGGCTCGAGGGCGCATATTCCTACGCGTCCACGACGCAGTTCTTTCGCTTCCCGCCGCTTCAGTGAAGGACAAGTGACCACCGAGCGGAACACCCTGCTCGTGTACGATCGGCTGCCTGCGTTCGCCTGTGCCGCCCCGGCAGAGTTCAGTGGTCGTTCTTGGCTCGAGTCAGTGCTGCGGCGATCACATCAATATCTAGGGCCCCGATTCCATTGAGTCGACGATTTTCAATTCTTCGGACGATGCAGCTTCTCGTCTATCTCGACTTCAACTTAGAAATGTTGCCGTGCGCCCGACGCTTCTCATGTACTCGCGGTATCGGTCCCCGAACGCGTCCAGCAACACGGCCTCTTCGAGTCGGGCTCTGAGGTCGCCTCCCACGACCAGAAGCACCGCCGCGAGCAGCGCCGGCGCCGTTGCGACCCAGACGGCGGCTGCTATACCCAGCAGATCGAGCGCCAGGTACATGGGGTGGCGCACGAGCCCGTAGGGTCCGGTCGTGCAAAGCTCATGGTCGGCGTCGATATCGGGAAGCAGGCGCCATGACCGAAGCTCCGCGATGGCCCAAGTCATCAGTAGCCCCGCGCAAACCATCAGTAGTGCGCCCAGGACGCCGCGGACGCCAACGCCCCTCGAGACTCGACCCTGCACGAGGGCGAACGCGATGGACACCATGAGCAGCAGCGCTCCTGCTGCGTGAAGGGCGAGAGCGGGTCTGCGGGTGCCGGCCTCGATCTCGGTCAGAATGCCGGCGCTCCTCTTCTCGCGGTCACTGCTCCGCCACGCGAGGCGCGCGGCGACGTAGCTTACGAACCCCAGCTGAAGTACGACGAGGAGAATGTCCATTGGGTCTGGCTCGTCTGATACAGCGAGGCTCTCGGAGAGCAATTCCTCCCTCGGAGCTTCCCTTTCGCCGAGCCCGCTCGAACGATCGCCGGCACGATTTGAGTAGTTGCAGGCTTACGACTCCGCGATGCTCATGCTCCGCCGCAGTCGCAAGTGCCACTACCTTGGAACCGTCTCACGACGTCCAAAAAATCGAAGGTCGTACACCGTGACGGTCACCGGGCAGGCCATCGCCCGAGGCCGGACAAGATCCTTCGTTGTACGTGGCTCTGGCTCCTTGACGAGCTTAGCCAATGTTTCGCGAGCGCTCAGCCGCGCGACGGTTAGCTCTGAGCAAGGCGAAGGTTCTCTGCTCGCCACGAGGTCTTGCGCCGACCGACGTGCATCGGGCGGTCGAGTGGGCGGTGGGGTCGAGGGCCTTGCCCGCTCCGCGCCATGATCACGGCGTGGCGGCGACTGCTTCGCGACGATGGACGAAGGGGCGCTGGCCAAGCACACCGGAAATGGCCATCTTGTCGTTCCTCCGTTCAGGGGTGGGTCTTGTGCGAACGCCAAGCCCGCACCCCAGCCCGCGCTAGATGCAAACGTCCTCTAACCATGGTGGTGAGTTCGCCGAACGGATTGCCTCTCGCGCCCCCTTGGCTGACGCTTATGGCGAGGACGTGATAACCTGCCGCACCTCGCGGGAAGGGAGCACCGTCACCTTCCGTCTGGACGCCGTCCGGACTCCACGCCCGCACTCGGAGCGAGTGAGGTCCGAGTGACGGATCCCAGCGAAACTGCCAATGCCGCCAGGCCGCTGGCGACAGCTCGTCGGCCAGCTCACAAGTCTGCCACGGTCCGTTGTCTATGCTGAGTTCGACCCGCGTCACGCCTCGCGGTGGACTCCACGCAACGCCGGCGACCATCTGCGGCCCGGGTTGCAAGACCGCCGCGGGCCCCGGCACGTCGATCCGCGACTGCGTCTTCACCCGGGCAGGGTCTCGCGGCCACCCCTTCCGTTCCCAGTAGTCGCGGGCCAACTCGAATCGAGTGAGCTCGAGCGTTTGCAGCCACTTCACGTTGGCGTCGTAGCCGTAGATCCCGGGCACGAGAAGCCGCAGGGGCGCGCCATGGGCGCGACGGAGAAGCTCGCCGTTCATCCCATACACGACCAGGGGCTCAAACCCTTGTTCGAGGAGCGACAGCGGGAGCCCCCCCGAGTAGCCATCGGCGGAGCACGCGAGGACGTGGTCCGCTTCGCGCGACACGTTCACCCGTTCGAGGAGCGCGCTGAGTGGTACGCCCTGCCAGCGAGCGGTCCCTATCCGAACCCCTCCAACGGGGTTATGTACACAGACGAGCGTCGCATCCACTTCCACCGACTCCATCGCGAGAAGCTCCTCTAGTGTCAAGCGCAGTGGCCGGGCCACGAGCCCCGTCACGTGCAGGTGCCATGCGCGCGCGTGCAATCGCGGCGTGGGAAAGGTCACGTCGGTGACGTACAAACGATCCGTCGGCGTGAAGAGTGGAGCGATGCCTGGGACAGAGAAACGAGCGCCGGAGGGCGGCTCGCCGAGGGGCCGCGTCGCGAGTGGCAGCTTTGCGGAATGCATTAGATCCGAGCGTCGTCGGTTGGAGTCAAGAACCGCCGCAGCCGCCAGCGCCAACCCAACCGCGATGGCAGCCGTTGTCGGCGACAGCAGGATAACCGCCGCCGGTCCAGTGATTGCAGCCGCAGTGGCCGCGATGATTGCGCGCATCCGAGGCAGTTCCGGACGACGCATCGTAGCGGCGATTCCGACCGTACCCACCAGCGCGAGTAGAGTCGCTGCCGCCACGGGCCCAGCTACCGAGCCTGCAAGCGCTGCGCTCGATAGCCAGAGCAGGGCCAGCGTCCAGAAAAGAGTCCGCTTGTCGGCGCCATCGAGAAGCGCGATCGAAGCATCCACCACCGGACCCGGGATCAGGTCGATGATCCAGCGTCCGACGGCACGAAACGGTGAGCTCGTATAGCCAAGCGCCACCGCCAAGAGATGGCCGATGGCGATCTGCAGCGCGGCTGCGCTGCTACCTCCAAAAGCGTCGTCCAGCGATAGGGGCTGCAGCTGCATGAGGGCAAGATATGCCGCGAGCCTCATCGGACTTGTACGTTCGGGCTGTCGCGGAACCCCGTTGATGGATAGTCGGCACCGAGTAGGAGCCGAACAGGGTGAGAGCCGATCAGCCGGGCCCCCTGACTTCTCCCCTCGAGCAGAAAGATGCCGCGAGTCGTCGCTGCCAAGCTATCGACCTCCTACGCGACGGCGCTCGATGTCTTTGGCGACAATAGGCCGCTTCCGGCGCAGCAGCTTGCTCAGCTCGAGCACGCTAGCCGGGACGAGTCCCAAAGCGAATGCCAGGGCACAGTCCGCGAGAGGCAAAGCACCGATTCGGAAGAGCTCTTGGGTCGCCGGGATGTGGTGGATTCCGAGCTGCACCAGTATCGAGACGAGCACGACGCCGAGCAGGCGCAGGTTGGTGAAGGCGCCTACCTCCCAGAACAGCCGGGTGGTGCTACGGGCGGCGAAGGCGCGCAAGAGCTCGCCGAAAACGAGCACGGAGAAGGCGAGATTGCGCGCCTCCGCCAAATCGCGGCTTTGAAGCGCCCACACGAATGCCCCGAGGGTCACGCTGGCCTGCAAGGCACCGGTAATGGCGATGGTGGTCCACTCGGGTCGACCGAGCATGGGCTCGAGCGGGTTGCGCGGCGGCCGATTCATCGCGTCGCTGTCCACGGGGTCCACGACCAATGCGAGGGCCGGTAGGCCGTCGGTCACGAGATTGATCCAGAGGAGATGCAGAGGCAAGAGCGGCATCGGCAGCCCCAGCAGGGCCGCCCCGAACATCACGAGGAGCTCGCCGGCGTTGCCGCCGAGCAGGTATACGAGCGTTTTGCGGATGTTGTCGAAAATGCCGCGACCTTCGCGAATGGCGGCCACGATGCTCGCGAAGTTGTCGTCCGTGAGGATCATGTCGGACGCCTCGCGTGTGACCTCGGTACCCGTCTTGCCCATGGCGATGCCGATGTGCGCCTCGCGCAGCGCCGGCGCATCGTTGACCCCGTCGCCCGTCATCGCCACGACGGCGCCGCGGCTTTTCCAGGAGCGAACGATCTTCAGCTTGTCCTCGGGCGTCGCACGGGCGTGAACGACCTCGGTGGCCACGTCGCCGGGGCGCAATATGCCGAGTTCGCGCGCGATCGCCTGGGCCGTGGCGGGATGATCGCCGGTGATCATGACGGTCGTGATACCTGCGGCGCGCGCCGCTTTGACGGCGTCGATGGCCTCGGTGCGCGGAGGATCGGCGATGCCGACGAGCCCGAGAAACGTGAGGTCCTCCTCCGCATCGCTTTTTCCCACTGCGACCGCCAGGACGCGCAGGCCCCGAGTGGCCATCTGGACATTGGCCTCTAGAGCCCCGTTCTGGGCAGTATTGCAGTGGGGCAGCACCGTCTCGACTGCGCCCTTGACGTACAAGACACCATCGCTGCGACGGATCGACATGCGCTTGCGCTCCGAGTCGAACGGATGGACCAAAGTGCGGGGACGCGTCTGTTCGATGCTCGGGCGACGCAAGCCTCTCTCAGCCGCGGCGACCAACAAGGCAAGTTCCGTCGGGTCACCCGTGCCAGCGCGCTCGGTGGCGTCTAACTCGGCGTCGCAGCAAGATATGGCGGCCTCGAGCAACGCTTTGTGGTCTCCTCCCCAAAGTTCCCGGACGGTCATCACACCCGTGGTCAGCGTGCCGGTCTTGTCCGTACAAATAACGGTCGCGCAGCCCAGGGTCTCGACAGCGGGCAACTTGCGTACGAGCACGTTGCGGCCAATCAAGCGCTGTACGCCGACGGCGAGCGCGATCGTGACCACGGCCGGAAGCCCCTCAGGTACCGCCGCTACGGCGAGCGACACGGCGGTCAAAAAGATCTCTAGTAATGGTAACTGCCGCCACAGCCCCAACGCCGCAACCAGGATCACCACACCCAAGCAGAGATACAGGAGGAGCTGGCTGACCCGCGCGAGCCGTTTCTGGAGCGGCGTCGTCTCTTCGATGGCCGCCGCCAAGAGGTGCGCAATCTTACCGAGCTCCGTTCTTGGCCCGGTGGCGAAGACGAGGGCCTGACCCGTGCCGTTGGCGACCGCGGTGCCCATGAACACCGAGTCGTGCCGTTCGGCGAGGGGGGCTGACGCGGCCACGGCGAGCGCGGACTTTTCGACCGGCGTGCTCTCGCCCGTGAGCGGCGCCTCGCTCGTCAAGAGTGCGTTGCCCTCCACGACTCGAGCGTCCGCCGCCACGATGTCACCGGCCTCGAGGACCAGCAGGTCGCCGGGCACGATTTCGGCGGCGGCAATCACCACCGTCCGCAAATCGCGGAGCACGCGCGCACGCGGCGCCGTCATGGAGCGGAGGGCGAGCACGGCGTGCTCGGCCCGATATTCCTGAAAAAAACCGACCAGGCTGTTGAGTAGCACGATGGCCGCGATCGCGATCGCGTCCACGACCTCACCCAGGGCGGCGGAAATGGTGCATGCGCCGATGAGCAGCCAAATGACCGGGCTTTTGAATTGCGCGAACAACATCACCCACGGCGAGGTGGGCTCGGCGCGCGCGAGCTCGTTTGGGCCATGCGTCGCTAGCAGCTCCTTCGCCTCGAGGCTCGAGAGCCCCCTGGCGGCCGGCTGTGGCTGTGTTCGTGGCGTCAGGGGTATCGACGCAGTCGAGACTTCGGGCAAGGACGGCATGGGCTTCCTCCTAGAATCGAATATGCAATCAAGTGGCGACGGGAGACCTGCGGAGCTCGAACGAGCGCCAAATCACATAGACTGCTGGGACCAGCAAGAGCGTGAGCAATGTGAGCGACACGAGCCCGCCCCACATGGGAGCCGCGATGCGCTTGGCCACGTCGGAGCCGACGCCTTGCCGCTGGTTCAGCCGCAACATCCAGTACGCTCGCTTGGCGTCACGAATGAGATCCAGCTTCAGTGTCTTCGCGTCGGCCTGGGTCGCACCCGTGCGCTGCTCGGCCGCGGCTTGCATGAGGCCGAGTTTGCCCGGCCACATGAGCATCTGGGTGGCCTGGTAACGCAACATCGGCATCTCCCCGCCCATCCGCTCGGGCACGCGATCGAGCATCACGGCCACCTCGGGATCCGGCCAAGACCCGGCGGCTCTCGCTTCGTGGCGGGCGGCGTCACGCGTCAGGGTTCTGGCCCGAAGCGTGGGATTGCGCAGCATGACCTCCGCGACGAACGCCTCGACGTCCCCGGCCGGCGCTCCTGCCGCAGCTGGCGCAGCCAGCAGGGTCACCCCCCAAAAGACCCAGCCCGCGCACCGCCTCCGCGCCGCACCCCGCGTAGTCGCGAGACGGCGTTTCGCGGAGCACGGTGCTCGTTCTCTCAATTTGCCGCGATTGGGCGAGGCCGCAGGGACTCGGCACGACGCAGAATCTCTTTCGACGCCTCTTCGTCATCCGCGTGAATGGTCACGGCAAATCCATCACCCACCGATCGCACCTGGCTTTGAGCGCCGCGCGGCGTGAGTGGACAGTGAGCCATCTCGGACCCCGCTGCGCTATGCCCGATGGCCGCATTGCGAGCCAAGTGGCAGTCGACTACACGCTGCAGCCATTCTGCGGTCATGCCCGGAACGGCGCGGAACACCACCTCGGCGCCCGCAATGCGTTGGGAAACCGATTTGCCAACTTTGACCTCCTCGCGAAATGGCGACACCGATCGAATGTCCTCCACGTGAGCGAACGGGCTCATATCGCGGTCTTCTTGTGGTACGCCCGAACACGCGGACGTTTCGGCAGTGCGCAGCGTGTCGGATGCGCCTCGATGCTGCGCCGCCACCTCCCGGTATTGCTCGGCATCCTTACCGTGATCCGCGGTGGGATTGGTCTCAGACGTCCAGCAGACGGCTTGTCCGCCCCGTGCCGGGCTGCAGGTTTTCTTTGTCGCGGACGCTTCCGGGGCGTATTGCCTTTCGTGCGCCTTGCCGGCCTGCTGTTCCTTGTTCGCAGCCGCGTCGTGATCGGCTGCGCTCATGGCGTGCGGCTGTGTTCCCGCCGCCGGGGTACCACAGGCCAGGGCTGCGAGGGACGATACAAATCCCAGCGCGGTAATGGTGACATTCTTCATGATGATTTTCCTTCGGTGCTTGCTGCTGTAGTTGTTAGGCCACGACACTGCAGCGACGAGCGTGCGCCCGCCAGCACCTTGCGTCCTCGTGCCGTCGTCCATCGTCAGTTTCAGTGGGCCGAGTCCAGGCTTTCCCGGATGCCGGTCGCCGCAGGGCATGGGCCGTCTGAGCCCACCTATGATCAATAGAGCAAGCAGCGTGCCACCTGCGGCGTTACGAGACGTTTGCCGCAGCGGTCCGAGCCCGCACGGCGTAACTCCTGCTCGTCCGCGTGTTCTTCAGCGAGTCGTTCAAGACAGCCTCAACGCAGAACGTGCGTTTGGCGAGTAGTTCAGGACACCCTCAATGCAGAACGTGCGTTTGAGGTCTTTAACCGAACGGGATCACTAATGTGTCCGCTGCACTATGGCGTGCCCGGGGCGCTGAAGGAGGTCTCCAATTCATTTCCCACATCGTCCATTGCACCTTACGGCCCGGCCAGGTCGCTACGAGGACCAGCCCGCCTCGACGTCCTCAGGTGACGTGGATGGCGGATTGCGGACGCGATCTGGATGGATATTCGGGTAGCGCGGGGCTTCGAGGGACGATGCTCTATCGCGCAGAGCCGGAGCGGCGCTGTCACCACGTTCGAGGCGCTCGCAACAATCGCGAGCCTGGATCTTCGATCCGCAAAGATCCTCGGTGCTCTGGACCGTGGTTGTCCGCGGACAACAGCACTTGGCCACCACCCGTCCCATGCCGTGGCAGAAGTACTGGACTGTACCAGCGACCTGAAGCGCCAGCGCGACGATTGACGCCGCGAAGAGCCGCCAGAGCCGAGCCCCCAGGATCGACATCCTGTTAGACTCCAGACGTCGAAGAGGGCGTCGAAGGCCAGCCGAGTGGAACGCCGCCGGCACGGGTGAGGTGCTCCGGTGGGTTCGACGATGCCATCTGCGGAACATAAGTCGTCGAGAGTGGAACGAGTGGACTCGACCCCGTGACCTGCTCTGAAACGCTTCCAATGGCAATGATCCAAAGAACCGGGGCAGCTGACCGAAGCGCCGTCAACGCTCAATGAGCCAATGAGCGTCATCAGCTCGAATACTGGACGAAGGAGCCTGGCTGCACCCGGGCAGCAATTGCGCGACATGGTACGCCGCGTCGCTGTCGTGGCGGCGAACGCCAGAAGCTCTCGCGGGCAGAAGCTCCCGCGGGCAGAGCTGCTCGTCACGGGGGCCGCAGCAGAGACCGCTACTGGGGCTGTGCACGTGCGTTCCTCAGCGCGCGTCGCTCTGGGCTCAGTCGCAGAGGGTCCGCCTTGCCCAGCAGGATCGATGTCGCTGCACCGACGCCATCGCGAACGTCGATAGTTAATGCCCACCGGAGGGGGCAACAGTCGCGCTCACTCCTCTGGATCCGTCACATCACCGGGCTGAACTCCATAACGGCGAAGCAGCCGATAGAAGCTCTCGCGCTCGACGCCCGCGTGAACTGCGGCATCCGAGACGCGGCCGCCGTACTTTTTGAGCACGGCTTGCAGGTACTGCCGGGCCACTTCCTTGCGACCGAGCTCAATCGCTTCATGCCACTTCTTACTGAGCAAGCTCTCAGGCTCAGCGGAGCTAGCTGAAGCGAAGTCGGCAGCAGCCGCGCCAACAGCCACAGACTCGGAAGTTTCCGGGAGTCCGGCTTCGTCCCCGTCCACGGGATTGGGAACGAATTCGCGTCCCAACGCCCGCAGGACGATTGCACGCAGATTCCCCGGCTCAAAGGGCTTGGTAATGTAGTCGTAGGCTCCCTCACGCATGGCTTCCACCGCCGTCGGCACGGATGCGTAGGCCGTCATCAGCACAACTTGGGCATTCGGCTGCATGCGCTTGCTGGCACGGAGCACGTCGATGCCGGTCATGTCGGGTAGACGCAGGTCGCACACGACAGCCTGTACAGGTTGACTCTGAAGAACTTCGATGGCCGCGGCGCCCGAGCCAGCAGTATGGACCACCACATCCTCACGCAGCACCTTCTCCAGCAGGTGCAACATGTTGACCCGGTCGTCTACGACTAGAACGTGAGGCTTAGACATGGTCACCCGCGGCCACAGGATCGTGGCGAGGCAACGCGACGACAAATTCACTGCCGCCCCCATCTCTGGCTCGCGCGCAAATGTCGCCGCCATGCGCTCGCAGAATGCCGCTGCACACGGCGAGGCCCAGCCCTGTTCCGTTCGCTCGACCACTCAGAAACGGCTCGAAGATTCGGGCTCGGAGTTCTTCGGGCACTCCGGTGCCGCGATCGAGCACCCGCACCGTGTAAGCGCCGGCGGATGCCTCCCCATAGACTTCGATGGTGGAACCGGCCGAGGTCGCTTGCACTGCGTTCCTGAGCAGATTCTGAAGCACTTGGCGGAGTCGGACGGCATCCGCCGAGACAATCGCACGCTCGGCCTGCACCAAGACTTTGCTGCCCTTGGATTCGCCGCTCGCCTCAAACCGTTCGACGGTGCTTTCCAGCAGCCCTCCCATGTCCAACTCGGCCCGGGTGATCTCGGGAGCTCGGGCATAGGCGATCAAATCATCTGCGATGCGCTGGCAAGCTGCGGCTTCTTCGTCCAGGATCAGAAGCTCTCGGCGAAGCTCGTCCCGTTCTGCCTCAGGAATCATCGTTCGTAGGTAGCCCCGGATCACGCCGATCGGGTTATTAATTTCGTGCGCGACGCCTGCCGCGAGTTGGCCAATGGCTGCCATGCGCTCGCTCGTCACGAGGCGACGCTGGTGATCCGCGAGCTGCCCCGCCATGCGATCGAGAGCGCGCGCCACCATGCCGAGTTCGCCCTCCGCAACGACGGATACTCGAGCCGTGAAGTCACCGGCCCCGATTCGGGTGACGGCTTCAGCGAGAGCATGCAATGGCCGAAGCACTGCATTTCTGAGATTGCGCGTGGAAAGAATGGACAGGACCGCTAGAAGCAGAATCCCGGCCACGGCTACCGATGCAGCAAGGCGGGTCACTTCGGTCGCATCGTGGTGCGCCTGCGACATTCGGGCCTCAACCGCCTGCGCCACGAGATCGGCGTCATTCGCGGCCACGGTCACGCGCTCCTCGAGCTCATGGTGCACCTCCATGATCTGCGAGCGGTCCTGAGCGAGCACGGCTGGAACAACTCGTTGTACGAAAATGCGATCCATTTCCCGGCTGATTGCCTCGATGCGATCGAGGCGCCAGCGTTCCTGTTCGGGGACGCGATCGCGAAGCTCGCGTGCACGTCCTTGAACGGTCCCGACCCACTCTTGATAATGATCGAGGTGCGAGCGGTCGCCGACGATGAAGGTGTGCGCCGCGTGAATGTATTGCTCCCGCACGGCCGTTGCCAGCCCAAGACCGGTTCGAATTGCGCCTTCGTCCAGTTGCATCTGGTGCACGGAGCTCGCCACGCGCATCAACAGAAAAAGCAAGAGGCCTGACGCCGTGGCGGCAACGAGAACGACCCGCGCAAACGATCGCCCCAGCTGACGCCCGAGCGCGCCGCGATCGGGGTTTATCGGTGCTGTTGATTGCTGATTCATGCGCTCGACTTCCACTTCGAGTCCATGCCCCGACCGGTTCAGAAGAGTCGAGACCAAATGACGCACCATTGCTTGTGACCGATTCGGTCACAAGTGGCCGGATTGGTCACATTGGAATCGGTTTTTCCCACGTTTACGTGCACGACCGACGCCCAGCGAGACTTTCCAGGTCAGCCATTTGCTCCTATGCTGCAGACGTTCGCCGAGTAGAGAGCGCGCGCCAGGTTTGGCCGTGGCCTTCATGTTTGGGAACGAATGGGATGCCGCATGCGGCAACGATTTGAGGTGAAGACATGATGAGAATGGCTTTTTTGGCGCTGTCGGCCGCGTTGTCGACCGCTTGCTCGTCGGAGCATGGCGCATCGGGTGAGCTCGAGGCCCCGATGCTGATGGAGGTGATGCCCATGGAAGGGGTACTCCACCTGACCTGGATGAATATGACTGCCGACGCCGAATCAGTAGAAGCCGAGCGCAAGATGGATGCGGGAGAGTTCGAGCCGGCATTCAGCGTACCCGGCACCGTGGACAACAAGATGGATCCGCAAGCGACGGACGATATGGACTACACGTATCGACTGCGGGCGAAGAAAGGCGCTAACTTTTCGCCGTACTCCAACGAAATCACGGGGAACCCTCAGGCATCCGATTGAGCCGAGGATGCTTCAGACGCCGGGGGACGCTGCTCGAGCTGGGGCGTGGAGTCGGCCAGCGCGTCGTCTTGGCGGCGGCTTGCGCCTGTAGTGGTGCTGATCGTAGTACCCTCAGCGCCATCGATCCGGTCGTCCCCGTAGCGCTCGACGAGAACCCGGCCCCGGACGTGGTCGAGGTCACGCTGCGGGCCGGACTCGGCTCGAAGCAATACGCGGGAGCGGCTCGAACATCGGTCTGGACCTACAACGATAGTGTTCCTGGTCCGCTCATCGAAGGACGTGTGGGTGATCGCCTACGCGTCCACTTCTCCAACGAGCTCCCGGAAGACACGACCATTCACTGGCACGGACTTCGGCTACCCGCTGAGATGGACGGCACGCTCGCGGTGCAGTCCCCGGTACCGGCTGGCGGGACATTCGAGTACGAGTTCGAGCTCAAGGACGCCGGGTTGTTCTGGTTTCATCCGCACGTCCGATCCGACCTTCAGGTAGAGAAAGGGTTGCACGGAGTGCTCCGGGTCACGGGGGAAGGCGAGCCCGAAGTCGACGAACGGCACGTCCTCGTACTCGACGACGTGCGAATCCTAGCGGACGGGACGTTGCCCGAGTATCTCGACGATGAATCGCGGATGTTGGGACGACAAGGGAACATCTTGTTGGTCAACGGAGTCTCCCAACCGACGTTCCGGTGGCGCTCGGGGACGCTGCAGCGCTTGCAGATCGTAAACGTCGCCAACGGCCGCTTCTTCAATCTCGAGCTGCCGGGATACAGTTGGCGGGTGATTGGAACCGACGGCGGCTTCATCCCCCAACCGTATGATACTGAGCTTCTTCTAATCTCGCCGGGGGAGCGGTACGATGTCGTGCTGGTTGCGACCGGCAGCCCCGGCACTGAAGTCACCCTGATGAACGAGCCCTATGAACGCGGCCACGGCACGGGAAACGATCCAGCGCTGGCCTTGGCAAAGTTCGTGGTCAACGACGAGCCGGCGCTCGACCACCG
>JAYWEH010000205.1:0-5128 GCA_043780025.1 Deltaproteobacteria bacterium
TGACGGGACCATCCTCGAGGAACTGGCGCGCAGCTACGAGCTCGCGGGTCACTGGGAATCGCTCGTGTCCAGTTTGGAGCGGCTCGCGGCCAAGGCCACTGCGCCGAGCGATCGCTTGCATCGCTTGCATCGCCTGGGCCTGATTTACGGGGACAAGCTCGGCAACGAAGAGCTCGCGATCCAGCGCCAGCGCGACGCCCTGGTGATCGACCCGAATTTTTCGCCCGCGCTCCAGGCCCTCGACAATCTGTACCGGCGCAACGAGTCTTGGGAGGACCTGGTAGCTGTGTACCTCGCGGACGCCAACGCCGCGGGTACGGTCGCGCGGCAAGCCGACGCGCTCTTGAAGGTCGCGGAAATTTCAGAGGAACGCCTGCACGATCCGGCGCTCGCGGTGCGCCACTATCAGTCCGTGCTGACCTTCGCGCCGGACTCGGCGGTCGCGTTCAAGGCCTTGGTGCGCCTGTATCACGACGCCAAGGATTTCCCGCGCATGGCGGAGCTGTACCGCCGCGAGATCGATCGCGTCAGCGACAGCGAGACGAAGCGTACGTATCTATTCAAGCTCGGGCGGCTCGAAGAGGATGACCTGGGCGTGCCTGCACACGCCGTCACCACCTATCGCCGGCTCTTGGAGCTCGAGCCGAGCAACGTGGAAGCGTTGCACGCGCTACAGCGTTCCGCCGAGCGCGCTGGCCTCTGGGTGGATCTGGCCGGCGCTCTCGAGCTCGAAGCTTCGATCACGCGGGACCCGACGCTGCTGCTCGGTCTGTGGCATCGCATCGGTGAGGTCTATGAGCGCAAGATTCAGGATCCGGCTGCCGCGCAGACCTGGTATCGCAAGGTGCTGGAGCGAGACGACTGCCACATCGCCACCCAGCGCAGCCTAGCTCGCATGTACAACGCGCTGGGCCGCTGGGATGAGCTGATTGAGGTTTACAAGCTCGAGCTCAAGGTGCTGCCCAAGCCCCACGCCAAGGCGGCGTTGCTGTTCAAGATCGCCGAGCTTTGTGAGATAGCTCTCGGCAACGAAGCCGAGGCTATCAACAACTATCGCAAGGCAATTCAGTTCGACGGCACCCACTTGCCTTCGCTGCGAGCATTGCAGGCGCTTTTGGCTCGGCGTGGCGAGTGGAAGGAGCTCGTGCGGCTCGTACAGATGGAATTCTCCGCCCTCGATACGCCCGAGGCTCAGGCGCGCGCGAAGTACCGAGTGGGCGAGCTCTACGAAAATCGCCTGGGTGCGGCCGATCTGGCGCTTGCGGCGTATGAAGAGGCGCTCACGCTCAATCCGGGCTTCGTGCCCGCCCTGGAAGCGCGCACGCGTCTGCTCGAGCTGGCGGGCGATCACGAGCGTCTGGTCGCCGATCTGGCACGGGAGGCCGAGGCGGCCAAGGGCCTCAGGCCCACGCTCGATGCGTTGCTCGGTCGCGCGCAGGTCTTGCTCGACGACATGAAGTCGCCAGGGCTTGCCGCCCAGGTCTATGAAGACGTGCTCAGCCGCGATGGGGAGCAGATTGGAGCCCTGCTCGCGCTCGAACACATCTATGCTGGGCTCGGCAAGTTCCCGGATCTCGCGCGTGTCTATGCGCTGCAGGCAGAAGCGTTCACGCATCCGCAAGGTCGCGTCGCGGCCCTGCGCGAGCTCGGGCGCGTCCAGGAGACGCACCGCTTGGTCGAAGGCGCTGACGTCGCGAAGACCTACCTCTCCATCGTCCGGCTCGCGCCCACCGACGCGGAGGTGTTGAGCACGCTCGAACGCCTGGCGATCGCCCAGCAGGACTGGCACCTCGTCACGCAGGTCGATACCCAGCTCGGTCAATGCAGCGAAGACCCGGCCGTGGTCGCGGCACACCAGACGCGCCTGGCCGAGGCTCTCGAGGCCAACGGAGACGGCGCCGCGCTCGATACCTATCGCCATGCGCTGGCGCAAGATCCGGATAGCATCGCTGCCACCCGTGGCTTGAGCCGCCTGGCTCGCCGCACGGCTGACCCGGATCTATTGGCCGAGGCGGCGGAATACGAAGCGCGCGTGACGCGCAACCTGGAAGGCGCCGCGGAGTTGTTCGCGATGGCGGCGTCCAAGCGTGCCGACGGTATCGCGGCGGCGCGTGATCTGGCGCGCGCCCTCGAGATCCATCCCGACCACGCGCAGGCGGCGCAGAGCCTCGTTACCTTGCTGTCCGAGGAGGGCCAGTTCGAGCAGCTGCTGCAAATTTTGACGCACGCCGCGCAGTCCGCCCTCTTGCCGGAGCGCCGCGCGGATTTGCGCATCGACATCGCCAAGATTCAGGTGCAAGAGCTGCACGACTCTGGCGCGGCCATCGCGTCCGCTCAGCGTGCCGTCAAGGAGCGTCCGTCGCACACGCGCGCGCTCTTGACGCTCGCCAATCTGTACACGGGCGTGCGTCAATGGCGCGAAGCCGTGCGTTGGCTGCGCCAGGCGCTGGACTCCAATCCTCCCGCTCCGCTCGCGGCGTGGACCAAGTTGGAGCTCGGGCGCATCCTGACGGACAATCTCGGTGAAGCGGCCGCAGCGGTGGAACTTCTCGAGTCCGTGCTCTCCACGGATACGCACAACCGGGACGCGCTCACGCAACTGGTGCACGCCGAAGTCGTGCTAGGCCGGCTGGATCGAGCAGCGACTGCCGCGAGCACGCTGGTCGACGCATGTGAAACCGACGAACAGCGCGCCGAAGCGTTCCTGCAGGTGGCCAAGCTGGAAGCGCGCCGCGGTGATCGCGACGCGGCACTCGGTGGTTTCCAACAAGCCGTCGCACTCGCCGGTTTGAATGGAACGGCGGCGAGCGAGTTCAAGTCGTTCTTGATGAGCGCTGCGGCTGATACGGGCCGCGCCCAGTGGGATTTGTATTCGGCAGCGCTGACCGAATACATCGGTTCCCAGAGCATCGGGGCTCCGGGCATGGGTCCCGTGCACCTCGAGTTGGCGCGGGTGCTCGGCGATCAGCTGGGTGACTCGACAAGCGCGCTCAACGTCCTGCGCCAGGGCATTGCGGCGACGGAAGACAACGATCTGTTGCGCCTCGAGATGGCGCAGCGGCTGCGCATGGCGGGTCAACATGAACGGGCAGCCAATGAGTACTTGCTCTTGCTCGGTCAGGCGCCGCTGCAGCCGGTGTATTGGCGAGAGCTATCGCAGGCCTACAAGGAGCTCGGTCGAGAGGAGCAGTCACGCCTCGCCCTGGGGCCGCTGATGGCGCTCAATCAGGCCAATCCGCTCGAACAAGCGACCTACGGGATGCGTCCGCCGGCACGCCTGGAGGCGTTCGCTGCCGGGCAATTCGACAAAGCAGCATTCAAGGCCGTCGAGGCGCATGCACCCGACGATCTGGCGACCACCGAGTTGCTCGCGGCACTTTCGCCCGCGGCCTACAAGCTGTATCCGGCGGATCTGTCGCTTTACGGCGTGAGCGCCAAGGACAAGATCGCGTCGAAACACCCGCTCCGCACGTTCGCCGAAAGCATCGCGACGGTGTTTGGCGTCGAGGATTTCGATCTGTACGTGCATCGCGCCCCGCGGCGGCGCGTGGACATCGAGCTCACCGAGACGCCGTCGGTGATGGTGCCGCGTCAGGTGGCGAACGTGAGCGAATCGCTGCGAGTATTCCTGTTTGCGCGCGTGTTCGCCAGCATCGCGCGCCGCACCTTTGCAGCAGAGAAACTGGGCGGGCAATCGCTCAGGCACCTGCTCGCCGGCGCCATCCGCAACGTGGAGCCCAACCACAAGGTGGATTTCATGAGCACTGACGACCTCGACGCCGAAGCTAAGCGCATCATGAAAGCGATGCCGTGGCGCGCTCGCAAGCCGATGGAGGAAGCGGTGCGGGCGTACACGGCGGGCACTCAGACGCCGCTCGTCGACTGGAAGTTCCGCGAACGTGTGACGGCGGTGCGTGCCGCCACGATCCTGGCCGATGACGTGGCGGGCGCGACGGCGCTCTTGCTCCAGGTGCAAGTGGACTTGGCCATGGACGAAGCTGCGGAGCCGCCGGGCCAGGAGATTCTGGGGCCCGTGTTGGGGTTTGCGGTGTCGGACACGGCGATGCAGCTGCGTCGCCGGTTCAAGCTAGTGGTGAAATGAAGCCGCTCAAAAGCGGCCAGTGACGGCGATACCGTCGAGGCTCGGCAGCGGTACCACCGCAACGCTGCCGTGCTCATCGTTCGGCGAGCTCAGCACGAAGCAGACGATGCCGCCGGCGATGAATGCGCCGGCACCGATGAAGCTGGCCAGCGCTCCTGTCCGGTAGTCGCCCTCGGTCTCCTGCAAGGCGATTACGTTTTGGCCCTCGGTGCTGGCCACATCGCATCCATTGCAGCGCTGGACGGCGGCACTGCTGTCGGACTTCTTGTCGAGCGCCAGGCCCAGCAGCACCCCGCCCGCACCCGCGCTGACGGCACCGAGCCCGAACGAAACATAGGAGAGCATGCGTAACTCCGGCTTGCCGCGCTCGGCATCGAGCTCGTCATCGAACGGGCGCGCCGAGACCGTTGGCGGTGTTTCGTTGGGGACGTTGCTGCGCGAGAGCTCGAACACGTGTGAAGACGATGAGCCCGCGGTGGGGTTCAACTCCCAGGTTTCGCCACTGTAGCCGCTCAACTCCGCGTGAACGCGGTGGTGACCTGGCCGCAATCGCAATGACAGGGGTCCAATAGCGGGCCCATACCGATTGATCACGGGGGCACCCGCTTCTGGCAGGCGCTCGTCGACGATCCACGCGCCGTCGGGCGTGCTGACCACGTTGATGGTGCTGTGGTCCGCGCGCAAAAGCGCGAGATCGCTCGTGACCTGCGCGCGTTCAGCGGCGCTCAGTTCTCGTCCGCCTTCAGCGAGGTAGCGTTCGAACGCGTCGATGGCTTCGCCGTAGCGCTCGAGCTCCTGGGCGACGATGCCCAGGTTCCCCAGGATCTTCCACGAAGGAGAGTCCGTATGTGCGGCTTTGAACTCGATGTACGCCTTGGCGTAGCGGTCCGGCGAGTTGGTTCGCAGGTGCCGCACCCCTTCCGCGAAGCGCCGGCTGGCGTTTTCGCTGATCGGTGCCTCGGCGTGCGCGGGCGCGGTGAACCCGAGGCCGCAAAGCACAGCCGCAACGACTACCCAACCAACCCT
>JAYWEH010000206.1:0-12187 GCA_043780025.1 Deltaproteobacteria bacterium
GCGTGCAGCTCCACGCGTTCGATCAGCTCGGGATGAATCACGGATGGACCGAGGAATGCGTGAAACAGGAGGGGCACGCGGATGCCATCGATGAAGAACCCGAGATTGCCGGACGGCGCGCCGCGCACGAAGAAGAGCGGTAGCCCCGTCACCAGCTGCCCCACCCCCGGCAGTACCGAGATAGCGCGGAAGGGATCCCCGAAGGCGCCAGGCAACATGCGCACCTCGGCGCTGGAGAGCGAGGCGGTGCCCGGCGCGACTTCGCCGAGCACTTGCACGCGCGTGACCTGCCCCGAGACCGCGCCGGGGTCTGGCTCGGCTCGAGCCGGCGAGGCAGCGACCTCGGGAGGCGGCGGCGCATAGTGCAATTCGAGCCGCACGCGCGCCGCCACGGGCCGCCCTCCCCGCGTCGCCGGTTCAAACTTGAACCCCGTCGCGGCGAGCTGCGCTGCCGTGGAAAAGGGTGGAAAGCCTTCGACCAGCTCCGCGGAACCGACGGAGCCGTCTTTTTGTACCACCACCTCGAGCAGGACCCGGGCGAATCCCCGGGCCCCTTCCGGGTAGGACACCGACACCTGCAGGACTCGCGGAGGAGTCGTGATCGGTGCCGCCTCGATGGCTTCCTGCTCGGGCTGGGAGGCCAGCGCAGGAACCGGCGGAGAAACGGGGGGAATGGGGCTCGTCGGCGTTGGTGCCGCCCAGAGCAGGCCCGGGTGAGCTGCGATCCCCGCGATCAACAGAGTGGCCACGAGGGAACGACCGACCGACACAGAGTTCCCGCGTGTGGAGCGGCCGTTCCGACGCCGGCTGCTATACTCGCCAGCAATGCTCGATTCGCGCTCGCCCCGCACCACGTTGTCGTCCAGGTGCATGTCGTCCAGGTGCATGTCGTCCGGCGGCATTCGAAACTGGTTAGTGGTCGCCATGGGGATGGGCTGGGCCGGCTGCGGCTTGGATAGCAACTTTAGCGACCTGGGGGAAAAGCTTCTCGATCCGGACTTGCAGGGGCTCGACACGCCGGGGCAGCAGCTCTTGAGCGGCGCTCATTTCGATCTGGGTATTCAAGCTGACGAAGCGGGCGAGCGCTATGCTCTGGCGCGCAATCCTGACGGCGAGCTATCTATCGTCGATTTCGCGCGCGAGACACATTGTCGCACAGCCGAGGTCGTGCGCTACGGGACGAGCCTGTCAGCGCCGGGTCAGCGCGCCCTGATCCCCATCTTGGTGACTGGAGACGACGGGGCGACCAAACTCGCCTTCACCAACTTCGCGTGTGAGCGCAGCGAGTTCACGTTCGCGACCGGCGGCTTGCCCGTGCAGACGCTGGAGGGGCTAAGCACGGACAGCGGCACAGGCGTCTTGATTCGCACGCCGAGCCAAGGCCTGGCCCTCATCGATCCCTGGGTCGGCCGCGAGCGCGAGGTCGCGGTATCGGTGCGGGCGCGTATCGACCCGGTCCGGGCTTTTGGCCATTTCTTGTGGATCGATCGCGGCGTCATCACCATCAGCGACGACCAGTTAGCGCCTCTCGCCTATTTCGGCAGCGACGTCGTCGAGGTGGCGATCTCCCCCGAAGACTCCGAGCTCGCCTACATCGAAGCCGGAGCCGAGGCGGGCCACGGCGGCAACCTGTATGTTGTCGACCCGTTGAATCTGGACACACCCCGCGAAATCGCCGCGGACGCGTGCGCCGTGCGCTACCTCAGCGTGGCCGGGCGGCGCCAACTGTCCTATCTTTCGCCCTGCACAGAGCGGCGCTTGCTATTCCAGGATCGTGCGAGCGAGGAGCTGCGCGTCGTCGACAGCAACGTGCTCGGCGATCCGCTGCTGCGGACGATCGCCGGTGAATCATTCCTCACCTATGTCACCGCACCAGAACCCGACGCGAGTGGCGGCACCTTGTGGTTGATCCGCGGGGACGCTGAAAAGGTCGCCATCGCCGAAAATGCGCGCGTGCGCCCGAGCGGCGTGAGCCCGAGTGGCGGCCTGTTGACGGTGCTCGACTGGGCCAGCACGGGCGGGCGCCTGGTGGAATGGAAGGACGACGCGCTGAAGGACATCGCCGGTGACGTGATCGAGCTAGGGACGCTCGGTCTCCTCGAAGGCGAAGTGTTGACCTTCCTCGGCAATTTCGACGGCAACTCCGGCGATCTCATGCGCCTCAACCCGGATCTATCCACCGACGTTCTGGCCACAGGCGTGCCCTTGCGCGCCGCGGAGGAGGACGCTTTCCTGGCTAATTTCGACGGCGACTCCGGCGACCTGATGCTGCTCGACCGCGCGAATGGAGATTCCGAATGGCTAGCGGCCGGGGTCGCGCGGGGCAGTTTTGGAGTCGCGCAGCAGTTCCGCGGCGTGATCATGTTGTCCGAGCGCGACCCTGAGACGAACACCAGCACCTTGCGCCTGCACCTGGTCGAGACGGGTCAACAATACGTCGTCAATTCCGGCGTCACCGAGACGCGCGAGGTGGCGTTTCCGAGCCCCGGCCTGCTCTACAATGTGATGGTCGGCGAGAACGCCGGCCTGTGGTATTCCAAGGCGCTGTAGGCACTTCGCCGAACGTGGCGCCGAACGCGGGTTCGTACGCGAGCGCGATTCTGATTGCCGCACTCGAGTCGGCGTATTAGCCAGCCAGCATGACCTCGCTCGGCGCCGTCGACATCGGAAGCAACTCCGTGCGCTTGTTCATCGCCAGCGCGGACGGGGCGCCGCAATGCCGCGAAATGCACATCACTCGCCTGGCGGAGGGCGTGGACCGCACGGGTCGGCTCGCCGAGGCAGCGATGGGGCGCACCCTCGAAGTGCTGGCCCAATACGCGGACTTGCTGGCGCGCCACGGCACGACCCGGCTGCGTGTCACCGGCACCAGCGCTGCGCGCGACGCTGAAAATCGGGCTGAATTCTTCGCGCGAGTGAAGAACACCCTGGGCTCCGCACCCGAGCTCCTGTCGGGGCAAGCTGAAGCGGCCCTGGCGTTTCGCGGCGCAACAGAGGACCGCGAACCCGCGTTTGGCCCCTTCGTGACGCTCGACATCGGTGGCGGCTCCACCGAGTTCGCCTATGGCACGAGCGAGCCCGAACAAAGCATCTCGCTCGACATCGGCTGCGTGCGGATCACCGAGCGATTTTTCACGAGCGACCCGCCGAGCGAAACAGAGCTCGCCGCCGCGGCGCAATACATTCGCGGATTGCTGCAAAAAGTGGAGCGCGAGGTGCGCTGCCGTGCAGCCAAGACCTGGCTCGGGCTGGCCGGTACAGTCACGAGTCTGGCTGCGCGCGACGCAGGGCTATCCGCGTACGACCCCAAAGTCACGCACGGCTACGCGCTCGGGCGCGAACGCGTCGAGAAAATGCACAGCGAGCTGACCCAGCTTTCGATCGAGCAGCGCGCACACTGGCTGATGGAGCCGAAGCGCGCGGGCGTCATCTTGGGGGGCAGCGTGATCTTGGTGGAAGTGCTGCGTTTCTTCGAGCTTTCAGAGATCACGGTCTCGGAGCGGGATATCCTGGACGGCCTGGTCGCGAGCCTCCGCGACCCCTGAACTGCCCCAACCCCTGAACCGCGCGATCCCGAGCACAGCACGACTCATGCCCGAACTACCCGAGGTCGAGGTCACGCGCAGGCTGCTCGCGCCGCGCATCTTGGGCCGCCGCATCGAACGCGCTCACTGTGGCGCGCCGAGCTACTTCTTTCTCACACCGCCACGCCGGCTGGCCCGCGACCTCGAAGGGCGCACCGTCGAATCGCTGGAGCGAGCCGGCAAATATCTGCTCATGGGCCTCGGTGACGGCCACCGTCTGCTCATGCACTTGGGCATGACGGGGCAGCTTTTCATGGAGGGCTCGCAGAGCCCGCGGCTCATCAACCAACCGCGGCGCGCACCGGCGAAGGCCGCGGTGCCCACCCGCGATCCACACCTCCATCTGACGCTCACCTTCGAGGATGGGCCGCCAGGGCTGTGGTTTCGCGACGTGCGGAAGTTCGGAAAAGTGCGCTGGCTCGCAGCCGGGCAGACCGACGAACGCCTGGACAAGTTGGGCCCTGACGCCCTGTCGGCCGACGGCGATGCATTGTTTGACGAACTCGAGAAACGGCGCGTGCCCGTCAAAACAGTGCTGCTCGATCAGGGCGTGCTCGCCGGGGTGGGTAACATCTACGCCGATGAGGCGCTGTTTCACGCAGGGATTCGCCCCGGGCGCGTCGCGCGGCGCGTGACGCGAGCCGAAAGTGTGGCGCTCGCCGGAGAGGTGCGACGAGTGCTAGCCCGGTCGATCGAGACGGGCGGCAGCAGCATCAGCGACTTCATCAATCCGGACGGCAACGATGGTCATTTTCAGGATGAGCGTCGGGTGTACTCGCGCACCGGTGAGCCGTGTTTCGAGTGCGGCACGCTCATCGTGCGCATGTTGATCGGCCAGCGCAGCTCGCATTATTGCCCGAAGTGCCAGCGCTGAGTGGGCGGGCCATGGTCGACAAGCCCAATCCCGAGTCAGCAGCACTTACGTTGCGCCCGATCGGCGTCGTTCATTCGCCTTTCCGCGAGCGCTCGAGCGCCCCGCGACAGCCCTCGGCGTCGGCGGGGGCACTGGGCCAGCTCGAATTGTTTCAGCATTCGGGGGTCGAGCACGCATTGCTCGACCTCGACACGTTCCGCTACATCTGGGTGCTATTCTGGTTCCACCAGAACGAGGGCTACAAGCCGAAGGTACTGCCACCGCGCAGCAGCAAGCGCCGTGGTGTCTTCGCCACGCGTTCACCGCGCCGCCCCAATCCAATCGGGCTCAGCGCCGTCGAGCTGCTCGGCATCCGGGGTCGCTTCCTCGACGTCAGAAATCTCGACATCCTGGATCAGACTCCGATCTTGGATCTCAAGCCGTACTTGCCGTACGCGGATTCAATCCCGGACGCCAACAGTGGCTGGCTCGACAACGATTCGCCGTCGGATCCAATACCGAGTTATCAGGTCGAGTTCGGGCCAGACGCATCGGCGCAGCTGGAGTTCTTGGCGCTGCGCGGAGTGCAGCTGCGCGAACGGGTGGAGCAAGCTCTCGCGCTCGGGCCCGAGCCCCGCGCCTATCGTCGCATCAAACAGACGCCGAGCGGATATCGCCTGGCTCACAAGGAATGGCGTTTCGATTTCTGCGTCCTCGGGCTCCTCATCACGGTCACCGCGATCCACACCGGCTACATCGCGAGCGCGCTGCTGGGCTCCGCCGAGCCCAGGCTCGACGTGCATCGCGCTTTCGTCGCCCACTTTGGAGCGCAGCCCTGAGGCGGGCCCCGACGCTCACTCATTCGAAGGATTTCGGCACGCACGTCGGGCCGCGGCAGGCGTGGACGTCGACCTTGCGCAAGTTGCGCGTTTCGTCGGCCCAGCAACCCTGCATTTGACTGTCAAAGGTGAATGCGAACACGCGGCGCCCCGGCTCCGAATTGTCGAAGACATCGGATTCGAAGTCGTGGCCACCCGACATTCTGATCTGCGCGCGAAAGCGATAGTGGTTACGCCCCGCGGCGGGCTCGGAGTAGCTCGCTGCCGGCGCTTCGAAGAAGAGCCTCACGCGCACCTCACAGCCGATGGCATTGGCGCTGACCTTGTGAAAGGCGTGATCGTGCACCTTCACGGCAATCGACGCGCCATCCCACCACGCGGATGGCGCGGCAAACGCGGGCACCGCGTTCGCGAGCGAGCCGGCAACCGTCATGAGCGTCAGGCAGGCGCCCATGCGGCGCAGCAAAAACCCCTTCACACTGCCTCCCCTTCGTCATGGGCAACCGGTTCAGGGATCTCGTCGAGCCCGCGCCCCCCAACGACGCGAATGTCGCGCGCGGCCGCAACGCGCTCCAGCGTTGCAACGAGGCCCTCTCGATCGCCAACCGCGGGCAGCACCGCGCGCTGTCCGTCCCAGAGTTCGACCTCGACGAGCGGTTGATCGAGCACGATGAGCGACATCTGCGGCCAGCGATAGCGGCGCACACGCGGGACGAACAACTGAGTTATCTCACGTGCTTCGACCCCGTCACCGGAGATGCGCACACCGCGCATGTTGCCTCGGAGTACCGAAGCGATGGCGCCGACCGAGAGCACGATCGCAAAGGTTCGCGAGCCCATCAGGCGCGATCGATCCTGCACAACCACGTAGTTGAACAACCAACTGCCGGGAGCGCTGTGTTCTCCTATCACCACCAGCACTACGATGAGCATCGCGGCCGCGAGGTAGACGAGCGAGGGGACGCGCTCCAACCACGGCACCGAATAGACCGACTCGCGCGGCCGGTACGTCATGTCGAAGCCCGGCGGACGGGAAGCGCGGCTCACCACTCGCTGGGAAATACCATCCGCATCGGGTTCTGTCGATCGCCGAAACGATTGGCAATACCGCTCAAGGGCGACCCATCACCTGGACGCGCCGCGAAAGGCATGGGCTCGTGCAATTCGGCCTCCCGCCAATTCTGCGCGCGATTCGTCGCGCAATTGTCGGCTTGTCGGGGTCGGAGCGAGGTCGTATAGTGAATTGGCCACCGGCGGGGGTATCCGCACGGTGGTGATGTCGCTGTTGGGGCTCCGGTGTCCCAACGAGAGGTGAAGACGGGTCAGTAGCCGTCTCGCCATAGGAAAGGAAAATATGATTGAAGTGAAGCTTCCGGACGGGAGCGTGCGTTCTTTGGAAGAGGGCGCAACGGCTGCGGATCTGGCCGCGCAAATTGGCCCTGGGCTGCTCAAGGCAGCGGTTGCGGCCAAGGTGAACGGTGCGGTCAAAGACCTGAACGCTGGGCTACCCGCGGGGGCCGAAGTCGCGATCTTGACCAAGCGCGATCCCGAGGCGCTCGACGTGTTGCGCCACTCGGCAGCGCATTTGATGGCGGACGCCATCTTGCACCGCTACCCCGAGGCGCAGCTCACGGTCGGTCCGGCCATCGAAGACGGCTTCTTCTACGACATCTACATGTCGGGCGGGGGCAGCATCACGCCGGACGATTTTGCGGCGCTGGAAGAGGAGATGGCCAATGTGGCCAAGGCGGCGCATCCGTTCGAACGCTGCGTCGCCAAGGACGATCTCTCCGACCCGGTGTTCGCGCGCTATCGCGCCATCGACGGCGGAAGCAATCCCTTCAAGAGCGAGATCATCGAGGCCATCAAGGGCCGCGGTGAGGCGCTCAGCTTTTATCGCCACGGCGAGTTCATCGATTTGTGCTCGGGCCCTCACGTCCCCGACACGGGCTGGCTCAAGAACGTCAAGCTCACCAAGGTCTCCGGTTCGTATTGGCGAGGCGACCCCGCGCGGCAGCAGCTCGTGCGCGTATACGGCACGGCGTTTTTCTCGAAAAATGAGCTGGAAGAATACCTGACAGCGTTCGAGGAGGCGAAGAAGCGCGACCACCGCGTGCTCGGCGAGCGCCTCGCCTTGTTCGTGTTCGACGACGACGCGCCCGGATTTCCGTTCTATCTGCCGAAAGGCGCGCTCCTCTTCAACACGCTCGCCGACTACATGCGGCAGCAGCTCCGGCGCCGCGGCTATCAAGAAGTGCGCACGCCGATCGTGTTGTCCGAGAAGCTCTGGCACACCTCGGGGCACTACGACAATTACCTCGAAAACATGTTCTTCACGAAGCTGAAGCTGCGTGACGTGGAACACGGCTGCGGGGTGCTCGACAACGTGGAGGAAGACCGGCCGATGGCGGTCAAGCCCATGAACTGTCCGGGCCACTTGATCGTGTACAAGAGCCGTCTGCGCAGCCACAACGAGTTTCCGCTGCGCATCGCGGAGATGGGGCTCGTGCATCGCCGCGAGCTGTCCGGCGTGCGGCACGGTCTGTTCCGCGTGCAAGCGTTCACGCAAGACGACGCGCACCATTTCTGCACGCCCGACCAGATCGCCGGCGAGGTGCAGCTATTGATCGAATTCTTCAAGGAAGTGTACTCGGCGTTCGATCTGACGGACGTGCGCATCGAGCTGTCGACGCGCCCGGAAAAGAGCATCGGCAGCGAAGAGGTGTGGCAGAAAGCCGAAGCGGCCCTCGAGCAGTCGTTGAAAGGCGCGGGCATCGACTTCCGCGTCAACCCCGGGGACGGCGCGTTTTACGGGCCAAAGATCGATTTTCACATCCGGGACGTGCTCAAGCGCTCCTGGCAATGCGGGACGATCCAGCTCGACTTCTCGATGCCGGAACGGTTCGGTTTGACCTACGTCGGCGCGGACGGCGAACGCCATACGCCCGTGATGCTGCACCGCGCTTGCTACGGCAGCCTGGAACGCTTCCTCGGCATCATCATCGAGAACTACGCGGGCGCCTTCCCACTCTGGCTTTCGCCGGCCCAGGTAACTGTCATCCCCGTGAGCGACAAGTTCTCGGACTACGCGCGCAAAGTGAACGAAGAACTGCTCGACGCAGGGCTTCGCAGCGAGGTCAACCTCAGCTCCGATCGCGTTGGCTACAAGATCCGTGCGGCCAGCTTGCAGAAGCTGCCCTACGTCATCGTGGTCGGTGAACGCGAGGTCGAATCCAACGGTATCAACGTGCGTTCACGCGAGAAGGGCGAGCTCGGGGCGACGACCGTCGCTGCATTTCTTGCCCAGATCGACGGTGAACGATTCCCACCCAAAACCGTCCGTCCCGCTCAGGCCGCCGAGTGATCACGATCGTCGATTACGCGGCGGGCAACCCCACGTCGGTGCAGCGCGCGCTGGCCGCCGTGGGGGTAAAGTCGGTCATCAGCCCTTGCGCCGAAGAAGTCGCCCATGCGGAGCGCGTCATCTTTCCGGGCGTAGGTCATGCCCAGAGCACGATGAGCGTGCTCCGCGAACGCGGGCTCGACCAGGCGCTGCACGCGGCCTTGCGGCGCGGTACGCCTATCCTCGGCATCTGCATCGGCGCTCAGCTCAGCTTGAGCCGTTCGGAGGAAGGCGACACGGAGTGCCTCGGCTTCAGCTCAGGCACGGTGCGGCGCTTCCCGGCTCTCGGCGCGGGCCTGAAGGTGCCACATATGGGCTGGAACCAGCTCTCGGTAGAGCGGCCTCACCCGCTGCTCCTGGGCGTGCCGGCGCAAAACGAGTTCTACTTCGTGCACTCCTACTACCTCGACCCGGACGACACCGAGAGCGTGCTCGGGACAACCCAACACGGTATCCAATTCGTCTCCGCGTTTGCGCGCGACAACTTCGCCGCCGTGCAATTTCACCCTGAAAAGAGTGGCCCGCTCGGCCTCGGGGTGCTCGAGCGTTTTGCGCGTTGGGATCCCGCATGTTGACCAAACGCGTGATTTCTTGCCTCGACGTGCGAGACGGCAAGCTGGCCAAGAGCGTCAAGTTCGTGGACACCGTGGACATCGGCGATCCGGTCGAAAAGGCCCGGCAATATTACGACGACGGCCTCGACGAGCTGGTTTTTTACGACATCACGGCTTCGCATGAAGAGCGCGGCATCTTGCTCGACGTCGTGCGGCGCGTGGCCGAGCAGGTGTTCATTCCGTTTTCAGTGGGCGGAGGCTTGCGCAGCGTCAGCGACGCCAGTCGCGTGCTGGAGGCCGGCGCCGAGAAGGTGAACTACAACTCCGCCGCGGTGAAGCGCCCAGAGCTGATCGCGGAAGCCTCGCGCGCCTTCGGAGCGCAATGCGTCGTGCTGTCGATGGACGTGATGCGCGCCCCCGTGAGCCCAACCTTGCCTTCAGGGTTCGAGGTGGTGATCCATGGCGGCCGCCTGCGCCAGGGCGGCGACGCGATCGAATGGGCCCGCCGCGCCGAAGAGCTCGGCGCGGGCGAGATCGTGGTCAACTCCATTGACGCGGACGGCACCCGCCAGGGCTACGACGTGGAGCTGACGCGGCGCGTGGCGGATGCCGTTTCGTTGCCGGTCATTGCGTCGGGTGGCGGGGGCGAGTGCCAGCATCTGTATGATGTGCTCACGGAAGGGCACGCGGACGCGGCGCTCGTGGCTTCGATGTTGCACTACGGCAGCCACACGGTGGCCGGGATCAAGGCCTATTTGGCAGACCGCGGCATCGCCATCCGTACGAGCGGGGCGGCTTCGCGCGGCCCTTAGTCCGCAGGGCTCCCCGAAATCCACAGCGCCTCAGAAATCTACAGGCCCCTCAAACGCAGACAATTCCTCGGCGCAGGGGAATGAAGTTGACGTAGGCACCGCGCGGATCGGAAACAGAAGCCATGGTGAATCCGCCGCGTCCTGCTCCGTCGGGGGTGGCTGGGGCCTCAGAGCCTGGCGAGACTCTCTTCGGCCACCCAGTCGGGCTCTTCACGTTGTTCTTCGCCGAGATGTGGGAGCGCTTCTCCTACTACGGCATGCGCGCGCTCTTGGTCCTGTACATGATCAAGGGCTTTCTAAAGCTCAACGACGGGCAGGCCTATGCGGTGTACGGCGCGTACACGGCGCTCGTCTATGCGACGCCATTCATCGGCGGCCTGCTCGCGGATCGGCTGCTCGGCGCCCGGCGTGCGGTGGTTCTGGGAGGCCTGCTGATGGCGGCTGGCCACTTGTGCATGACGGTGGAGACTGAGTTGTGCTTTTACCTGGCACTGGCCCTGCTGATCGCAGGTAACGGCTTCTTCAAGCCGAACATTTCGACCATCGTGGGTTCGCTGTATCCCGCCGGCAACCCGAAGCGAGACGGCGGCTTCACCCTCTTCTACATGGGCATCAACCTGGGCGCCGCCATGTCGCCGCTCGTTTGCGGCTACGTGGGAGAAACATACGGCTGGCACTATGGCTTCGGCCTGGCGACGCTCGGCATGTTGGTCGGTGTGGCCGTGTTCGTGGCACCCGTGCGGTTGACCCAGGTGTTGATCGCGGGCGGAGCGCTGGCCACCGCGATCGGCATGCTGTTTCTGCAAAACAATCCTTATCAGCTCGCGATCAACGTCTTCGTGGGTGCGTCGCTGACGCTGGCGGCCGCTGTCGCGTTCGTGGCGCTCGGGCGAGGCGGCCTACCCAGAGGCGCCGGCGCCGCGCCGGAGCAAGCCAAAGGCCGCCCGGTGTGGCCTGTCTACGCGGGCGTGGCAGTCGCCGTGCCGGTATTCGCGCTCCTGGTGCAGAGGAACGACATCGCAGGCGGGATCTTGTTTCTGTTTGGTGGCGGGGCTTTCGTCTGGCTGTTGATCGTCGCCGTGCGGAGCGCTCGCGTGGAGCGCGAGCGCATGTTCGTGGTGCTGATCTCCATGTTCTTCTCGATGCTGTTCTGGGCGTTCTTCGAGCAGGCCGGCAGCTCCGTGAACAACTTCACCGATCGCAACGTCGATCGCGTGATCGAAGCGCGCAATGTTACGGCCAGCGAGGTCGGGCAGGCGCTCCAGCTGCGCGTCCCGCTGGAGACCGAAAACGCCGAACTGCGTGCCCTGCCGACATTGAATCAGGAACAACTGGGCCACCAAAACGGCGCCACCGCGCCGTTCACCCTGACGGATCTCGACGGGCTGCGCGCCGCAGCCACCAGCGAGGCGAGTCGCGAAGCCAACGTGGTCAGCTGGACCATCGCTCCCGGTAACGACGGCATGGGCGTGGGGGGCTCCGAGATCCCCGCGTCGTTGTTCCAAGCCGCCAACCCGGTGTTCATCATTCTGTTCGGCCTCGTCTTCACGCTGCTCTGGTCATGGCTGGGAGCGCGCGGCCGGGAACCCACGACGCCCGTGAAATTCTCGCTCGGGCTGCTGCAACTCGGGCTCGGCTTCGGCGTGCTCTGGTACGGTGCCGAAGCCGCTGATCAACGGGGCATGGTGAACGTTTCGTGGCTGCTGCTCGGCTACCTCTTACACACGACGGGCGAGCTCTGCATTTCACCCGTGGGCTTGTCGATGGTAACCAAGCTCTCTCCGGCCCGCATCGTGAGCACGGTCATGGGGGCGTGGTTTCTCGCGACCGCGTTCTCGAATTTCCTTGCCGGACTAATCGCACAGCTCACCGGCGTCGGTGAAGAGGGCGCGGCCACGCAGGTCATCCCGCCTCCGAGTGCGACCGTCCACCTGTATGGCGACGTGTTTGGGCAAATCGCCTTGATCGCCATCGGCTCGGCCGTCGTGTGTTTCGCGCTTTCTCCGCTGCTCGGTAAATGGATGCACGCCAGCGTCGAGCACAACTAGTACGCCGGTTCCAATGAAGCGATGGGAATTTCGAATGGCCCGGCTGGAGCGAGGGCATCGAAATTCCCGCCTTTTGCTCTCTCAGCCTCGGCAT
>JAYWEH010000207.1:0-5118 GCA_043780025.1 Deltaproteobacteria bacterium
TTCTTGACTCGACGAGTTGTCGATTCGTGGCGATGGGGATGAGCCGTCCTTCGACTTCACCACGGAGCAGCCTGCTCTCGCGACGTCCCGCCCGGCAAGGCGGTGGGCTCGGGGCAACGCTCGGCCTGTGGAGCGCCGCAGGCATCCTGGGTGCCGTGCTGATCACGGTCTGCGCGAACGTGATGGCGGCGCGTTTCTATGAACGCTGGGACGTCACTCGGTCTCGGCTCTACACGCTTTCGCCGCCCAGCCGGCAGACGATTTCCGGCTTGTCGGAGCCGATCGAGATCCTGGTCTTTCTGAGCCAGGCGGACCCTGAGCTCGGCAGCGTGCGCCGGCTGTTGGATCAGTATCAGGCCGCATCGCGCTTGATACAGGTTCGCTACGTCGACCCTGATCGAGACCCCGCGACGTTTGTGGCGCTCCAGAACCGCTACCGCTTGATGGAAGGCCGCGCCGAACAGGGCCGGCTCGTGAGCGATGCAGCGCTGGTGGTGGCGCGCGGCGACGCGCGCTGGGTGATCACGGCGGACGACATCGTGCTGTACGACGAGGCGCGAGGGACCGTGCAGCCGAGGCTCGAACAGGCCATCACCGAGGGCCTGCGCCAGGTGCTCGATCCCAACTCGGTGCAAGTGTGTTTCAGCGGCGGGCAGCTCGAACCGAATCTGGATGACGGGGGACCGAGCGGGCTCGGCGGCTTCCGCTACATGCTCGAGAAGAACAACTACGTCACCCGACAGATCGATCTCACGGCGGTCGAAAGCGCGCGTACCCTCGAGCAATGCGACCTCATCGTGGTCGCGGCGCCCGGCCGGAGCTTCACCGACGCGGCTGCAAATCGGCTGCTGACCCTCGCGCGTCGCGGCAAGAGCCTGTTGATCGCCGCCGGGCCGAATCTCAGCGAGGACAACCGTGTTTCCCAGAGCGGGCTCGATCCGTTGCTCGACGCCTTCGAGATCGGGCTACGGCCGGAGCTGGTATTCGAGCGCGAGCCCGATCGGGTGTTGCCGATCGGCGTAGGTGGCGAGGTGTTTTTTGCGGAACCGAAGCCGCACGAGCTCACGCGCGGGCTCGTCGGCACGGAGGGCGCGCGGTTTCGCGTCGCGCTACAGCTCAGCCAGCGCTTGGAGACCCGAGGCGCTGCGGCCGCGCTGCTCGTCACCAGTGGCCGCGCATTTTCTATCAGCAACGCCAGTGTGCTGGCCACGCCGGACGTCGCCCTCGACAACATGAAGCACGACGCCGAGGGTCCGTTCGTGGTAGCGGCCACGGCCGAGCTCGGGCCCTCGGGCAAGGATCAGCGGCGGGCCCGTCTGGTCGTGATGGGCAGCGCGAGCCCGCTGCTCGGCAACACCTGGGAAGACGAGAGCATGGGAGGGACTCGCCGCTTCGTGGAGAGCGCCGTTTCCTGGCTGGTGTCACGACCCGCACTGGTTTCGCTCGATCCCAAGCCGGAGCGATCTGTCGATCTGCGTTTCACGGAGCAATCGATGGGCCAGGTGGCGCGCTATGTGCTTCTGTACTTGCCGGGCCTTGCGCTCTCTTGCGGTGCCATCATCTTGTTGCGGCGCCGCTCGGGGCCGCGAAGCGCTGCAAAGGAGTCGGGGAGGCCAACTCGGTGAGCACCCTGTCGCGTGCCCGTTGGGTCAACCTGGCGCTGGTCGTGTGCGCGCTGCTGGCCCTGTTCTCGGTGATCTGGACGCGCCGGGTGCCGCGCAGCGCAGAGCTCGAGGTGCGCCGGCAACACCTGCTCCCGGTGTTCCGGCAAGAGCAAGTGGATCGCGTCGAGATCCAGCAAGGAGCCCAGAAGACGGTCCTGGTGCGCAATGCCGCAAAAGGCCAGCCTGGCGCGGCGGCGCTCCCACCTGACGAGGTGTCCGAGCCGGATTCAGCGGAATTTGGCGCGGAGGAGTTTCGGCTCATCGAACCATTCGAGACGGATGCCGACGTGGTCGCCGTAGAGAAGCTGCTGGGCAGTTTGCGTTATGCCACCTGGGAGCGGCAACTCGACGGCCCGTTGCCGCTCGGCATCGAGAGCGGTGCTCCGGGCGCGGTCCTCGGGGAGCACAGCGTCTCCGTGCACATGGGCGAGCTGGCTTTCAATTTGCGGCTCGGCCAGGAGACGGCATCGCCGCCGGGCTCTCGCTATGTGGAAGTAGCGCCCCAGGGCGGAACCCGGAGCGTGTACGTGGTCAAAAGGACGCTGATCGACGAAGTCTTCGTCGATGGCGCGGCGTTCAGGGGCCGGCAGATCGTGCCATACGGCAAATCTTCGGTACGGCAGATCGTCTTGTCGAGCGCGGCGGGCCTGCGCCGTTTCCAGCGTACGGGTCATGGTTTTGCATTCGACGAAATGCAGGATCTGCAGCGCGCCGAACGCACCGCCATCGATCGCATCTTCATCGCGCTCGCGCGCGCGGTGGCTGAGCCCTTCCTGGAAGTGGAGGTGGCCAAGGCCGCGCTCAGCGTCGACGCTGCTGCGATTCGCGTCTCACTCTTGCCCACGGCCGCGGACAAGCCGGAGGCTAGCCTGGAGCTGGGCGGCGTGTGCCCGGACGACGAGAAAAAGGCGATCGCGATTCGCCATCTGCCGGAGCCTTTGGCGGGCTGCATCGAGCCCAGCGTACTGTTCGCGCTGCGCGAGCCCGCCAGCACCTTCATCGATCACGGATTATTCAGCTTCGCCGCGGACGAGGTGGATACGATTCGAATCGTCGAGGGCGAACGGACGCTCGATTTTGCGCGCAGCGGTGAAGGATTCGTGCTCCGAGGCGCCGAGAACACGCCGCTCGATCCGGAAGCGGCGGCGGATCGACTGCAGCGTATATTGGGCATTCGGGCCGAGCCCCTCACGGGAGCGGCCAAGCCGGCGGGTGCCGACCAGTACTCGAACATCCTGATCAGCCTGGAGTCCTCGTCGCGCCCCGGTGACGAACCGACGCGCGAGACCGTCAAAGTCGGCCCCGTTCGCGCGGACGGCTCGCGATATGTGATGCGCGAGGCGGACGGTGCGGTGCTCGAGGTATCGGCGGAGGCGGCGCTGGCGTTGCGCGCGGACACCACGCTCTTGAAGCAGCCCACGATATTCGACTACCCGATCCGTGACGTGGCCGGCGTGAGTGTGAGTTACGGCAGCGTGAAGCAAACGCTGGAGCGCAGCCCCGAAGGGGGCCTCGAGCTGGTGCTGCCGAAGGGCTACGCGATTGACGGTGGGCTCGCGATACGGCTCATCGATGAGTTGCGATCGCTCCGGGCGCTGCGCTGGGTGGAGGACAGTGCGTCCAAGGGGTTCGGCCTCGACAAGCCGCGTGCGGTGGTGCGCTTGAACGTCACCGTCAACGCGCAACCGATCGAACGCGTGCTGACTTTGGGCCGCAGCGCTCCCGGCGGCTTCTACGCCAGCGTGGATCGCGATCCCGGCGTTTTCGTCGTGCACCGATCACTGGATCGCGTCCTTGGTACCTGGCTGCTCGATCGCTCCGTGTTCTCCGCCGATCGCGAGTCCATCGCGGAGGTCACGCTGGCGGCCGAAGGGCGCGGCAACGTGCTGCTCAAGCGGGTTGCCGGGCAACTCACCGTGCAGAAGGCCTCGGCCGGGTTCGACGCTTCCCGGATCGACGAGCTGGTGGAGGCGCTCGAGGCGCTGCGGCCGGAAGCGGCGGTGCACCCCGGCGCTCCCACGGGCGGCGAAGGCCTCAAGCGGCCCGTGTTGTCCGGCGTGATCAAACGCCAATCTCCAAAAAATGTGGGAATGCCGCCGTTGCGCTTCAGCGTGGGCAGCCGTGATTCGTTCCAGGACGCGAGCATTTATTACGCGCGCCACGGCTCGGTAAACGCCACGTATGCATTGCCAAGGCAACAAGTAGAGCAGCTACTAGACCTATTTTGAGGCGCCCGATGGGCTGTTTTGAGGTTGCGAGTGCCTGTGCTCGGGCGTAGCGTGTCTCGATGTCGCACTCGCCGGCCGTTCGTTATTTGCGAGACTATGTGGCCATTCCATCGGTCAATCCCATGGGGCGGACGGACATCGACAGCGCCTGGATCGGTGAAGCGCGCTACGCCGAATGCGTGCACGAAGAGCTGCGGCGCTTGCGCGTCGACAGCGTGGTGATCGGATCCGGCACGCGGCGCAGCGTCGTCGGAGAGGCGCGCAGCGCGAAGGCCACGGAGACACTGCTCGTGGCCTCGCATCTCGACACGGTGCCGGTCGACAATATGATCATCGATCCGTTTGACCCGGTCGTGCGGGGAGGGCGCCTGCTCGGGCGCGGTAGCTGCGATACGAAAGCTGGGATGGCGGCGTTGATGGCGGCGCTGGCGCGCGTGCTCGCGCGGGGGTCGCTCGGCCGCAACGTGGTCATCGTGGGTGAAGCGGACGAGGAGAGCAGCGGCAGCATCGGTGTCGCGGATGTGCTAGCGCACCTCGGCAGCGCGCGCGTCGATTGGGCGATCGCGACTGAACCAACCGAGCTGCGGCTCGTCAATGCGCACAAGGGTACGGCTGTTGCACGCGTCGTCGCGAATGGGCGGGCCTGCCACAGCTCCGATCCGAGCCGCGGGCACAACGCCATCGTCGAGCTCGCTCGCGCCATCACCTGTTTAGACGAGCTTGGCGCCCAGCTTTCGAAGCGTGAACACCCCGGCCTCGGCGCGCCGACGCTCTCGATCGGTCTCTGCGGCGGTGGATTGGCGCCCAACATCGTACCCGATCGCGCGTGGCTATGTATGGATCGCCGCACGGTGCCGGGCGACGATCATGACAGCATCAGTGCCGAGATCCGTGGCGCGCTGTCCGCTCGAGGGCTCGGGCAGGTCGAGCTCAGCGAGCTGCGCATGGGGAAAACGCCGCTGTTTACCGCGCCGACAGAGCACGTGGCGAGGGTGTGCCAGCGCGCGCTCGAGCGCGTGGGCTGTGATCCGAATCCGCGCAGCGTGGCCTTCGCGACAGATGCCGGTCTATTTGCCGCCGCCGGCATCCCGTCGGTGGTGCTCGGGCCCGGTTCCATCTCTGTCGCGCATACCGACGCGGAATATGTCGAGATCGATCAGCTCGAAACGATGGTGAACGTCTTCGAGCAAATTCTGGAAGGGGCGTGACCCGAAGGCGCTGTAGCG
>JAYWEH010000208.1:0-12168 GCA_043780025.1 Deltaproteobacteria bacterium
GAAGACACCGGGCAAGGCATGGATGAACACACTTTGTCCAAGCTGTTCGAGCCGTATTTTACGACCAAGCCGGTCGGCAAGGGCACGGGCCTCGGCACCAGCACGGTGCACGCGATCGTGATGCGCGCGGGCGGCGCCATTCATGTGACGAGTAAACCAGGGCGTGGCACGCGCTTCGAGATTCGTTTTCCTTGTGTCGCGGATGCCGAGCCGGCCCCGGTCGTTGCTTCAGAGGACCCGCGTCCGCCTCGCGATTCGGCGATCTTGCCCGGCCGCCTCGCCACGAACGCGCGCATTGCCGTGTGCGACGACGATCCGGCGGTGCTCGATCTCACGGTTCATGTGTTGCGCGCCCAAGGTTATCGGGCGCGCGGGTTCGGCGATCCGCGCGAGCTGCTCGCACAGGTGGATCGCGAGTCAGCCCCGGACCTGTTGATCACCGATGTCGCAATGCCACACATGAATGGCCCGGAGCTGGCGAGCGAGCTGCATGGTCGCGCGGCTTCCGTGCGGGTGCTGTTTACTTCCGGTTACACGGCGGGCGTGCTCGATCAACACGGTTTTGACGAGGCTCGGGCGGAGTTTCTGCCGAAGCCGTATGGGCCGACCGCACTGCTCGAGACCGTGGAGCGGTTGCTCGGGCGGCAGGCGAGCGGGGATGCGGCTGAAGCGGATTGGGTTCGAGTCGGCTCGCAGACGTGATACAGGGAGCCGCATGAGCTCTCGTTCGCTGGCACAGGCCTTCGCGGGCCGCATGCAGATCGGTTGCGCCGTGGGTGGCACCCTGCCGCGCAGCCTCGACGCGGTAGAGACCGAGCTCGTGGCCAGTCAGTTCAACGTGCTCACGCCCGAGAACTGCATGAAAGCGGGGCTGATCCAGCCGGAGCGGGGCAAGTTCGACTTTGGCGCGCCCGATGCGCTCGTCGACTTTGCGCGACAACGCGGCGCTCAGGTGGTGGGCCACACGTTGGTCTGGCATAGCCAGGCTCCGCTGTGGATGTTCAAACCCGGCACCTCGCGCGAGCTCGCGTTGGGCGAAATGCGTGAGCACATCCACGCCGTTGCCGGCCGTTATCGCGGAAAGCTCCAGGGCTGGGACGTCGTCAACGAAGCGATCACCGACGACGGGGATTTCTTGCGCGAGACGCCGGCGCTCGCGGCCATTGGCGCGGACTATCTACAAAAAGCCTTCGAGTTCGCGCAGGAAGCCGACCCCGGTGTGGAGCTGTATTACAACGACTACGACATCGAGCGGCCCGCCAAGCGCGAGCGCACGTTGCGTCTGCTCAGAGAACTGCAGGCGTCCGGGGTGCGGCTGGATGGTGTGGGCATCCAGGGGCACTGGCAACTGGATCAGGTTCCGTTCGACGAGATTGAGCGCGCCATCGACGCCTACTCGGCGCTGGGGTTAAAGGTGATGATCACGGAGCTGGATGTCGACGTGGTGCGCCGGCAAAATAGCGGCGCCGACCTCGCCGCGCGCCCGGTCACCGTCGACTTTGATCCGTATCGCGAGGGCTGCCCAGAAGACGTGCTCGATCGTCAAGCCGAGCAATATGCGCGGCTGTTCGAAATTTTTCTCAAACGCCCGGTGACTCGCGTGACCTTCTGGGGCCCTCACGATGGCTACAGCTGGCTCAACTACTGGCCGAGCAGGCGCACGAACTATCCGCTCCTGTTCGATCGAAAAAGCCAGGGCAAGCCCGCGCTCGCCCGAATCCTCGACGTCGCCGCCCGCGCCCGCTAGGGCCCTCGATTCGATCGAATCGAGGCCAAGATAGAGGAGGGAGCCGGTTCAAATCGGTAGCAAAGGCGGGAATTTCGATGCCCTCGCCCCAGCCGGGGCATTCGAAATTCCCATCGCTTCACTGGAACCGGCGGATTAGTTCATCGCGAGCGATGTGCCGGCGTAGATATGCAGCAAGCTCACGGCCTGATCCGCTTCGGGGTGCTGAGCCAGGAAGGCCTTGAGCGTGCCGATGGCTTTTTCGACCTGGCCGAGCCGTTTCTGAGTCCTGGCCAGGTGCACGACGGAGGCTTGTGACGGATCGACGGTGGCCCAACGCTCCGCGATCTCGAGGGACTCTCCCCACCATTTGGTCCGCGCGGCAATGCGGGACCAGCCTTCGAGTACGCGCGGCTCGTCCGCGTGGCGTTCGCCGAGGCGCCGGAACGCTTCGAGGGCCTTGAGGTTGTTGTGCCCGATCAGACTTTCGGCGTTGGCCAGGGCGTGTTCGAGCGCGTTGTCGACCGGCTTCGCCACGACGGGAGCAGCTGCCGGTACGGCGGGGCTCGGCGCCGCGGGGGCGGGTGATTCGGGTGCGGCGGCGACGAGCGGCGGAGCCGCGGGCGTGGCGACGGGCAGCTCCGGCTCGAGGGCGACCGCAGCCGTGATTTCGCCGTCGGTTGGCTCGGGTTCGCCGGTTTCGGTGGGCGCTCGAGCGGGAGTGGGCTGGGCTGTGGGTTCGGTCGGTGTATCGACGCTCGCCTGCAGCGCCTGGGAGGTTTCGACGAGCGCGGTGTCTTGCTCGTCGGGCAAGCCGTCGAACGCAAGCACGCCGAGTACGGCGCACACGGACGCAAAGGCGGCACCACTGACCAGCCAGCGCTGCCGGCGCACGCGGCCGCGCTCAACGCCGCCCTTTATCCAGACCAGATCCTGGCGCAACCCGGTGACGTTGTCGTAGCGGTCCTTCGTATCGGTCGCGAGCGCGGTCAAGAGGACGCGATCCAGATAGCGCGGCAGCCGCAGCTTCTTGACGCGCTGGCTCGGCGCCTTGACCTTTTCGTGCACCTTGTTGTCGAGCAACGTGACGGTATTGGCGCCCCCGTGCGGCAGGAAACCAGTGATGAGCTCGTACAATACGGCGCCCAGGGCGTAGATGTCCGCGCGGCCATCCACCACCGATTCGCCGATCTGTTCGGGCGCCATGTATTCCGGGGTGCCAATCAGGCTCAGGCTCTCGCCGCTGTCGCGTCGCGGCTCGACCTCCGACTGCGTGATGCCGAAGTCGAGCAGCTTGAGCTGGCCATTTTCGGTGATGAAGAGATTGGCGGGCTTGATGTCACGGTGCACGATGCCGAGAGCGTGAGCCGCTTCGAGCGCCTGGCAGGCCTGGATGCCGAGGCCCACGGCGTCCTGCCACGGCAAGCGACCCTGCCGAGACACGCGCGCCGCCAGCGTTTCGCCGACCAGGTATTCCATTGCGTAGTAGGGCCGCCCGTCGGTGGAGACGCCGAAATCATGGATCTGCACCAGGTTGTCGTGGTGCAACTGAGCCACCACCCGCGCCTCGTGGCGGAAGCGCGAGGCCGCTTCGGTGCTCCTGCAGCGCTGCCGATCGAGCACCTTGAGCGCGACAGTTCGCCCGAGATCGAGGTGTTGGGCTTCGTACACGACGCTCATCGGCGTGTGCGAGATCTCGCGCACGAGGCGATAGCGCGTGCCCGAAAAGATCTGCTCTTTGCCTTCCACGACCGCCGGTCGAGGCGAGCCGGTCCACTCTGGGCGGGCACCGCCATTTTTGCGTGCATCCGCGACCAGCTCCGCAAATTCCGAGCGCGAGCGCGCGGGCTCTGCGGGGTAGAGGCGCAACATCAGCTGCGCAATGCGCGATTGCACGCTGCGCTCGCCGTTGGCCAGGCCCGGCGCTTGTTGCAAGAGCTCGAGCAGCCGGTCACGCGCTTCGCGGGCGGACGCGAAGCGATCCTCGATGCGAGGCGCGGTGAGCCGGCTGACGATACCGTCCAGCTCGCGGGGCAAAGCCAGCCAGAGGGAGAGGGCTGGCGGCGTCCGTTCGCCCTTGGCCACGGCCGCCAGGTGCTCCTGACTGTCGCCTTGTAGAAAGCGCCGCCCAGCCACGAGCTCCCAGAGCACGATGCCGAGCGCATACAGATCCGCGCCGACCCCGCCCGGATTGTTGGCGGCCACTTCCGGCGCCACGTAGCCAGGCTTCGCGAACACGATGCCGTTGATGGTCTGGCAGCGGCGGTTTTCGCCCCGGGCCGTGCCGAAGTCGATCAACTTCGTGTCGCCGACATACGACACCATGATGTTTTGCGGGCTCAGGTCTCGATGCACGACAGCGAGGGGTTTGCCTGCCGGATCCGTGCGTTCGTGCACGTGAGCCAGGGCGTCGGCGATCGACGCGATCAGCGCCACGGCGTCCGACCAGGAAACCGACAGCTTCAACTGAGCCGCGCGTTGCCGCAGCTCGGACAGATCCCGACCGGGCACGTATTCGACCACGACGTACGGCTGCCCGTCGGGGTCGATCGCCGCCTCGAGCACCTGGGCGACACCGGGGTGCTGCATCTGCGCCTGAATACGCGCCTCATCCAGGAACCGCGCCAGGAACGAGGCGTCCTCGCGGTGCTCTCGCCGGATCAATTTCACTACACAGGGCCGCTCGGCTCCTTCGATATCCCCCATGGCGGCGAGGTAAACCTCGCCCATCCCCCCCCGAGCGATGGCCTTGAGCAGCAGCAAGCGGCCGAATTCGCGTGGGCCGCTGAACCCCGGGATCCCCACGCCGCGGCGCGGACTTTCGCTCTTCTCTAGCGATATCGAACCCTTAGATTCGCTATCGCCACTCGCTTCTCGGCCTTCGACAGTCATGATCGCCGATGGTAACCGTGTCGGATCCGCCCGGCTAAATTCTGCGCCGCGCCGTCAGTCCGACACTGGGCCGTAACGGAACTCGGGGTTGAGCGGGGAGCGTTCTCGGGTAGACTGCCTGTCGGTTTCCGCGATGCTTCTTTTCACGCGCCTCTCGTACGCTGCCTCCGGGCTGCTCGGTTCGCGTGGGCCAGTGCGTCGCCTCTTGTCTCTGCTGTTGCCGGCGCTGCTGGTGCTGCTCTCAGGGCGCGCCGGAGCGGCCGCGATGCCCGCGCCCGATTTGCCGGAGCCGCCTTCGGACGCCACGGTTGAAGCGCCGATGTGCGATCCCATGGGCGCGTCCGTGGGTGCGCGTCCCGAGGTTCCCGAAGCGCGAGGGGGGCGCGTCGAAGAACTGCCGTGCGACGTGCTAGCGGCGTGGCTCGGTTGGAAGCTCTCCGGTCCCGAGTTTGGCGGCGTGGCCATCACGGTCGACGAACGTGAGCCTGGCCAGCCGCTACCTGTTGTTGCCGGGTCGAGCGAGCGTCCGTCCGGCGCGGCAGCGGACCGCCTTGCTCTGCCGCGGCGCAGCCCGCCCTTGTCCTTCGGCTTCCCCGTGATCGAGGGCTTGGCGGCGCGTCGTGGCCATCCGCTCTGCGTCTATCGGCCGCCTGCTGGCGGCTCCGTCTATCGGCCGCCTGCTGGCGGCTGCTCCGGAAAGCGATAGAGCCGTAATCCGGGGGCTTCCGGTGCGCGTTTGCCGCGTACCTGAGAACCCCTGTCCATTGCCACATTACCGTGAGGCGGCGCTGCCGCGGGAGTCCTTCCCGCGCGGGGTGGCGCCTCGCTAGACAACCCCCCCTTGGGCGGGTTTCAGAGACTGAAGAAAATAGGAGAATCTAAGATGAAACAAGGAACCGCTGTCGTCGGCTTCCTCCTGAGTTTTTTGACCGGGATGTTGCTGATGTACGCCATCAACCACTCAGGCGCCGGCCTGGAGATGAGTGCCGAAGTGGCCAAAAAGGGAGGCAGCGACGGCCACGCTGGCTCACCCATCCCCATCACCAGTGAGGATCCGTCCTGGGGTAAGGCCGATGCGCCCGTCACGATCGTCGAGATCAGCGACTTCGAGTGCCCCTTCTGCTCGCGCGTCAATCCGACGATGGCGAGGATCAAGAAAGATTACGGCGAGGACAAGGTCCGCATCGTCTGGAAGCACAACCCGCTACCCTTCCACAAGAACGCTCGCCCGGCGCACGAAGCCGGCGCGACCGTGCAAGCTCTGGGTGGCGACTTCTGGAAGTTTCACGATCTGGCGTTCGCCAACCAGAAGGAGCTGACGCCCGAGAATCTCTCGAAATGGGCCACCGAATCCGGGGTCGATGCAGCGAAGTTCAAGGCGGCGTTTGACGCCAAGAAGTACGCCGGCAAGGTCGACAAGGACCTCGCGCTTTCAAAGCAGATCGGCGCGCGCGGTACGCCGCATTTCCGCATCAACGGCAAGGCGTTGAGCGGTGCGCAGCCTTTCGAGAAGTTCAAAGAGGTGATCGACGAGCAGCTCACCGCTGGCGCCGCGCTGGCCAAGACGGGCGTCTCCAAGGGCAAGATCTCCCTCGAATTGACCAAGAAGAACTTCACGCCCACCGAGGAGCAGAAGCCCCAAGCGCCGCCGCCTGAGGACACCAACATCTGGAAGGTGCCCGTCGCCGACGACGACCCGGTCAAGGGCCCCAAGGACGCGCTCGTCACGATCGTCGAGTTCTCCGATTTCCAGTGCCCCTTCTGCACCCGGGTCCTGCCGACCACGGCGAAGATTTTGGAAGAATACAAGAACGACGTGCGCGTGGTGTGGAAGGACAACGCGCTGCCGTTTCACCAGCGCGCCAAGCCGGCCGCCTACCTCGCGCGTTTCGCTTACGAGAAGAACGGCGACAAGGGCTTCTGGGCCGCTCACGACGCGCTGTTCGAAGGTCAGAAGAATCTCGAAGACGCGGGCCTCGAGGAAATCGCCAAGAAGCTGGGCCTGAACTGGGCTCAAGCCAAAGCGGCGATCGACTCGGGCAAATACGCGGCCAAGATCAACGAGAGCATGGCAATTGCTACGGACTACGAAGCCCGCGGTACGCCGCACTTCTTCGTCAACGGCCGTCGCCTCTCGGGCGCGCAACCGTACGAGAAGTTCAAGGAGATCATCGACGTGCAGCTGGCCGCCGCCAAGGCGCTGGTTGCTCGGGGCGTGCCCCGCGACAAGGTGTTCGGCGAGCTGATGAAGACGGCGAAGGCGCCGGCCGAACCCGAGAAGAAGGTCGTTCCGGCCCCCGGCCGCGACAACCCCTACAAGGGTCCGGAAAACGCCAAGGTCGTGATCCAGGAGTTCTCGGACTTCCAGTGCCCTTACTGCAGCCGCGTCACCCCGACGGTCGAGCAGATCCTGAAGGAGTATCCGAAAGACGTGAAGGTCGTGTGGCGCCACATGCCGCTCGCTTTCCACGCGGATGCGCCTCTCGCCTCGGAGGCCGCTCAGGAGGCCTTCGCCCAGGGCGGTAACAAGGCGTTCTGGAAGTTTCACGACAAGTTGTTCGCCAATCAGCAGGCGATCAAGCGGCCCGACCTCGACAAGTACGCCGAGGAGCTCGGGCTCGACGTGGGTCGCTTCAAGGCGGCGCTCGACAATCACACACACAAAGCCCAGGTCGAGAAGGACATGGAAGTGGCCAAACAGGCCGGTGTGAGCGGCACCCCCGCTTTCACGGTCAACGGCTTCTTCGTGAGCGGCGCGCAGCCGTTCCCGGCGTTTGACAAGCTGATCAAGCTGGCCCTCAAGGGCGGCTGACCCGCGCCGCTCGCGCTACGCAGCGCGGCGTGAAATGGCTCCTCGGTAGCGCGAAGCTGCCCGGGAGCCGTTTTCTTTTGGGAGGGGGCTCCGATTTGACGTAGAAGCGTCTCCGACGTCATGCCCGGACCGATTCTGGAGACGCGCGCGATCACCAAGCGATATCCCGGTGTCGTCGCCCTCACGAACGTGAGCTTTCAGCTGACTGAGGGCGAGGTGCACGCGCTGTGCGGCGAAAACGGCGCCGGCAAATCCACGCTCATCAAGGTGCTGGGCGGCGTGCTCGGACAGAGCACCATCGAAGGCGAGCTCTTCGTCGACGACAAGCGCGTCCAGTTCGAATCCATTCTCGACGCCGAGGCCGCGGGCATCGCGGTGATCCACCAGGAGCTCGCGCTGATCGACGAGATGACGGTGGCGGAGAACGTGTTCCTCGGCCATGAGCCGAGCCGTTTCGGATTCGTCAACCACGACAAGATGTACGTGGACACGCAGAGCGTACTCAAACGTTTCAATCTGGACATCGACCCGACCGCGCGCGTGCGTGAGCTCGGCATGGGTCAGAAGCAGCTGGTGGAGATCGCCCGGGCGCTCGCCAAACGCGCGCGCATTCTGATCTTCGATGAACCGACCTCGGCGCTCAGCGATCGCGAGGTCAAGGCTCTGCTCGGTATCATTGTGGAGCTGCGCCGGGCGGGCGTGAGCTGCATCTACATTTCACACAAGCTCGACGAAGTGTTCCACCTCGCCGATCGCATCACCGTCCTGCGCGACGGTCAGAGCGTTTTTACGGCGGCGGCACGGGATACGACGGAGTCGGCCATCGTCGAGCACATGGTGGGGCGCAAGGTGACGGAGCTATTTCCGGCGCGCCAGGGCAAGCTCGGCGAAGTACTGTTCAGCGTCGAAAAGCTCAGCGTGGCTCCGCGCCGTGGCGAGCCGGCGCGCCTCTCCGACATCAGCTTTGCGGTCCGCGCGGGTGAGGTGCTCGGGATAGGCGGGCTCATGGGGGCCGGCCGCAGCGAGCTCTTGATGCATCTTTTCGGCTGTTGGGGGCACCGCACGAGCGGCAGCGTGCGCATCGCCGGGCGCGAGGTCTCCGAGCTCGAGCCCCCCGAACTCGTGCGTGAGGGCCTGGTGCTGGTGACGGAAGATCGCAAACGCTACGGGCTCTGTCTCGACGCCGCGGTCGGCTTCAACATGTCGCTCTCCGCGCTCGGCTCATTTTCATCGATCATAGGCTTCGTGGACGCCGATCTCGAGCTGACGAAGAACCGTGAGATGGCCAAGTCGCTGTCGGTGAAAGCCGCATCGCTAGAGGTCAATGTCGGCACTTTGTCCGGGGGCAACCAGCAAAAGGTGGTGCTCGGCCGAGCGCTGCTCACCAAGCCGAAGGTCGTGCTGCTCGACGAACCGACGCGCGGCATCGACATCGGTGCAAAAAGTGAGATCTACGCGCTCGTCCGCCAGCTGACGAGCCAGGGGCTGGCCGTCGTGCTGGTGTCGAGCGAGCTCCCGGAGCTCATGGGCTTGGCGGATCGGATCTCGATGTTGAGCGAAGGCCGTATGGGTGGCGTTTTTGAAGCCGCCAATGTCACCCAGGCCGACTTGCTTCGTTCGGCCATGGCCAAGAGGGCCGCTTCGAGCGTTGGCACAAATGGATAAACGCATTGCTTTGCGCGATTTTTCGCTACTGATCGCGCTGGTTCTGATCGCCGCGTATTTCTACACGCGGGACCCCCGCTTCCTCTCCGCGCGCAACATGGCTCAGCTCGGCATCGAGCTCTCCGCCACGGCCGTGCTCGGGCTCGGCATGTTGCTGATCATCCTGCCGGGCCACATCGATTTGAGCGTCGGTAGCGGCGTGGGCCTCGTGGGTGCGACGGCTGCTGTGTTGATCGTCAATCACGACTGGTCTGCCTTGCCGGCGCTCGCCGTCGCCACGCTGCTCAGTGTGATTCTGTACGCAGGCATGGGTTGGATCATCATCCGCGAACGCGTGCCGGCGTTCATCATCACGCTGGGCGGGCTCTTGATTTTCAAGGGCGTGCATTGGCTGGTGATTGCCAGCGAAACGGTGCCGGTCGTCTCTGGATCGGGATCGAACCTGTACTCAATCCTCACCACCTTCAATCTGCCCAAGGTGAGCGGCCTCTCCACGGGCGGGCTCTGCATCCTCCTCATCGGCCTCGGGATGTGGCGCGGTCACCGGCGCCGCGTTTCGCGCGGCTTCGAGAGCGACGGGGAGCTGATTTTCCTGCGTTGGTTCCTGTCGAGCCAGGTGATTGGCTTGTTCGTGTTGGTGATGAATCAATACAAAGGCGTGCCGTTGGCGGCGCTCTTATTGGGCCTGGTCGCGCTCGCAGTGCACATCTTGCTGACGCAGACCCAGCTGGGCCGCTACCTGTACGCGGTGGGCGGCAACGAGGCGGCGGCGCTCGTCGCGGGTGTTCCGGTCAAGAAAGTCGTGCTCGGTGCGTTCGCGATCATGGGTTTGATCGTGGCCCTCGCCGGCTTCTTGCAAACCGCGTTCGGCGGAGCGACCACCACGACCACCGGGCAGCTCATGGAGCTCGACGCCATCGCCGCCTGCGTGATCGGAGGCACGAGCCTCAAGGGCGGCCAGGGCACCGTGGTGGGGGTGCTGTTCGGCGCCTTGATCATGGCCATGCTGCTGAACGGAATGACGTTATTGGCCGTCAGCCCGGAGCACAAATTCATCGCGCGCGGATTGGTCCTGGCGCTCGCAGTATGGATGGACGTACGCTTGTCGCAAAGCCGCGCGGGGTGATGCTCGGCCGCATGGCTGGCGCCCCAAAACAGGGACGCCGCGTTTAAGCACCTTCAGGCGCCGGCCGTTCTGCTCGACGGGGTTTGTGCCCGCCGACCCAGTGGGCTCCTCCCGGACGACAACGCTTGGTCACGTATCGAAACGAAGCTTCGCGCACGAGCCTGGAAAACAGCCTCGTGCTGGATCGGTATCGAGTCCTCTGGCAGCTCGACCAAAAGAAGCTCATCCGCACCTACATTGCGCGAGATGAGCACCGTGACGGTTCCGGCACGGCCGTATTGGTCAAGCATTTCCTGCATGACCTCGGAGAGGAGGAGAGCCCTAACGTCGCTGGGCTGCTCGATGAGCTCAGTGCGCTCACGCACTTGCGCCACTCCGGAGTCGTCTCGCTCCTGAATTTTGGGTTCTTGGGCCCCCACCTGGTGGCGGCCTACGCGCACGTGCCGGGTATGGACCTGGCGCAGCTGTGTGAATACTTCGGCCGCAAGCAGCGGCCCTTCCCACCCCAGCTCGCGCTCTATGTCGCTCGCCGGCTGCTCACGACATTGCACCATTGCCACGGCCGCCCCAGCGGTCCGCTGGTGCACGGTCGCATCACGCTCGGCTGCATTCACTTGCCGAGCTCGGGTGAACCGCAGATCGCGGATTTCGGGCTCGCCAGCCTGGAGGACGTGGCCGCCGAGGCTGAATCGCAGCTCGGCTTCTTTCAGACCCGCATGAGCTATTCAGCGCCGGAGATCACGCGCGGGGGGCCGCCGACGGAGCAGGGGGACACGTACTCCATGGCGTTGCTTTTGTACCGCCTGCTCTCGGGCTCCAATCCCTTTCGCGGGCGTTCCATCCCCGAGACGTTGCAGCGGGTGTTGCAGCTCACTCCGGCGCCGCTCTTGATGCCCGGCTGGGAGCACTGCGACCGGGCCAACTCTGTCTTGATGCGGGCCCTCTCCAAGGATCCACTACAACGGCTGCAGACGTGCCTCGAATTGTGCGCGGAGCTGACGCCATTGCAGACGCAGAGTGACGAGGTCCTGGCGGACGAGCTGTCGCGCCTGGTGCGCAACAACTCCGCGGCAGACTGGGCTCAAATTGCGCGTCTCACGCGCGCGGTGCAGCGCTCGAGCCGGCCCCCGCGTTCAGCGCGTGAACCTGAACGTCCCTCCGCGCCACCGGCGCTCGAATCGCGCGCCCCTGCGTTCGTGAGCGGTCTGCTCACCGAGCAGCCGCTATCGGGTACAGAGCACACGCGACGCGATCGCCAGGCGCGCGAAACCAAGAAGCGCAAGCGTCAGCTGGCCATGGTGCCAACCGTGTTGGTGCCGGCGGCGGCGATCATATTTGGCCTGTTCTTGGGCAAGCTGGGCGGTTCGAGCGGGGAACCTGCGGCGACGGGCGGCGCCGTCGTGCAGGACAACCGGGTACAGCTCGTCAACGCGTCGCTCGGCGAGCTGCGTTCTCGGCTCCGCAAATGCTCCGAAGACGAGGCCGTCCCGAAGGGCAACAACACCCTCGAACTCGAATTCGGGCCGCAGGGTGAGCTCTCCCAGGTGCGGCTCAACCCGGAGGAGCTGGCGCACACGCGGCTCGGTGCCTGCCTGCTCGACAAGGCGTGGGCCGAAAAAGTGCACGCCTCGAGCGCGATGTCCGTGATGATCCCCATCGGCGATTAGGCCGCTTCTCGGTGCCCGAGGAGCCCGAGCTCTCCGTCGAGCACGAAGTATCCGGCGACGCGGAAGAGCTCGAGCTGCAGTTCCGTTGGACGCGAAGCAAAAGCTAAATCGCGGCGGACGGGTGCAGTTCGTGCACGTCACACGAACAGCCGTCACTGGAAGCCTTCGTGCAGTTTGCGTCGCTGTTCGTACACGCTCATCCTTGATCGCTGCGTAGCTGTAACTTTGCAGCGACCCATCCTTCGACGAGGAGCTCTAGCTTTTCGTAGCCGCGCGCAAG
>JAYWEH010000209.1:0-12164 GCA_043780025.1 Deltaproteobacteria bacterium
GCGTTGGGAAAGGTCGCCGTAGTCGGAAGCAAGCGTCGGAGCCGCACGCAACCGGAGAGCCTCCGAAACAATCCGCTCCCAGCGACGTTCGAACGCTTGCAGCGCGTATTGTCCCGCGCGTGTCTTCGAGACGATGCAGCCTGTGGAGACGGTGTAGTGTAGACGCGCAACACCCAGCACTCCCCAGCATACGAGCTCGGGGCGTGCGTCCAGCGCGGATGGACCTTCGCGATACTGGGATATCCAGGGTATCCAGTACTCAACCCAGTTTCTGAGAGTCCAAGCGCGCAAGGCGGCATCGTCTCGCCAGACCGGCACGCGAGCGATCGGAGGACCGCGTAATGGCAGTCCATGGTCAGCCAGCTCATGCCAGGTGACTGGGTCAATGGCGAAGGTTCCGGATGGACTGAAGCAACCCTCATGGATGAACGGAGCCGGTGCGCAAGCGGCCGGCCCCGCACGCAGATCCGACCACTTCACGTGGGTACCCTCGAAATGAAACGTCGGATCTCTGCGGACGACAGCCTCATGCGCAGCCGCAAGGCCGTTCAACTCAGCACGATCGGGACGATGTTCGGACACGGCCACGAAGTCCACATCGCTGCAGTGGCTGCGAAAGTCCCCGAGCGCCACCGATCCGGTCAGATAGAGGCCCTGAATGAGTCCGGGTACGGTTGAATCAGCGGCGGTTAGAAAGCAGGCTGCCAAATGCTCGACCTCGGCCGGAACGTTTGGCGGTTGATCACCTTCCACCGGAACTCCACCACCATCACGCCCGCCCATTGCCGTACCTTGCTCCGAGGGTGCGCATGCTGCCAAACGCGGTGCAATGTCAGGCGCCGGAGCCGTCGGCTCGAGCGCATCGCCTCAGCATTCCGTCCGCAAAAAATAGGCACAAGGGGTCCCGGAAGCTGGACAAATGATCAGTATTAGGTTAGTAGAAGCGGATGTTGGCTCGGGGCGAAGTGGTGAGGCTCGATGCTGAGTTGGCCGCGCTGTGCACCCAAGATGCGGCAGCGAGATTGAGGCTCGGGCAAGCGCTCGAAGTATTGGGTCGCGGTGGGCACTTCGAGCTCGGGTTTTCGTCGCTGTCTGCGTATGCGCTCGAGCGTTGCGAGCGGGGTGCGCGCTGGGTGCAAGCGGCGCGCTGCCTGGCACGGCGTCTCGAGGTGTTGCCGCAGCTGCGGAGCGCGCTGGCGGCGGGTGAGGTGTCGTGGAGCCAAGCTGAGCTCGTCGCGCGCGTCGCCATTCCCGAGGACGAGGCAGATTGGCTGGCACTGGCGAAGCAGCACACCGTGCGAGAAATGCGCGCGCTCGTGAGCGCCGCGCTGCCGAAGGCTGAAACGATCGAGGATGGCGAGGAGATATGCACGCTCGTGTGCACGGTCGATCGCGAAGACGCCTGGTTGTTCGAGGCCACGCGAACGTTGTTGGATCAGCTGGGCACTCACACCGGGGCAGACCAACTCGAAGCGCTGCTCGCGGAGGGGCAGGGCACACTGCTGGCTGCGTTGCCGCGGGGTTCCATCGACATTGAAGAACTGGCGTCCTACGACGCCTCTCAACGTTCGTGGAACGCGCAACTCGCAGAGTGGCGAACTGAGGCCGAGGCGCTGTGCGAGAACGAAATTCGCAATGCGGCGGATCAGGGGCGCGTTGGCGAAACACGTCAGAGCGACGTGGCTGACGCAGCGGCGCTGGGTTGTCGCTCGCTCGAATCGGTGAGCAGCGGCGAGATCGATCGCTACGTGCAGGATCTGTCGCGAGCGCTGTCGGGTCACGAGCTCGAGATTGCGCGGCGCCTGTCGAGCTTGCATCGCGCGAACGGGTGGCGGCGGCTGGGTTATGCCACGGAGGCGCAATACGCGCGCGAGCGGCTGGGGATATCGCCGTCGCTCTTGCAAGCGCGCCGTTCATTGGCACACAAGCTCGAGTCGCTGCCCCGAGTGAGCAAAGCGCTTGCAGGTCGCAGCATTGGAGTCGAGGCCGCGGTTCAGCTGGTGCGCATAGCGACGGCTCAAACGGAAGCGGCGTGGCTCGAGCGGGCGCAGTGCCGGACCATCAAACACTTGCGCGAAGAGGTGGCGGCGGCGCTGGTTGCCGCGCGGGTATCGGGGGAAGCAGGCTGCTGGCCACCGGCGGAGTCGGAGCTGTCGGCGTTTCAGGAACTGGAGCGGCGGGTCGTGGGTGGGGAGTTTGGTGGAACACCGAGTGGTTCTGACGGAAACGCAGCCGCGCTTTCGATGCCGGGTGAAGCGAGCCTCGAGGCGGACAGCGTTCAGGCGGACAGCTTTCATGCGGACGGCTTTCATGCGGCGGGGGAACAGCGCAGGGCGTGGCGGGTCATGTTGGGCAGCCTGTGGGCGTGGTTGAGCGGGGGATGCCAGGCGTCTGCGGGTCAACAGGGCGTGGCCGCGGCGAGCTCGGAGGCGGCGCTGCGGCGGGCTCGCAATGCCGGGCGGGTTGCGCTGCGCTGGCGCGTGCCGCGCTCCACGTACACCTGGTGGCGGGGGCTCGAGGCGAAAGCGCGGCGCTGGTTGCCGGCTGGCATGGGTTGGCTCCGGTTCCTGTGCCTGTCGTTGTGGCGCGCCTGGCGGCACATGCTCGGAAGCGACGTGGCCTACGGGCAGATCTACGTGCGTGATCGGTTTCGTTGCACGAGCCCGGTGTGCAGTCGGCGAGATGTCACGCCGCATCACCTGCAGTTCCGCTCGGCGGGCGGCAGCGATGCTGATGAGAATGTCGCCGCCGTGTGCACGTGGTGCCACCTATTCGGTGTGCATGGTGGGCGCATTCGTGCGGAGGGGCCGGCATCGGCCATTCACTGGGAGCTCGGTCCGCGCGAGCAGCCGTGCGTCGTCGTGCACGGCCGAGAGCGCGTGGCGGCCTGAGCTCGGTTTGGATGAAAGACGAGGAGATCGCCCGGCTCCGACTGCGGCGGCAACACCTGATCGGTACGCCGCTGGCCACGCCGGAGGCGGTGGTGGGCTGGATGGGAGCGGTGCAAGCTCAGGAGTTCGGAGTTGCGAAGTGGTCGATCGCCCAGCGCAGCCGCGGGCGGATCACCAGCGCTGATCTGGATCGCGCTCTCGGCGAGGGGCGGATCCTGCGCACGCACGCGTTGCGTGCGACCTGGCACTTCGTGCTGCCGGCGGATCTGCGCTGGCTGCTGAGGCTGATCGGGCCGCGCGTGCGCGCCCGAGTGGCCTCGTACTACTGGCAAAACGGGCTGACCGACGCCGTGTTCGCGAGGAGTTACGCTGTGCTGCGTGAGGTGCTCGGCGGCGGTCGGCAGCTCTTGCGCAAGGAGGTCGCGGCCGCGTTTGCTCGCGGTCGCGTGGCCACCGACGGTCTGAAGCTGAGGCTTCTGCTGTTGCAGGCGGAGCTCGACCTCGTCGTGTGCAGCGGAGCCCTGCGCGGCAAGCAGCAGACGTTCGCGCTGGTGGACGACCTGGTTCCTCCGGCGCCGCCCATATCGGAGGACGAGGCGCTGGCGGAGCTGACCCGCCGCTACTTTGCTAGTCACGGGCCAGCCACGCTGAAAGACTTCCTGTGGTGGTCGAGCCTGACGGCAGCTCGAGCCCGGCGGGGGCTGAAGCTGCTCGAGGGAAAGGGGCTGTTCCGATTGGAAGCGGGCGGCCTCACGCACTGGATGACCGAGGCGCCTGCGCGCCGGGCGACGTCCGGGACTCGGGTGCACCTGCTCCAAGCGTTCGATGAATACAGCATCGGCTACACGGAGAGCAGGAAGGTGATCGCGGTGGCTGGCAAGCCCGACGTCCCGCGCGGCGCGCCGATGCACTCGAACGTGTTGACGCGGGACGGGCAGGTGATCGGGTTCTGGCGAACGGTCCCCGATCCCGAGGAGGCGCGGGTGAAGGTTCACCTGGCGCGGCCGCTCGATGCCGCAACGCGGAGCGCGCTCGAAGAGGAGATCGAACGGTACGGCCGCTTTCTGCAGCTTCCTGCGCGGCTCGTCCAGTGACGAGCGCTCAACGGGCCGCACTGATATCGGCTTCGCTCTCCGCGCACAACTCGAGGTCCTGGTTTGCGGAACCCAGGCGCCCGAGCAACGTGTCGAACAGCTCCGCTCCGTCGTAGGCCCAGTACATCAGGCAACCCTCGCGCACGTCGTGCCGGCCGTGCTCGGGGTCGCGGTGATCAGTCACCATCGGGATGCCATTGTCCACGAGGCCCAGGGTGTGGCCGAACTCGTGCGCCCAGACGTTCCGTTCGGCGCTCTCGCAGACGTCTTGCTGCAGCGCGCCGGTCAGGCCCGCCTCGCAGCGGCCGCGAAGCGCGTCCTGAAACAGCGCGACGTAGCGATTACCCCAGGCGAGGCCGAGCACCGTGCCCGAGCCCTCTGCGACATAACGACCGTCGAGCGAGAGCACGTGGATCCGCGCGGGGCCCTCGGCGTCGTCTCGAGCGTGTTCGCGTGCGAAGCGGTCGAGCGCTTCGAAGGTCCACTCGGTGTCGCTGCCCTGCGGCTCGAGCGTTTCGTCCGCCTCGAAGGAGATGCCCTCGGGTTTATCGATCAGGCTCGACAGCCACGAGCCCAGATACGTGAGGCTCCCCGGATAAGGCTCGAGCCCTTGCACCGCGTCGACCTCGATGATCAAGCGCGGCGACGTCGCCCGCAGGTAACGCTCGATGCGCGTGGGGAGCACGATGGCTTCCGGGCTGCCGCTGCTGCCACCGCCGCCCCCACTACCAGCAAGCGCACCGCTACCGCCACTGCCTGCCGTATTGTCGGCTTGCTCGGCGCTACCCGCCGCCGCGCCGGCGCTGCCGCCCGACAGCGTCGTGTCCGAGCTCGAGCCTCCCGAGCAACCGAAACCGAGGGCGAGCGCGAGCGGCGCGACGTGGACGAAGCGAGATGGAATCAGCATAGACAAAGCTCGCTCCGGCGCGGTGATGGGTCGCGCCGGAGTGCTTTCAGTCTGCCACGCCACCGAGCGCCCGGCATCCCGGCGGCAGCGTGTACGACCGGCACGTGCCTCGACGTGCAGCGGCGCTTGGCCATCTGGAGCCGCGGGCAGCTGCCGCCGACGAACCTCAGCGCCGACCTCGCACAGTCGCCCACAGCAAAGTCGAGGGCGTTTCAGCGCTGGATGCGCTCCCAGCTGAACAACTCTGGCGCTCGCGGATCGACACGAAGTTTCAGCCACTCCGACGTGGTCTCTCCCTGGACGACCACACGCGTCAAATTCGGAACGGCAAGGTCGATGCCGTGAATCGGATCGCCGTTCAATAGAGGCTGGTCTGATGTTCCGGTAGGCCATCGTGATCGGCTTGCGTGAACAATGGCAGCTGTCGTCCACCGAGCGTGACATTCGGAAAGAGGAAGAACCCGTTGCGCAAAGCCGCCAGTCGCTCCAGCGGATCGTACTTTCCGTTGTTGGAGCGATGGCAATCCGTCCACTCGTTGTCGCCCGGCGTGTACACGAGCGCATCGACCGGTGCGGGATCTCGGGCGGCGGCGGGCAGACCCACGCCGATAGCGAACACGGCGGTGAACAACGGGAGCGAATATCGTGACAAGCGCGGGTCCCACCCGGTGGACGACGACCCATGTGCGGAAACATCTCGCGTCGACCCAGACGGTTGGCCACGAACGCCCGCGGCGGGACGGAAACCCTCTGTTTCGTCGTGGCCGACGGTTCGTACACGAACTGGCTCCTACGGCGCGGAGACACCTCGCCACCGTCGCGACGGTTCGTACACTGGCTCTTACCGCGCGCGTCCTATATATCCGGAGGGCGCCCGGTCGCCGTTTCGCGCTACCTCCGCCACCGGCAGTCGATTAATCACGACGCGGTTGCCCGCGATAAAATCTGCAGTTCTAAAAACTCGCCGAACATCCGCCGGCCCATTCCAGTGAGCGGTGTTTCGCTCGTGCTCAAGGCTCCGAGGAGATGCACGTAGCGCCATTCTCTACGGGAGAGCCTTGCTGGGGCCCGGCGGTGAAGAACTCGCTGTTCGTGCCGAGCGTACACGTTGGCCCGGGGTTGATGTCGATCGTGCGATACACGCCGATTTCGGACACTTGACCCGTTAGCGTCGAGGTCCAGACTTTGGCGGTCACGCCAATGAATACGCCCGCCTGGCACCCTGCGTTGAGCTCAGACTCGGTGGGGTAGCGCCAGTTGCTTCGATCGGCCGCTGTCAGCGCCTCACACGCATCGCTGCCTCCTTGGAACGAGACATCGGTCAGCACTTCGTTCAAGAAAAGGTAGCCTGTATTCTGATCCGCCACGACAGACGGGATGGCGTAGCCCGGCACGGGCACGGCGACGTCGAGGTTAGCGCTCGTGTCCTGGGAGAGCGCCGGTGCCGGGGTATAGTCCAGAAAGTTTGGCTCGACGTAGAGGCCAACGCGCTCGTCTGGGCCCTGGTGGTAAGCGATCTGCGCTCGGTTGAGCTCGTCTACCACCAGCGCGCTCCACCCGCCCGCCGGATCGGCTGCGACCGCAGGAGCATCGACTCGCCATACGTAGGCGTTGTTTTCCAGTGTGCGTGAGGCGTACCGAAGCGCTTGATTGCCCGCATCGTAGTAGCTGACCCTCGGGCGGTTGAAGGCATCGAGTGCGAAACCGATGGAATTGGCAGCCACATTGGCCGATTCGATGGTGCCCTTTTGCCAGGCACCCGCCGACTTGATCGCGTAGGAGATGGTGTTGCCCTTGACATGGACGACCTGGGGTCGATTGTCGGTGCCGATCGCGAGCCGGACCGCAGTGCCAGCCAGTGGACTGGTGGTATCGAGGTCGATCGCTTCCCAGGACCAGCCGGTCGACGAGCTTACGTCACGCGCCCCGTACACGAGTCCTTCGTCTATTTGGGCGGCCACTCGCGGTGTACCATCGGCGGCCAGGGCCAGCGTCGCGTGGGCTTGTGCGGCGAGCACCGGTTCGGTGGTCCAAACGTCGCGGCCCGCGGTGGTGCTGACCGCGAGGTTCAGCAAGCGCGACCGTTCGTCCTTGAAGAGCATGAAAGCTTGCCCGTCGTCGCCCATCAAGAGGGTGAGGACTGTATAGGCATCGCCTGGCGCTGCAATGACCGGCGCCACGACATGTTTGGTCCAGAAGCCACTGTCGCCAAGCGACCAGCAGGAGATGTCGCTGCCCTCGATCCCGCAGATCAGCGGTCGATTGGCGTTCAACGGATCGACGACGATTTGAGAATTTCGACCGGCCTGCGCGCTCGAGCTCAGCGTCGTGGTCGTCCAGATTCCGTTGAACGTCGAGTACACGGCGGTCTCGTTGACACTGTCGTACGAGGAGATGTGAAGTGCCTGATTGGCGAGCGCGAGATCGACGTGGGTCCCAAAATCGCCGGTGTAGGATGGAGAAGGATTGGGAATCACCACGGGGGGTCGGACTTCGATCTCGACTGGATTGGAATGAATCCCGCCGCAATTCAACGTCATGATCGAGAAGCCTTTTCTCGCACCCGTAACCGATATCGATTCGGCGCCCAGGGTACCCGAGTAGGTCGCACCAATTGTCGCGGAATCGTGCGTCACCACTGGGCTGCCGGCGCAATCCAAGGAGGTCGGCGAGCCGCTGGAATCGCTTGCGGTCGCAGCGAACTGCAACGTCGCTCCCACGTCGATGGAAACTCTCGCAGGCTGCAGGCGAAGATTCGAGATGTTGGAGAATACGACTTCGACGGGAACGTCGATCGAGTCGCTGGTGCCTTCGATCTCGGCGGTAACCATCGCCGTCCCGGCGCCGGTCCCGCTGAGGGTCCCGTCGGGCGCCACACTCACCACGTCCGGATCGCTGGAGGTCCAGGTCACCACCAAGGTCCCGTCGCCGGGACTGAAACGGACGGCTCCTGCGGCATCGTAAACGACGGCGCGAAGACGCAGTTGCCCATTCACCGCGATCTTGGTCGCGCTCGGAACGACGACCAACGGGCCTTGGGCGACAGAGTCCGAAGTTCCTCCTGTTCCGCCGGAGTCCGTTCCACCGGCACCGGCCATCCCTTCGCCCGCGCTGGAGCCCCCCACACCCGCATCCTGGGAATTGGCGGTGTTCGATCCGCCACTGCCAGAGCTGCTGCCGTCCGCCGGTGCCGCGGCATCGCCACAGCCACTCACCAACAAGGCAACACTCAACCCAGCCGTCATTGATAACAGATTCACGGTGCGCTCCCTGGCTTGTCGCGGTGAACGACAAGCGTGCATGAAGTTGCATGTGTTCGATGATGAGCAGCTTCAACGAGAGCTTGTTGCACGCTCACACATGACCACCGCTAACGCCTCCACTCATGCGCTGGCGAAAGGCGTCGCGAACATAAAGGTCCAGGTTGGTTCCGGCGGTACCCGGATCCCTTCGGATTTCCTGTTGTCAATGAAACGGTCGCTCGTGGCTCGAGCATAGGAGGATTCGGAACAATCTTCGGCAAGTTCGTGTCGCTCCCCGTAGCCGATGTAGTCGGGGCGATGACGCAATGGTGCAATACCGAAGCCACCACTTTGCCGCACCATCCCCACCCGCGCCGACACCGTACGGGCCCAATCCCCGATTGAACTCGTGTTCGGAATGAGCCAGTCCCTGGACGGCTACGTCGACCGTATGGCGTTTGCCTGCTGCGTCACGGCAAGCCCTATTTCGCCGGACCCCGGCCGCCGCTGCGCCTCATGGCTCAGGATCCGATTGGCGAGGATGTGATCAGGTTGAGCTACGTTCCTGCTCAATCTCGCGACTCGCCGGACGGAAATCGCCGCTGAAGCCATTGAGCGGCTCCGGTCGACGCAAAATCGAAGATCCGACGTCCCGAATCCGAACTTCAGTGGATCGGGCTCGGCGCGTCGAGCCCGAAGTGGAACACTACAAATGGATAGCGCGCTGCGAGCTCATTCGTTATTGTTCAGCACTTTGTTGGCACCTTTCGTGCGTGGCGCCGCAGCGCTGGATGCGCCGCGTGTGCTCGCCATCCTAAACATGGGCACGGCCTGGTCTCGTGGGGTACTGCGAGGTTTCATGGCTGCGGCTCACGAGCATCGCTGGACGGTGCTGCACTATCCGCCGCCGGTCGATCTCGGGGCGCTGGTGCAGAAGTTCGCGCCGTCGGTGCTCTTGGTCGGCCCTGATTCGGGCAAAGTGCCGTTAGCCATCAGCGCGGCGATCCCCGTCGTGTCCGTGGCGCTGGATCTCGGCTCCGAGGGCATCGTGTCAGTGTACCCGGACGAAGAGCGCATCGGAGTGCTCGCGCTGGAGCACCTCATGGCCACCGGGCTGCGGCAGGTCAGCACGTTTTGCCTCGACGGATCTGAGTTCGGGGCGGCGCGCGCGCGCGCGTTCGTCGCCCGCGCGCAAAAGGTCGGCGTCCGAGTGGCCGTCGGCTGGGGGAGTGACGGCGCCGCGTCTCCAGGGCGGGGCGAAGACGTCGAGGGCATCATCAGTTGGCTACTAGGCTTGCCGAAGCCGTGTGGCCTCTTCACCTGCGCTGACCATTGGGCTCGCATCGTGGCCCGGTACATTCGCTTGGCAGGGCTGAGAGTGCCGGACGACATCGCGCTCGTCGGCGTCGACAACGATCTGGTGGAATGCGAGCTGCTCGCGCCGCCGCTGTCGAGCGTGATGGTGCCCTGGCCCGAGCTCGGTAAGCACGCGGCGAGGCTCGTTCAACGCTTGCTCCACGGACAGCGGATTGAAGGCCGGCGCTGGCTGGTTCCGCCCCTTGGCGTTGCGACGCGGCGTTCCTCGGAAATCTTCGCGATCGAGGACGTGCTGGTTGCCAAGGCTGTGCGCTGGATCGGCCAGAACGCCAATCGGCGCCTCAACGTACCGATGGTCGCTGCTGCGGTCGGCGGCGGGCGGAAGCGCCTGGAGCGGCGTTTCCGCAGGTCACTGGACAGGACGGTGCAAGAAGAGATTCGCCGCGCCCGTGTGGAGACGGCGAAGAAGCTGCTGGCAATGAGCGGCGCCGGCCTGGTCGAGATCGCGCAGCAAAGCGGATTTTCCAATGCAGCGCTGCTGAGCGTCGCCTTCAAACGCGAGGTGGGCATGCCGCCGGGTGTGTATCGACGCCGGGCTCGCGAAACGCTCGCCGTTGCGAACGACTGCTGATCATTGTACCGGCGCCCACTCGTAGCCGAACCAGCCTGCCGTTGCGAGCAACCCGAGCGCGTAGATCGCCTCCTGATAGTAGCGATAGGTGCCCGTTTGCTGCCGCGTGTTCCAGAGGTTCTCGACGAACTCGGCGCGGTTCTGCGCGTTCGATGCGAGAGCGGCGGCGGCGAGCGTCGCGGCGAGCGCCGTTGACGAGCCGGTGTCATCCGGCGCGACGTTGCCATTGAGCAGGAACAGCGCATTCGGGATGTTGTTCGCTCCGAGGCGCGCGCCGAAAAACGCGTGGTACTTCTCGACCTGCGCCTCTAGTCGCGCGTCGGGGCCTGTCCAGGCGAAGTCGATGGCCATGTTCATCGGCACGCGCCAGGCATCGAAGCGGAAGTGGTCGCTGCCCGCGTTGGGGGTGCCATTGAAGTTGGCGTAGTCGGGATGCAAGCCCGTGTTCGGGTTCGCCGACTGGACGAAAAATTGGCGGCTGATGTCGGCGACCTGCCGCCAGCGAGCTGCGTCCGCGGGGTTGCCGTCCTGCGCGAAGAGCTCGTAAAACGCGGGCAGGTGGTAGCTCGGATCACTGAAGCCAGCGGAGTTACCCTGCGGATAGAACACCACCATGTTCGATTGCGGGTTGATGATCGCAGCACGCCCCTGCGGGCCGCCCGCGTTGTTCAACATGGCGCTGGCGATCGCGTCCGCCTCTTGCTCGTAGTTGATCGCGCCGTTCGAACCCCAGCGACGATCGGCGAGGTACAGCGCGGCCGCGAAGTACTCGTCGCCGTCCGGCGCAGGCCCGTTTTGGCCGAAGTTCACGTTGATGGCGTCGCCGTTCACGCTCACCGCGCCTCGCCAGCGAAAGTACCGGTTCCAGGCGTCATTGGTCGCGAATTGCATGCGCTCTTGGGCGAACGTCCAGAGCTTGTCAAATTGACTCTGCATGTCCATCTGCACGGCGATCATCATGCCGTACGACTGGCCTTCGCTGCGCACGTCATTCTCATCGGCGCACCAGATGAACGCCTGGCTCGCGTCCTGCGGGAGCTCGTAGTAGAGGCGGTAGCCGGTGCCGGCCTGAGGGATCGCGGACTCATTCGTGCCGATGCCGAAGATGCGGTCGACGGCCTGCCGCACTTTGGCATCGACCTCAGCAACGGGTATGCCGAGCAAGTCGGTGAATAGGTCTGCCGTGCCGCGCGTCGGCCGACCCGGAGACAGAGGCACTTCGGCTGCCGGTTGCTCCGGAGGCGCGGGCTCCGTGGGCTCTGTGGGCGTGACCGGCGCTGGCGAGGGATCGCGCGCGATGTCGCTACCGGGAGCTTCGTCGCCGCTAGTGGGTGGCGCGTCCGTGGCCAAGGGCCTGTCAGCGGGGGACGCCGGGCCGCCCGGGTCGTCAAACGGTGGCGTCATAGTGGGGCTCGCACCGCCGGTGGCGTCGGTGGCGCTTTCGCCACCCGGCGCACCGCAGGCGGAGGCAAACAGAGTGACCATCGAGAGTGAAACGGGCGCGATGCAGAAACGGGCGCGTAGGAATGGCGTCATGAGTCGAGCTCCCGGCGCATCCTGGGGATGCGGAGTTACTCATCACTCTAGGGAGTTCAGCGGCACCGGTAGTAAGGACTTCGCGCGCTCCAGTGTAGACGCGGCGTGATTCGACCTGTGGCTGTCGCATGCGCACATCTGCGGCGCGCTCGCGACGCAAAACGATGTTCCGAGGGACGCAAAGCAATCTGCGGATCGAGATGCGTCGCCCCGGCCTCGGCCCCGCCGGCTAGAACTGCGTGATGAAGTTCCAGGCCTCTGCCGGCACCCAACTCGTGCTCTGCCCCGGGTCCTTCGACGCGGGATAGTGGCCGCGCAGGCTCACGTTGAAGGGGTTACCCTGGCCGGCGCCGAAGCTGCAGAACCGAGTCGGTACGGAACAGCCTGCGTAAGACGTGCAGGCGTGCCCGTCTGCTGGCGGAACGGGAGGCGCCAGCGCCGTGCAGCCATTCAGGGCCGTGAAGGTATTGAGGACGCCCAGGCCCGTCTGGTAGTTGATGATCGGATCGTCTACGCCGTGCGATTCGAAGAAGGCGACGGGCGTGG
>JAYWEH010000210.1:0-12143 GCA_043780025.1 Deltaproteobacteria bacterium
GCTCGCCAAGTAACACTCGAGCATTGCGTCCAGCGCCGGGAGCGCCGCGGGGCAGGCATTTTCCACCGCGCTCCAGCTGTCTTCACAATCGATGGCGCAGGCCGCGACGGAGCGGTGCTCGAGGTTGCCGGTGACGAGCGCGTGATCGCACGCGGCCAGGCAACGATGCCGTGGGACGGCCACGAGGGGCTGACTCTGTGTGCCAACGTCGATGGTGTGCTCCACGCTGCAAGCGGCCAGGAGCATCGACAGAACGGTGGTGTTGAACTTGGGCATGGGACTCCTCTGAAGGTTTATATGGATTGTGCTCGACCGATGCCGTGCTTCATTTGCCCTCCATTTCATGCAACATCTTTCGAGCGCGGCGTGCGATGGCAGGCTGTTCCGAGGCCTGCTCGAGCCGCTGCACTCGTGTGCGTGCTCCTTCCGAGTCGCCGCGCTTCAGCTCGAGGGCTACCCAGATCAGCTCGGACTCCGGCTTCAACTGACCTTTTGGAAACCGGGATCCATATTCCACGAGCCAGCGCTCCGCTTCGTCGCTCGAAGAGCCCAGTGCTTTGCGAGCTTTGTCGAGCAGCCGCGCCTGTGCGGCCAGATCTTCCCCAGCCGCGGGAGCCTGCCTCGATTGTACGGCGCCCGGGTCCGGTGCGTGCGCAGCCTTCGCTGGCATGGGCACCGCTGCGTTGGGTAGAGCTGCGTTGGGTAGAGCTGCGTTGGGCACAGGCAGGACATCACTGGGCTGGGCCGCATCCCTTTCGGCTTCGTGCTGCGTCGCGATTGGTGTTGTAACGCGCGGCGCCGATTGCCGCTCGGCCGCTTTCCAGGCGGACCATGCAACTCCCAACGCAACGGCGCCAGCCAACCCCAACTTGACGCTCGCCGCAGAGAGCCGCGCCCAGCTCGGCTCTAGCCTGCCGCCATCCCCTGCTCGGTGCAGGCCACCGAGTTGTCCGCCCGCGCGCTCGAGGGCCGCGGCCACGCGCTCCAGGACCTCTTCGGGCAACGGGCTCGGAGGCTTCGCTCCCTCGAGGGCCAGGCGCAGCTCTTCGGGCAGGGTTTCATCCTGCCGCCAGGGACTCGGGTCAGCGACCATCTTGGCTTCCTTTCTGGTCCGGGGCACTCGCCTCATGACCGACCAGTTCCGTGAGTTTCCGCCGCGCGTGGTGCAGACGAGAATGCACGGTGCCAATGGGCACTCCCAACGCATCGGCAATCTCTCGAGTACTCGCACCCTCGATTTCGAACATCACGAACACGACGCGATGTTCCGGGCTGAGCGTGTCCAACAGCCAGGCGAGTGTGCGGCGCCCCTGCGCGAGGCCTTCGGGCGTCTGTGCATCGATGCTCGCCGCCTCTCGAGTTTCACGCCGGCGCGATATCTTGCGCATCAGATTCCGAGTCACGTTGAGCGCAATGCCGTACAGCCATGTCGTTACGAGCGAGCGGGCAGCGTCGTGCTCTGGCAACCGCCGATGAGCGACGAGGAATACCTCCTGGAGCGCGTCCTCCAGCTCCGCGCTGGAAACGCCCAGGCGCTGCAGACAGCGCCAGACGTAATCGGCGTGTGCGCGATAGAACGCGGAAAAGTCGCGAGGGTCAGCGCGCTGATCGCTTGCCCCAGCCGGCACTAGCGGCAGCGCCGCACGCTCATCCACAGCCCTAATTGTGCGGGCACGGCCCCGCGCTTCACCAATAATGCCAGGCGACGCCAACTTCGGCTGCGAAGCCAACCCAGCGCTGAGACCAAATGGGGTCAGCTGCGTCCCGAGACCGAAAAACGTTGCGAATGATGGGTACTTCGCCGCGCAGGCCCGCGGAGCCCAGCAGCCACCTCGCCGGTTTGTAGGCCAAGGCCAGGCCGCCCCGAAGCGCGGGGAAGGGAAAATCGCCGGGATCGACGCCGCCGTCCCCGATCACGGCGACGTGGGTGATGTCGAGCGCCGCCGCGGCCTCCAGCGCGAACGTCCAGCTCGGCACCAAAGCGAGAGTCGAGGTGACTCCAATCCAGGCAGCGGAGCGGCTGAAACGATATGTTGGCTCCGCGGGCGAAATCTCGACGACGGGCATGTAGTCGGCGCCGGCTCGCAGCGACCATCGCTCCGAGAGGGCCCAGCGGCCAGCCATGCCGAGGCCCCACGACGGCTCAGGTAGTGCTCCGGACGCTACGAATACATACGCACCCAGCGCGGATGAAGTCTGGCGGTGGGCCGTTGCCCGAGGAGGTGATGGGGGTTGGATCGGCACGGCAGGCGCGGACGCTTTCTGCCGCGGCGCTTCTTTCGGCGCCGGTTGCGCTGCCGCGTCGCTTTCGGCCGGCATTTGATCCTCGGCTGCGAGCAGCAACGTGACGGTCAACACGACGGCTTCGATCAGGCGCGAGCAATCCAAGGAGGGCTCGAACAGCTCGCGTGGCTCAGCGCCCGAGCGCGTAGTCGAAATGTGCGCCGCGACGCCGCCCTCGCGGCTGGTGAAGGACACGAAGACGTGCGCCGAAGTTTCACCGTTCTGCTGTGCGGGCCGCTCATCCGCGTTCGCACTCATGCGGTCCCTGAGCAGTTTCGCGTTGGGACAGCTGTCGAGCCCAGTCGAGTCGTGTACGAAGACGTCGAGCGCCGGTGGCCGATCTGGAGCCGCCGCGTGGGCTAGCGATATCGGCAGCAATAGCAAGGCCCAGCCACGCGCGACTGACCTCGCCAACCTCTGGAGCATGCCCGCGGGTAGGCTGAAGCGCGGGAAAGGGCAAGAATTGGTGTGTTGACTTCCAGTCGTACTGTCTCCGCTCGGGCTTTGCGGCCGCTCGAGAAGGCGCTAGGATGCGCGCATGAGGGTGCAGGGTACAAAGCGGTTGGCCTCGGCCTTGTGCTGGCTTTGGTGTGGAACTTCGGTGCTGCTGGCCTGCGGAGCCCAACGCGAGAACATCACGCCCGGTGGGGAGACGGAGACCCCCGATACGTCCGCCTCGGGGTCAGGGGTTGCCGGTGGAGGCGCGGGGGTGACTTCTTTCTCTGAATGTCCGACCCCGCTCGGCACTGCCGAGGAGCTGGCGCGCACGCCGCGCTCCGACACGAACCTCGAGCTACTAGCGTTGACCTTGGATGTGGGGCAACTGACCGCCACGCAGCCCACTTACGATCGCGTCGTGGCAGACGTCGGGGCCATCCGCGAGTCCGCGCCCAGCCTCGCTATGCTCGCCTTCTCTCCACCCCATGACGGCCACAGCTTTGTCATCGGTTTTGGCTCGGATGCGACCGAGGCGTTGGGCGCCGGCACATACACCGCTTGGGACTGCTTGCTCGCAACCTACGGCGCGCGGATCGGTTCTGTGATCGACGCCTTTCCGAGCTACGCTCCCACCGTCTATCTCGACGGCATCTTCGATTTGCCGCGGCTCGTGCAATTGTTCGACCAGCTGCCGGATGCCGTCGTGGAAATGAATGCCGGCGGCGGCGAGCGCACGCTCTGTGCCGTTCGAGACGGCGAACATTACGAGTACGTGGTCGATGAAACCAATGGCGAGTGTGATGCGGCCTCAGAGTGCACGGGCCGCGCCCGCTACTTTGCGAGCGATGCGCCGGGAGACATCACGCTGCTCGAGTCCTGGGGCTCGCTGGATGCCGCGCCTGTTCCCGGCTGGTTCCTAGACGTCTGCAACTGAAGCCAGCATGAGCCCGCTACGGCACAGCGCATCCGTCGAGCCACGCTTCGAGCCGAACATCGGGTTCACCGCGAGTACGCGCGGAGCGGGCGTGGCGGGCCAGCGCCGAGATCTGCGCTTCACGGATGCGCTCGGGTCCGCCCACGCTCGCCCATAGTGCGCTGACTTCGGCGTCCGCGAGCGCGCACAGTTCACCCACGGGCAAGTCACCGAGGGTGATGGGGCCGACGGACTTTCGATGCAAGTGTAACAGGTCGAGCCTTAGCGCGCGGCAGAGCCGGCGGATCTGCCGGTTCTTGCCCTCGTCGAGCGTGAGCTCGAGCTCCGTGTATTCTGAGGTCTGGTGGACGATCTCGACGTGCTTGGCGCAATCGAAGGCGGTATGGGGCTGGACCATGGCCGAGAGGCGAGGATCGTCCGGTGCGAGGTCGCCGTTCAGCCACAACCAGTACTTCTTGTCTAGATGTGCCCTGGGCTGAAGCACCACGTCCGCCAAGTCTCCGTCCGTGGTGAAGAGCAAGAGGCCCGTCGTGTCACGATCCAATCTGCCGACCGCAAACGTGCCCGCCGGCATTTGTGCCAGCCAGGGGCCGAGATCGGCCTGACCCAATGAATTCTTGGCAGTCGAGGTCACCTGTTTGGGCTTGTTGAGTTTGGCGCTGTAGTGCTTCACCCGAACTTGCAAGAGTTCTCCGTCCAGCTCGACGGCGTCCCCTTCGTGGATCAAGTGGTTCAGGCCGCGAACGTGTGCGGAGGCGCCGATCGAGCCCGCAGGGGTCACGCGAATGCGCCCCTCGGACCAGGCCCGGCGTATGCCGGCCAACGACAATCTCGATGCGTCCCGCACGAACTTGTCCAGGCGGCGAGGCAGCCAGCGCGTATCGGAGCCCAAGGCGGCTGCGTATCACACCTTCATCGAGCCGGCCTTGCTGTGGGCGCTTACAGGCGCATGCGCCCATACTTCGTGCGAAGTGCCTCGAGCGACGGTTGAGAGGAGACGCCGACGGCTTCGACAGGGCGGGGGCGCCCGCCGCCGGCCAGGCCTTGTGCAAACGCATCGATGGCTCGCCCCGATACGGGAGGCACCACGATTGTTGCCGATAACTTCCCCTGGATCACCAGGCGCTGGCCGAAGCCAGCGGAGCCATCGCAACCGAGCACGCGCAAGTTCACGGGCACGGCTTTGCCTGCGGCCTTGAAGCTCTCCTCGACGGCTTCTCGAGCGCCCATGGCCATGTTGTCATTCTGACCGACGAGCACAAAGGATGGGAGGTTGGCCTTGGGAAAACCAGCCAGCCAGCGCTCGGTGGCCACTCGACCGCTCTCCTGAGACCAATCGCCATAGGACGTCTGGTACCTGCTGCTCGCGCTCGCGAGCTCCTTATGGATACCCTCGGCGCGCTCGCGTGCGGAGGAGGTGCCCGCTGGTCCAGAAATGTAGATGACTTCGTTGCCGGGCGACTTCAGCGTCGCGAGTTGGTGTCCCTGCAGTCGGCCGATTTCGCGTTGGTCGGCCGAAGCTGTAAAGACGTCAACGTTCGGATACTCGCGTCGGAGGTCGGGGATGTCATCGAGCCACCGAGTCAAAAAGCCCCAGCTGATTCCAGCACGCGCGGCCAGATGGAGTACGGGCAGCAGTAGTTGTTCCCGCACCGGGCTCACTAAAATCAATCTAGGGCGGGTGGGACCTAGGCTGGAGATCGCCGCCCGAAGCTGGCTGATCTGGCGGTCGACGTCCTTCCCGGCCGACTGCACATCGAGCTCCAGAATATGGCGGCGCGCGGCCTGCTCCGCGTCCCAGCGCATCATCTTCTGATAGTCGTTTTCACCATCGTGAAGGAACAGGCCTATGCGCTCTCGGGCCACCTGGAAAGGTACGGCCGGTGGGTCGTTGAAAGTAAGCCGAGCTTAACCGGCGACTATCGGCATTGGCACTGAGATTGCGCCCCCTCCAAGGGGCTGCCCGATTCGGCTCGAGAGCGCCTCAACGAATGGTGAGCCTGCGGCAGCCACGGCACTCGCCGTCACCGCCGGGGCCGACGTCGCAGCTCTCGCCGAACTGCGTCTGGACGATACTGTCACCGCAGAACGGACCGAGCTTACAGAGCGCGTCGCATTCGTTGTAGCCGCCGTCATTGGCCACGTCATCGCACTCTTCCCCAAAGCTGAGGATACCGTCACCGCAGTCCGCCGTGCACAGGCTCGGCGTGGCTTCGAAGCCCGCGAGAGTGAGCTGGAAGGAGGAGCCGTCGACCTGCCGCTCGGCGTGGAAGATCTGGATCATGTACACATTGCCCGGCTCGAGGCCGAACTGCGCCGTCGTACCAGGACGGTCGATTAGCGCGTTGGTGTACGCGGGGAATCCCCTGCCATCCTGCATCGTAGCATTCACGGTTCCCTGCACGGCGTCGATGGCGACCGTCCCAGTCGAGGGCACGTGAACACCGCCGAGATCCACCGCGAGCCTGCCGTTGATGAACACCCACACGTCGTCGTCGCCGAGGAACGTGAGCGTGGCCGCGGTAGTGGCGTCGTACTTGAACCAGTATTGAACCTCGGTGGTGAAATAGAAGTTGTGCGTGTAGTCCGCACGCCCGGGAAACAGCTGGCTCTCGTCCGGAAAACCGTTCCAACCATATTGGTCCGGAACCGTCGCGATGGCGGGTAGCGGCGTGTCCGAGGTCGGGCCGGTGATGGAGTCCACCGGGAAGAACAGCGGGTTGCCGTCGAGCAAGACGGCCTCGCCTCCGGAGCAGAAATCGCCCGGCGAGTTTTGGCACGGCGCGCAGGTGGCAGCACAAGCGTTGGTCAGATTGGTCGTAGTCCCCTGGCAGGTCGTTTGGCAGGTGTCGAAACCCGCTTGCGCCGCCGCGAGATCCAACTCCAGCTGCGCGACCTGCGGCTCGAGCAGCGCGACTTGCGCCGCGTTGGCCTGCGCGATCGCTTGATTCAGGTCGTTGGTGCGCTGGGTGAGTTGGTTTTGTGTCGTCTGCAGATCCTGCCGGAACGCGTCGCACTCGTTGAAACACTGAGTCTCATTGGCCGCTTCGTTCGCGCACACCTGCTGGCAACCCGCGAGCGTGTCGGAATAGCCGCGCTGCTCGGCCTCGCTGTCATCGATGCCCAGGAACGGCTCGCCGTTGGCACCGAAGCGGTTCACGTACCCGCCATCGTCGTTATCGTAGAGCACGATCTCGCCAATGAGCGTCTCGTTGACGCCGGGAATGCTGCTGTACCATTGGAGGAAGTTATCCCCGGTGCTCAGGCATGCAGCCGCCGTGTTCTGACCGGTCAACGTCGGCCGCCGATCGGCGTTCAGCGTCGCGTTTACGCTGCCAACGACGAGATCGGTGCACGCTCCCTTGTCACCAAAATCAGGATGCGCATTCGAGAAGTCTCTGAAGATCGTCGGCACGCGCAGAATGCATCCGCCGGTGAGGGCGTCCTGTTCACAAACCGCCGCCGCCGTGCACTCGAAGCCGAGCTCAGTCGTGCAGCTCGATGAACAACCGTCACCATCAATCAGGTTGCCGTCGTCACATTCCTCGTTGATGAGCAAGCCGTCACCGCAATCCGAGGTGCACGACAGCCCTGAGCAGTTCGGCTCCTTCAGACAGATCGGAGAGCAACCGTCGAAGGGGATCGTGTTGCCGTCGTCACAGGCCTCGGCGCCTTCGGGTTCGCCGCCGTTGCCGCAGATGGCGATGGTGCACACGCTCGGCTCGCCGTCGCACTTCTTCCCGAGCTCCACGCGGCACCGCTCCGAGCAGCCGTCGCCGTTCGTCGGATTGTTGTCATCACACTGTTCGGTGTCGGCCACCAGCCCGTCCCCGCAGCGCGCGATCTGACGGCAGAGCTGACCGGGCGAGGCACAGCTGAAGCCCGGCTCTGTTGCGAGGCAGTCCGCGGCGCAGCCGTCGCCCGAATCGCGATTGCCGTCGTCGCAGGCTTCGTCATCGGTCAGCTCGCCGTTGCCGCAGCCCGGAGGTGCCTCGAGAGGGCCCTCCACGAGGTCGCAGCCGAGCTCGTCTTCACACTGGCCGTTGGGCCCGGCCCCGCTGGTGCCAGCGGTGCCACCGGAGCCGCCGCCGGAAGTGCCGGGATTGACGGTGACGTTCGTGCCGTTGTCGCCCTGAGCGCCGCAGCTGGCGAGGACACCCAGCACGAGCCCCAATGCGCTCTGGTAGAGGCGGGAGTCCAGGCGCAGCGAAACCTGCCGGCGTGCGGCAGCTGAAAAGTTCATACCCGCAGCGTAGCCAAAGGCGCGCGCCAAGCCAGCTGCGAGTATCACTCATGGGTTGATTTTTTGCCCTTGGCTTGCCCTTGGCTTGCCCTTGGCGAAGCTGAGTTCTCGTCTTTCGACGCGACGCCGGGTCCTGCTTCGGCAGCGCGTCAGGGACCAGAAGCGTTTCCAGACCCGTGCGCCTCGATTGCGAACGGCGGCGTTGACGAAATCCGCACCATTTCAGGCGCAGGTGTGATCCAGCGGATCCCCCGGCATCGAAATGACGCACTAGCGAGGCCCGCACAAGTAGTGTCTCATCCTCGCACGCCGCCATCCGACTCGAGTTGGATGACGCAGCACATTTACACGCATCCGGGAGAGGTCCAGCAATGAGTGGCACGCAGCCGTTCGACCGTCGACTCACGCTCGTAGCTGCCGCATGGGCGGCCTTGTCTGTTGCATCGTGCAATTCACCGCCTGAGGGCGCCTCGCCGGAGGGCCTGGATCAGGATATCGACAGCCTCGGAGCTGGCGGCACCAATGGGGACCTGCCCAATGGCGCTGCGGGTACCGCACCGTCATCGGCCGGCTCCGGGACAGCGTCGAGTCTAGGCGGCACGGGGTCGGCAGTTCCCGTCGTTCCGGTCGCGATGGACTTCGTGCTGGAAGACTTCGAAGACGGCGATGGGCAGTTGTCGTCGAATGGCTTCTCCGGGCGCTGGCGCACTTATTCGGACGGCACCGGTACCGTCACACCGGCGGTGGACGCGCCGATCGTCCCCGAAGCGGGCGCAGTGCACGTGAACGGTACTGGCTTTTCGACGTGGGGTGTGGGCCTGAGCGTGGATCTCGATGACTCGAGCGGCCCGCGCGCGCCCGTGGACTTGAGCGAGTACCGCGGTTTCTCGCTCCGCGCCAAGGGCACGGGTTCGCTGGAAGTGGAGCTGGTACTGCCCGCTACCACCGGTACGACCGAAGCCGGCGGCACCTGTACTGCCGGCGCGGGCTGTTTCGGGCACTACTCCGCAAACCTGACCCTGAGCGCGGACTACACGGAGCAGACGTTGCCGTTTAGCGCGTTCCAGCAGCCTGAATGGGCCACGAGCGCGGAGCGAGACCTGACCCAGGTGCTGGCGGTCAATTTCCTATCGCGCGCAAACGGCGCCCCCGTGAACATCGAGCTGTGGCTGGACGAAGTTTCCCTGGCCGTGCCGCCGCCGGTGGTTGGCGGCCCCGGCTCCGTGGTGAATGACGGCAGCAATCCGTTCGCGGGTCGCACGTTGCACTCCGATGGCGGCGCGGCCTTCTCCGCCTATGACGCTTCATCAGGCGCCGATCGCGAGCTGCTAGGCAAGATTGCGCTCAACCCGACTGCGTTTTGGCTGGTGGGAGGCGATCCCGGGAACGCAGGCCGTATCGTGGACGGGGCAGGTGGCGACTACACGGTGCTCGTCGCGTACAATATTCCCAATCGAGATTGTAGCGGCGCGTCGCAAGGCGGCGCTAGCAGCCCCGCTGAGTACCAGGGCTGGATCGACGGCATCGCCAATTCATTATCCGGCAAAGAAGCGGCCGTGATTCTCGAGCCCGACGCGCTCGCGTTGAGCTGCGGTGAATCGACCGAAAGCTTGATCAACTACGCGGTTAGCAGCTTGCGGCAAAATCCTGGCCTGGCCGTGTACATCGACGGGGGACACTCGAACTGGGTGGCCGCCGGCGTGATGGCGCAGCGCCTGCAAAATGCGGGCATCGCCCAGGCAACGGGCTTCGCCATCAATGTCTCCAACTTTCAGCCGACGAGCGCGCTGGTCAACTACGGCAAATCGCTGTCTGCCTTGGTCGGCAACAAGCCCTTCGTGGTCGACACCAGCCGCAACGGCCAGGGCGCGCGCGGGGCGGAATGGTGCAACCCGGCAGGCGCAGGGCTCGGCGAAGCCCCGACCACGTCGACCGGAGATGCGTTGGTGCAAGCGTTCCTGTGGGTCAAGCGCCCCGGTGAGTCAGACGGCGCCTGCGGACAATGCAGCGGAACACCCGCCGGACAGTTCTGCACGAGCTACGCTCTGGAGCTCGCGCGTAACGCGATCTTCTGAGGCCACGTCGCGCCAGACACCCGCCGGGTCGAACCCGCAATCACTGAGGACAACCACTGCGCGTGGCGATGCGAGCCCGCCTAATGCATCGATTCATCCGAATCGATGGAAAAAATGGTTCAGCGGCACTCGGTCACCGTACACATGTACGGCTCGATGATCTCTTCGGCGCTCTCGAATATGACACGGTGACCCGCGTCATTGAGGTGGATACCGTCCGAATTGTACTGGGATTCAATCCCCAGATTGTCATTCGCGAGGTCGGCGAAGATGTTGATGAAACAGGGCGAGTAGGTTGCATTGGCCGGGACCCAGCAGGTATCGAAGCGGCTGCGCATTTGCTCGCTCCAATCGGCCAGCGCAAAACGCTCATCTTCGTCCAGGTCTTTGGGCGCCGTGCCGACGAAGAACGTCGGGATGCCCGCGGCACGAGCCGCGTCGCTCACTTGGGTGAGGCGCGACAGGTAGCTGGCCGTGGACGTGCCGATGGAGAGATCGTTGCTGCCGGCGAGGGCAACCACGATCAAATCGGGCTGCTCGCTGATCGCCGCGCTGATGTTGCCGCCTGAACCGGAGCCGGGTAGCAGCTCGAGGGTGGTGTAGCCGCCCGTGGCAAGGTTGACGATGTCCACGTTGGCCACGTTCGACAGTGAATTCTCGAGCAAGCCAACCCAGGAGTTTGCGTAGCTGCTGGCGCCTTCACCTTCGGCGGTGGACGAGCCGAGCACGGCGATCACGAAGGGCTCTGCGCTCGGAGAGCCAGAGCCGCCCGTGCCGCCGCCGCTACCGGCAGATCCACCGCTGCCGCCACTGCCGCCGGCTCCACTGCCGCCGGCTCCACTGCCACCAGTCCCACTGGCGACACGTTCGATCTGCAATGAGTAGGTGGACGCCGTGTAGCCACGGACGTCGACGAACACAGTGGTCGCATCTGCTGGCACGGTGAGCACGCATTCCTCGGAGGAATCCTCTTCATAGGGGCGGCAGGCATAGTTGTTCAGCGTGGGCTGCGAACCGAACCGGACATAGAGGTCCGCGTCACCAGTACCCGAGATTGCTGCGCGAAGCCGCGAGCCTGGCTGCACTGCAAGGGGCCCGCGGGCGACCACCGCATTCTGCGCCACTGTGCCCGAAAACGTCTCGATGATAGGCGTTCCACCACCGGTGCCGCCCGTCCCAGCGGTGCCGCCCGTCCCAGCGGTGCCGCCGCCTGAGCCACCCGCTCCCGCGCCACCTGAACCAGCAGCGCCACCTGATGCGCCAACTCCGCCGCCGCTGCCGCCTGAGCCACTGGTGCCGCCCGTCCCACCGGAGCCACCCGCGCCGCCCGCCGAATCGACCCGTTCGATCTGCAACGAGTAGGTGGACGCCGTGTACCCGCGGATGTCGACGAACACGGTCGTCGCATTCGCCGGCACGGTGAGCACGCATTCCTCGGACGAATCTTCTTCGTACGGGCGGCAGGCGTAGTTGTTCAGCGTGGGCCGCGAACCGAACCGGACATACAGGTCCGCGTCACCGGTACCCGAGATTGCCACACGAAGGCGTGAGCCCGGCTGCACTGCGAAGGGCCCGCGGGCGATGACGGCATTCTGAGCCAGCGTGCCCGAAAACGTATCGGTGATTGCCAGGGTCAGAACACCCAACTCGTCGAAAGACTCCTCTTCCGCCGCGCCGCACGCGATACACAAGCCACACAAGCCACTCAACCAAGGGGGGCGACGCATGTTTGATCTCCACCGCAACACGCCGCGCGAGCGCGGCAATGGTCTCGACTTAGTAGCACTGTCCCGAGGTGCTGTCACATCGACTCGCGGCACACGGCAGAACAAGCTGCTTCGGAGCGGAACGCTCGGAGACGCAGCTCGTCGTTGTGCCTTTCCGTACCGCGCGAATCTTCGCGTTGCACGCCCAGAGATCGTGAAGAGGCCAGCGGAATCCTGCCCTTGCTACCGATTTGAATCGGCTCCCGCCTCGGATCCTCTTCGACTTGGAAGTCGTTCCAGCGATTGAGCCGCGAGCCGTGCCGCTTGGGTGGTCGGTAGCCGACCGGGCATCGCGTTTGCGCGCAGCAGCTTCGCTATGCTCGGCAAAGGTGGCCGCATGGTGTGTTGTCGCCCGCCGACCGCTGGTGTAATCGGTAGCCTTGGCTCACTCAATCTTCGGGGCT
>JAYWEH010000211.1:0-26978 GCA_043780025.1 Deltaproteobacteria bacterium
CAGCTCGGTGCCCGCCCCGTTCTCAATCTGGGCCATATAGGGCGCCGGCCCGATGGATCGCACGTCATGTTCGATCGAGAGCAGCTCCTTGAAGCGCGAGCCATCCATCAACTCCTTGTCAATCAGCGCAGGCCGCGCCGCGGCGCCGGGGCGGAACCGCACCTCGAGAGCGGAGCCGACGGAGCCGTTTGCGCCTAACACCTTGACCGTCAGCGGTCGCAGATCGGGGTGCCGCGCGATCAGGCGACGCTCCAATTCGATCGCTACGCGCTCCAGCTCTTCGGCGCTCTCGAACGGAGAAAGCGTCCCGTCCACAGTCTGCAGAAACGCCGCGAGCGCCCGCGCATCGCAGCGCCGGGACAAGGCGTCGAGATGCCCTCGGTACTTGTTCAGACGCGAAGCCAAGTTGAACAGCGGCATGCCACTCAAGACTGGGCCCTTCTGCGACTGCACGGTCAGCTTGGAGATACCGTTCTCGATCAAATGGCGGTCGAGCCCGGAAGCGTCTTTCAGATACAAGTCCTTCTTACCCTTGCGTACGCGGAACAAGGGCGGCTGCGCGATGAACAGGTGCCCCTGTTCGATGACTTGCGGCATCTGGCGGAAAAAGAACGTGAGCAGCAGGGTGCGGATGTGCGACCCGTCGACGTCCGCGTCGGTCATCAGGATGATCTTGTGGTAGCGCAACTTCGAGACGTCGAAGCCGCCCGAATCCCCGATGCCGCAACCGAGCGCCGAGATCAACGTGGCCACTGCCGCCGAAGACAACATGCGATCGATGCGTGCTCGCTCCACGTTCAGGATCTTGCCGGTCAGCGGCAAGATGGCCTGAAAACGCCGATCGCGGCCCATTTTGGCGCTGCCGCCGGCGCTTTCACCCTCGACGATGTAGATCTCGCTCTGGCTCGGATCTTTGCTTTGGCAATCCGAGAGCTTCCCGGAGAGGCTCGTCAGGTCGAGCACGCCTTTGCGCACGACCTCGCGGGCCTTGCGCGCGGCTTCGCGCGCCTTGGCCGCCACGACCACTTTGTCGATGATCTTGCGACCCACCTGGGGGTGCTCTTCGAGGAACCGGCCGAGGTGTTCGCTGACCGCTGTCTCGACGATGCCTTTCACCTCGCTCGACACGAGCTTGCTCTTGGTCTGCGAATCGAACGAAGCATCCGGGTGTTTGACGTGCAACACGCAAATCAGGCCCTCGCGCGTGTCGTCGCCCGTCAGCCCATTTTTTACTTCCTTGAGCAGGTTTTGCGCCGTGCCGTACGTGTTGAGTGTCTTGGTGAGCGCGGTGCGCAGCCCCGTCAGATGGGTGCCGCCATCCTTGTTGTGGATGGTGTTCGTGTAGCAGCTGATCTGCTCGGTGTAGCTCGCGGTCCACTGCAACGCGCAGTCGAGGTGCAGAGCGTCACCGCGCCCATTCTGCAGCGTCACCTCGGTGGCAAACGCCACCACTTCCTCGTGCACCGGTTCTTTCGCTGCACTGAGCAAACGCACGAACTCACGGATGCCGCCGCGAAACTCATAAAGTTCTTCGACCGGTATCTCGTTGCGTTCGTCCTTGAGGCGGATCACCAGGCCCGAGTTCAAGAAGGCGAGTTCTCGCAAGCGGCTGGCCAGCAAATCATAGCGGAACACGATATCGGTGAAGATTTGAGTGTCCGGCAGGAACGTGATCGTGGTGCCCGTCGCGTTCGTCGTAATGCCGGGTTTCAGCGACGAATCCGGCACGCCGCATTGATAAAACTGCGTCCACACGTGACCCTGGCGCCGGATTTCGAGCGTCAGCTTGGACGAAACGGCGTTGACGGCGCTCACGCCGACACCGTGCAAGCCGGCGCTGACCTTGTAGCTCGAATGATCGAACTTGCCGCCCGCGTGCAGCACCGTCATCACCACTTCGGCGGCGCTCACCCCGCGATCGTGCATGTCCACGGGGATACCCCGGCCATCGTCTTCCACACTGCAGCTGCCATCAGCGCGCAACCTCACCTCGATGTGCTGGCAATGGCCAGCGAGATGCTCGTCGACTGCGTTATCCACGCATTCCCACACCAGATGATGCAGCGCGGAGCCGTCGTGAACGTCCCCGATGTACATACCGGGCCGCTTGCGCACGGCTTCGAGCCCTTCGAGAACGGCGATATTGCCTGCGCCGTAGTCACTGGGAGGGGCGCTTGGCTGACTATGTTCTGTCGTCAAAGTGGATATTCCTCAGAGGCATTTCAGTATAGTCCACGAGGGCCTCGCGTCGCAAGCGAACGCCAGAGTTTAAAACACTGAAATTACTCGTGTTTTTTGAGTGGTTCGAGCTTTGCCCAGAAAGCCTCGAAGCCACCTGTTCAGGTGGCTTCGAGCGCGCCTGAAATCAGCCGATAATCGTGCCGATCGAGGGGGCCCGCACCGGGGGTTTGGAACAGTTCGGGCCGCGTCGTCGTGACGAAAACCTGGCTCTCGCTCTCGCGCAGGAAATCGTAGACGGCGCCGGTACGGGTGGGATCTAGCTCGCTCGAGACGTCATCCAGGAGCAACACGGGGTGAGCTCCCCGAGCTGAACGAATCGCGGCGAGTTCGGCCAACTTCAGCGTCAGAGACAGGATGCGATGTTGGCCCTGTGAAGCGTGTTTACGCGCGGGCCGCCCGTCGATCTCGAGCTCGAGGTCGTCCCGGTGCGGACCAAAGCTCGCAGCATGGCGCCGGCGATCCTGGCCACGCCGGTTGGCGAACTCCTTCTCCAGCGTGGCTTCGTCCAGGGCTCCGCCGGGTCGATAGCGCATGGCAAATGGCAGAGTCGAAGCGCACAGCCGCCGGAAACCCGGCGCTGCGTCCCTTTCGAGAAGCTCGGTCGCGTTGGCCCGGCTTTGAGCCAACCGCGCGCCGTGCCGGGCCGCCAGGGTCTCATACACCGACAGCTCGGAGGCGTGTTCGCCGCGTTGATCCAGCACCGTCTGGCGCTCTTTGAGGGCGTGCCGATAGCGCTTGCGGTCATCGGCGACAGCGGGATCACTGAACAAGGCGACGCGGTCGAGCAGGTCGCGGCGCCGCGTGGCCCCCCCCATGGTCAGCTCCAGATCGCCCGGATGGAACACGATGACCGGAGTGCGCGTCGCATATCCGGACAAGCTTTCCGGGCGCTGCCCGTCGTACAAGACCGCGCGGCCCGCTCGGCTCACCGTCAGGCGCTGGGTTCGCTGTTCCGGGCCTTCGACGATCGAGGCGTCCACGCGCGCGAACTCGCACCCGTCCCGCAATAGCTCGCGCGGCCGCTCGGTGCGGAAGCTGCGACTCGTCGCCACGGCGTACAGAGCCTCGAGCAAACTGGTCTTGCCTTGGCCGTTGTCGCCCGCCACCACATTGTAGCGAGGCGCTGGCTCGATGCTCAACTCGGCAATGTTGCGAAAATCTTTGAGTGTGATCTTCTCGATCAGCAGTTTCGAGACACGATCCACGGGTCCTGGGCTGGCTTCCAGTCGTCGCGCGCTCGCAGCAGCGGTCAGATGCGCATTGGCATGATGACGGCGAGGTAATCCACGCCTTCGGGCGACTGCCCCGGACGAACGGTGGCGGGATCTAGCTCGCCGCTTACCCCAAAGACCACTTCCTCTTGTTCGATCGCGCTCAGTACCTGGAGCAAGTAGTGCGCGTTGAAGCCGACCGTCAGATCCTGGCCGGCATATTCGACTGCCACCTCGTCGAACCCATCGCCACTCTCCGGGCTCTCGCTGCTGAAGCGGATCACGTTCGAGCTGAACATGACCTTGACGCCTCCGGTGCGATCGCTTGCGGCGATCGAGACCGCGCGCAGCGCATCGGTCACGAGCGCCCGCGGCGCCGTGACCTGGTGCTGGGTGCTTTGAGGAATGACCTGCCCGTAAGGCGGAAACTGCACCTCTACGAGCTTGATACCGAGCACCAGGTTCGGGACGCGGAAGAACGCATTGGTGCCGCTCTGCACGACGCTGATCGATTCGACGCCGTCGCTCTTGGCTTCGTCGCAGAGACGCTTGAGCTCTTGAATGCCCTTGAGCGGGATCAACATGGACGCCCCTGCGCCCGACGAAGGCACGGCGATTTCCATTTTCGACAAGCGGTGGCCGTCGGTGGTGACCATGCGCACGCTGGGCCCTTCCCACTGGAACAAAGCGCTGTTCAGGTGCGGGCGCGTGTCGTCGCTCGCGATCGAGAAATGAGTCTTCGCGATGAGCTCGCTGAGCGCGTGAGTCGGCAACGTCATCGGCAGAGCGCCGTCGCCCGGACGAGGCAACGTTGGAAAATCGCTGCCCGGCAACCCCTTGAGCGTGTAGCGCCGCGCTTGACCTTGAGCCCGCAACGCCACAGAGCCATCGGGCTGGAGCGTGATGCTCAAATTGCCTTCGGGCATCATCTTCACACGCTCGAACAGATCACGCGCGCCCACTGCGACCGAGCCTGGCTTGTCGACTTGAGCCTGCAGAGTCCCACTCACACCCAAGTACAGGTCCGTCGCTGAAAGCGCGACCTCGGACGGCTGACGCGCTTCGAGTAGAACGTTAGCGAGCACTGGCATCGTGCTCTTTTTGTCGGCGACACCCTGGCAGCGGGCCAGGATACGGCCCAAATCTCGCTTGCTGACGACCGCGTGCATGGCCACTCCCCTCTAGTACGCCGGTCCGAATGAAGCGATGGGAATCGAGGCGTCAGCTGGCCAGACACACCTTTCGGCAGAGCAGCTCCTGAATGCTGGCTTCTAAAGTCTTGTAAGGGGAGTCACTGAGCGGAAACGAACTACGAAGAGGTTTTTATAAATATAGGGGTGGCCGTAGTAGGTGTTGTGGATCATGGGGATAATTTTGGTATCCTTCGGATTTAATTGATTAAAAAGGTGGTCCCGCCTGAGGAGAACCCCGGGAGGGGACTCTGCATGGCGCCTGTGGATTTCTGGCGCCGTGGTGATTTGCCCAGGATGTCCAAAAGACATCACCCAGACTATCCCGCCCTTTTCCACACACCGATGCTTGGCGCTGGAGCGCAGAGAGTTGTCCACAGCTGTGGATTAGTTGTGTGTGGTCGCAGGGATGGGCCCCCGAGCGGGTGACCCTCCAGGGGGCTAGGTTCTGCGCAGTGAGGCGGGGCTAGGGGGGTAACCGGTGTTGGCAAAATGGGGGGGATCGCGGGTGAATAGCGCGCTGCAGGGAGGACGAACCTGGCTGTTCTGCAGTGCCTGATCTGCCGCGTGGAGGGTCGCTTGTGCGCGCTGCCTTTGCATCACGTATGCGAGGTCATGCGGCCGCTCCCCATCGACGGGGTGGCGGGTGCGCCGCCGTTTGTCAGGGGCCTGAGCGTCGTGCGCGGCGAACCGGTCGTGGTGGTGGACGCTGCCCTGTTGATCGCCTCAGCGCCGGCACCGACGCGGCGCTTCGTGCTGCTCCGGCTGGAACATCGATCCGTGGTCTTGGCTGTCACCGACGTGATCGGCACACGAGCCATTTCCGTGGAGCAGCTCGCCCAGGTGCCACCGCTGCTCTCGGAATCGAGAGCAGGCCGGCATTCGCTCGGTCAGCTCGACGGAGAGTTGCTGGAAATATTGGATAGCGCGCGCATCATCGACGCTGCTGTCAGTGCGAGCGGCAACGGAGCCGAAGCATGAAACTGCCAATAACCGGCGTGCTGCTCGACGACTTCCGACGCTTGCTCGATGCCCGATTGGGGCTGAATTTCGATGAAAGTCGCAGTGGTCAACTTTCAGAGGTTTTTACGGCTCGGCTCGCCGCCACCGGTTACGACGCGCAGAGCTACCTCGGATACCTGGAGAGTGTACGCGCGGAGGGGGAGTGGACGGAGGTCGCGCAAAACGTGACCATTGGCGAGACCTATTTCTTTCGCCACGCGCAGCAGTTCGAGGCGTTCCGCGAGATATTGTCGTCTGCTCCGGGACGCGAACCCGGCTGGCCACGCGTGCTGTCGGCGGGCTGCGCCTCCGGCGAGGAGGCCTACTCCATCGCGATCATGGCACGCGAGATCGTCCCTGATCGAAAGCCGTCCATCGTCGCGGTGGACGTCAATCGTGCTTCGCTCGATCGCGCCAAAGCGGGCTGCTATTCCCCCTGGTCCTTGCGCGAAACGCCGGAACCCGTGGCCCGGCGCTGGTTTCGCAGCAAAGGCCGGGATTTCGTACTCGATCCGGCCATTCGAGGCGATGTGAGTTTTCGCATCGCCAACCTCGCGAGCGACGACCTCACGGTGTTCGGCTTCGAACGCTACGACGTGATCTTCTGCCGAAACGTGCTCATGTATTTCAGCACCGAAGCCTGCCGGCAAGCGGTTCAGAGATTGACTCGCGCGCTCGCTCCTGGAGGCTTCTTGTTCATGGGCAGCGCCGAAACGTTGCGCGGCATCAGTCAGGACTATGACCTGTGCCAGACGCGTGATGCGTTCTATTATCAGGTTAAATCACCCGAACGTCGCGGGCTCCGCTCCGATGCTCGCGCGGCGGACTGGCAGAGCGCGGCCGGGCAAGATTGGGTTCTTGCCATCGGCCGGGCTGCGGCGCGCGTGGCACAGCTGAGCGCCGGGAAACCTTCGGCGCCTTCCGCCTGCGTCTCCGGCGAGACCTTTGGAGCCGCCTGTCCAGCGGTGGTCGCGCCTGCGCTCGCCCCTCACGGGAGCCTGGATGTCCACCCGGCGGTGCGCTCCGATCTGCGTGAATCTTTCGCGTTCCTCGAGCGCGAGCAGTTTTCGCGCGCGCTTGGAGCCGTGCGAGCGTTGCCAGCTCACGCAGAGGAGGATCCGGATGTCTTGCTGATCGAGGGCATGTTGCTCGCGAGCGATGGCAAATTCGTCGAGGCGGAACGCGTCTCGCGCCGGTTGCTCGAGCTCGACGGACTGAACGCCGGGGCTCACTACGTGCTCGGCCTGTGTGATGCCGGTGGTGGCATGTTGGAGCCCGCGGTTAGGCATCATCGCGTGGCAGCCTACCTCGATCCGGAGTTTGCCATGCCGCATCTGCAGCTCGGCTTGTTGCTGCAGCGCACCGGTGAAGCTCGCGAAGCGGAGCTCGCGTTGCGCCACGCGCGCGCGCTCCTCGAGCGGGAAAATGCGGCGCGGCTATTGATGTTTGGCGGTGGCTTCAAGCGTGCCGCATTGCTCGAGATTTGCTCGGCCGAACTCAGCCGATTGGGAGGTCTCAGTTGAGCCCTGCGGCTGACGAGCTCGACGCGCAGCTCGATCGCCTGAAGCGTGATTTTGACGATTCCTTCAAGGTGTCACGGCGCCCGTTCGAAGAAAAGCTGGAGGATCTCCTGGCGATTCGGCTCGGCCGGGAGCCCTTCGCGTTGCGGCTCTCCGAGGTGGCCACGATCGTCGCGGGCCCTCCCATCACGTCGGTGCCGAGCCAACATTCTGCGCTGCTCGGGCTCGCTGGGCTGCGCGGCGTTCTGGTCTCGGTGTTTGATCTGGGTTTGTTGCTCGGTCTACAGCGGGTCGCGTCAGTGAAATGGGTCCTGCGTGTGAAGGATTCGTCCACGGCCTTTGGCTTTGCCGAGCTGGAGGGTCAGTTTCGGGCGCAGGCTCGAGACGCCGCGGCGGATGCCCTCGAGCAGCGCGCGGTGAAAGGCGAGCTGCATGGGGCCGTGCGCGTGTGGCCATTGTTGAACTTGTCGTCGTTGGCTCGCGGCCTCGAAAGCGCGGCCGGCTCGCTATTGGAGGGATAACTAGATGGATCGGAACTGGAGCTTTGGACGCCGCATTTTTGCTGGATTCGGCGTCATTGTCGCGCTCACGCTGGTGGTTGGCGTTATCGCGACCAATTCACTGCGGAGCGTGATCGACTCCAACGACCGGGTGCTGGAGGTCAACGCACGGGGGTTGGTCGCGGCGCAGCGGCTGGAGACGGCCATCGAGCGGCGCATTTCCGCCATGCGGGGTTACTTGATCTCGCGGGAGCAAGTCTATCTGGACGCGCTGAGCTCCGCGAGGGACGGCGCGCAGCGCCTGATTGAGCAATTCGTGAAGGAGCGGCCCGAGCTCGAGAGCGAGCTCGACGAGATCATCGCGGCCGACACCGACTTTCGTCGAGAGCAAGACGGACTGGTAGCGCTCATACGCGCAAACGCCGCTCCCGACGTGCTGGAGCGCGCGTTCGTCGATGACCTCCGACCCAAACGCGAACGCCTGTCGAAGGCGGTCACTTCCCTCGCCCAGGTCGAAGATCAGGCGCTCGGGAATGCCAAACGCGAAGCCGAAGCGATCGCTTCGTCCGGCATTTTGGTGATGGCACTCACCACGCTGATCGCCGCGGTGTTGGCCAGCCTGGTGGCGCTCATCTTGACGCGCAGCCTGGGCCGACAAATCAGCACGGCGGTCGGTCAAGTGCAGAGCTCGTCGGCGGAGCTGCAAGCCTCGGCCAATCAGCAAGCGGCAGGGCTCCGTGAGCAGACCACTGCGATGGCCGAGATCACGACCACGATCAGTGAGCTCTTGGCGACGTCACGGCAGATCGCCGAGAGCGCGCAGCGCGTGTCCCAGATGGCGTCGCAGACGGCTAGTTCTGCCCGTTCGGGTGACGAGACCGTCACACGCGCTCACGACTCGATCGCCGGCATCCAGCGCCAGGTGGAGCTCATCGTGGGGCACATGCTCGAGCTGGGACGCAAGTCGCAGCAGATCGGCACTGTGCTCGAGATCGTTTCGGAGCTGGCGGAACAGACGAACATCCTAGCCATCAACGCCACGATCGAGGCCAGCGGCGCCGGCGAGTCAGGCCGGCGTTTTGCGGTGGTCGCCGACGAGATTCGCAGGTTGGCTGATCGCGTTACGGGCTCCACCAAGGAGATCCGTTCGCTGATCGACGAGGTCCGCAGCGCAGTCAACACGACCGTGATGGCCACGGAGACCGGCTCAAAAACGGTCGAAGCAGGTTCCCGACAATTTAACGAGGTGGCGAACTCGCTGCGGCAAATCAGTGGGCTGGTCGGGACGACGACGGAAGCAGCGCGTGAGATCGAGCTTTCGACAAAGCAGCAGAGCACCGCCGTCGAGCAGGTCAACGTGGCGATCTCCAACGTGGCTCAGGCGTCCAGAGAGACGGAAGCCAGCGCCGCGCAGACTTTACAGACCGCGTCACAGCTCGCCCATCTTTCCAAAGAACTGCTCAGGGTCGTGCAGCCCGAAGCGGCTTGACGAGAACGCATGTCGGCCGACCCTTACAAATACTTTCGAGTCGAAGCCAAGGAGCTATTGGAACAGCTCGGGCAGGGCGCCCTCGAGATCGCCCGGTCCGGCTCGCCCGCTGCCGGGATTGCGGCATTGTTGCGCTACGCGCACACGCTCAAAGGCGCCGCGCGCGTGGTGAAACAGGGGGGGATGGCCAACGGCGCGCACGCGATCGAAGACGCGCTTCTGCCCTATCGCGCAGCGGGCTCGGGCATCCCCAAGGAGGTGGCGGATGCTCTGTTCGCGCAGCTGGACGCCATGGCCGCCGCTCTGGCGGAGCTCGGCGGTCATGCTGAGCCGACTCATGAAGCGGCCGCCGCCGAACCCGCCGCGGCGACGCTGCGCGCCGAGCTTGGGGACGTGGACGAGGTGATTGAAGGGCTCGGTCAATCGCTGGTGCAGCTGCAAGCGCTCTCGAACACGATGGGGGCGATCGAGCGCGGGCGCCGGCTATGCCAGCTGCTCGGACGCCAGCTCGGGGCGCCCCGGCGAGCCGATCCGGCGCAGCTGGCGCTGGCGCTCGAACGCGCTCAGCGCGTGACGGAGGCGCTCGCCTCCGGGCTCGGACACTTTGAACAGAATCTGCGGCAAGGGCTCGATCGGCTGCGCAGTGAACTCGGTGAGACACACGGCAACGCCGAGCGGCTCCGGCTGATTCCGGTTCAGACCATATTCGGACGGCTCGAACGCGCCGCGAATGACGCCGCTGAAGAGCTTTCCAAGCGAGTCAGCTTCGCGGGGAGCGGCGGCGAGGTGCGAGTCGACGGGCACGTGCTCGGTACCGCAGAGCAAGCGCTGCTGCACGTGGTGCGAAACGCCGTTGCACACGGTCTCGAGCGCGAAGGGGATCGACTCGCGCTCGGCAAGACATCGGCAGGGCGCATCGAACTCGCGGTACGGCGGGCGGGGGGAGAGCTGATCTTTCGCTGCAGCGACGACGGCGCGGGCCTCGACGTGGACGCGGTGCAGCGGCAGTTGCGGAACAGTGGTTCCGGAGGCGGCTCCGCAGGGCACCTCTCGGAGTCGGAGCTCGTGCAGCGATTGCTCGCCGGTGGTGTGTCCACCGCAGCTCAACTCAGCGGCGTTTCCGGCCGCGGCGTGGGCCTTGATGTCGTGCGCGCCGCTGCCGAGAAGCTCGGCGGGTCCGTCGAGATCGAGACGCGGCGTGGCAAGGGCTTCGTGGTGACGTTGCGCGTGCCCGTTTCGGTCACGGCGTTCAGCGCGCTCGGCGTTGAATGTGGCGGACGTGCCATCTCCGTACCATTGAGCTCGGTGGTGAAGAGCGTGCGCGTGACGCGCAGCGAAATCGCCGCCATGCCCGGCGGTGAAGGCATCTGGCACGAAAACGGCTTGATTCCCTTTGCCCCACTCGGCCAGGTCCTCGGGGGCGCGCCCGATGGTGAGCGTGCGGCGTGGTCCTGCTTGATCGTCAATGGCGCCGCGGGCCGAGTCGCGCTCGGCGTCGACCGGCTACTCGGGGCTCGAGTGGTGGTGCAACGGCCGTTGCCCAAAGGCGCTCGTATCAGCGAGGTCGTGGCCGGAGCCAATCTGGACGCGCTCGGTAATCCGGAGCTCGTGCTGGAGCCCGAGGCGTTGGTCAACGCGCTCCAGACGGGTGTGCGGGCGGCACCGAAGGTCGACTCCGTTCGAGCGCCAATTCTCATCGTGGATGATTCGCTCACGACCCGCATGCTGGAACAAAGCATCCTCGAGTCGGCGGGCTACCACGTAGAACTCGCCACCTCGGGGGAAGAGGGCCTGGCGAAGGCTCGCGATCAGAAATACGCCCTGTTCCTCGTCGACGTCGAGATGCCGGGCATCGACGGCTTCACGTTTGTCGATCAGGCGCGGAGAGACCCCGGATTGATGGACATACCGGCCGTCTTGGTCAGCTCGCGTTCGGCCCCGGAGGACTTCGCGCGAGGCAAGGCGGTGGGCGCGCGCGGCTACATCGTCAAGGATCGCTTCGATCAGCGCGAGCTGCTCGGCCTGATTCGAGAGCTAACGGGCAGTTGATGGCAAGACTCAGAGTACTCGTCGTCGAGGATTCCATCACGATCCGGCGCAGGCTCGTCGAGGTGTTGTCCGAGGACGGCGGCTTCGAGGTGGTGGCGGAAGCGGCGGACGGGCAACAGGCGATCGAGCGCTGCCTCGCGCTTCGCCCGGACGCTGTCACGATGGACATGATGTTGCCCAGCGTGAACGGGCTGGCCGCGACCGAATACATCATGGCGCATTGTCCGACGCCGATCCTGGTCGTCTCGTCGTCGCTGAATCGTGGCGAGGTTTACAACACCTACGATGCCCTGGCCGCCGGCGCGGTCGACGTGATCGAGAAGCCCCGCGGTAATGAAGCCCCGGGCGTGTGGGAGCACTCGTTCGTGAGCGCGCTCCGACTCGTGGCTCGCATTCGGGTGATCACTCACCCGCGCGCGCGGCTGAACGCGCTGCGCGACCGAACGGATCCGGCGCGGTCACCGCGGTCAGTGGAAGGCAAATTACCGCTGGTTCTGGCCCTCGGAGCTTCGACGGGGGGCCCTGGCGCGCTGGTGCAGGTGTTGTCCCATTTACCGCCGGAGCTCGCTCAGCCTGCGCTGGTCGTGTTGCACATCGGGCCAGCGTTTGCGGCATCGTTTGCTTCCTGGCTGGAGACGCAGATTCCGCGCAGCGTGAGCTACGCACGCGGCGGTGAGCTGATCTCGGATCTGCAAGGTCGAGTGGTGATGGCGCCTCCCGATCGCCACATGGTCGTCCAGGGCGGCCGCCTCGCTCTCAACGATGATCCCGAGCGGCACTCATGCCGCCCTTCCGTCGATGTATTGTTCGAGTCCGTAGCAGCCGCGCATGGCGACAGAGCCGCCGGTTGCCTATTGACCGGCATGGGCCGCGACGGGGCCCTCGGGCTCTTGGCAATGCGCCGAGCCGGCGCCGCCACGCTGGCACAAGACGAGGCGTCCAGCGTGGTGTACGGCATGCCGCGTGAAGCGGCGATCTTGGGCGCCGCAGAGCAGATCTTGCCGCTCACGGAGCTGGGGCCGGCGCTCTTGGCTGCAGCGCACGGCCGCGGGCGGAGCGCGGCAAAATGAAGCCGAACATTTTGATCGTCGACGACAGTTTGACGGTTCGAATGGATCTGGCCGAAGCGTTCGGCAGCGCGGGCTTCCACGCTTTACCGTGCGGTGGCGCCGCCGAGGCTCGCCGGGTGCTGGCGAGCACGCAAATCCACGCCGCCGTGCTCGACGTCGTATTGCCCGACGGAGACGGGATCGATCTGCTCTCCGAGCTGCGGCAGGCCCCGGAGCACAGCGGCATCGTGGTCGTGATGTTGACCAGCGAGGTCGAAATCCACGACCGTATTCGTGGCTTGCGTACCGGCGCCGACGAATACGTGGGCAAGCCGTACGACGTGGGCTACGTCGTCTCGCGCACGCGCGAGTTGCTGCACGCTCGGGCCCGTTCGCCGAGTGGGCGCTCGGTTCTGATCATCGACGACAGCGCGACCTTTCGTGGTGCGTTGAGCGAGGCGCTCGTCGAGGGCGGATATCACGTGCTCACCGCCGCTAGCGGTGAAGAGGGCTTGCGCGTGGCCGCGTTGCACCGCCCCGACGCCTTGGTCGTCGACGGGCTCTTGCCCGGGATGGACGGCACCAGTGTGATCCGGCATGTGCGCCTCGACGGTGCGTTGCGGCGAGTGGCGTGCCTGTTCCTCACCGAGGCGCGCGCGATTGACGAGGAGCTACGCGCCCTCGACGCCGGCGCGGACGCATTCGTCAGCAAGGGCGACGGCGTAGCATTGGTGCTCGCCAAGTTGGCCGTGCTGCTGCGCGCGTCAGGGGACGGCCCCGCCGAGGCCGGTACGCGCAGCTTGCTCGGACCGAGCCGGATCTTGGCCGTCGACGACAGCGTGACCTACCGGGAAGCGGTGGCGAGTGCCCTGCGCGACGAAGGTTATGACGTGATCTCGGTGGGGTCCGGAGAAGAGGCGTTGCAGATCCTGTCGGTGCAATCGGTGGACTGCGTGCTCTTGGATCTCGTGATGCCCGGCATCGGCGGCACGGAGACCTGCCGGCGAATCAAGAGCTCACCGGTGGCGCGCGACATTCCGGTCGTGGTGCTCACGGCGCTCGAAGACCAATCATCGATGTTGCAGAGCCTGACCAGCGGCGCCGATGACTATATAGAAAAGTCGGCGGAGCTCGACGTGCTCAAGGCGCGCGTCCGGGCGCAGCTCCGGCGCCGGCAATTCGAAGACGAGACGCGGCGGGTTCGCGAACGCCTGCTCCGCAGCGAGATCGAGTCAGCCGAGGCCCGACGAGCGCGCGAGGTGGCCGAAACGCGCACGAAGCTCGTGGAAGAGCTGGAGCTCAAGAACCGCGAGCTCGGCCGTGCTGTCGAGGAGCTGCAGAATACCCAGGCCCAGTTGGTGCAGACCGCCAAGATGGCTTCACTCGGCAATCTGGTGGCGGGCATTGCTCACGAGATCAACAACCCACTCGCGTTTTCGCTCTCGCACCTGGCGACCGCAAAAAAGAGCCTGAACCGGGCGGAGCCCGGGCCGCGCCCCGGCGAGATGGTGGTTGCTCGAGAGGATTGGGAGCGCGCCCAGACGCGCATGACGGAGATGAACCTGGGGCTCGAGCGAATTCGCGATCTGGTCGTCAAGCTCCGGACGTTCTCGCACATCGATCAGGGCGAGTTTCGCCGTGTCAACATGCGCGATTGCATCGAATCGGTGTTGATCATCCTCGGGCACCGGCTTCGGGATCGCATCCGAGTCATCGTGAATCTCGGAGCGCCCGACGAGGTGGATTGTTACCCGAGCTTGCTCAATCAAGCCGTGATGAACTTGATCGCGAACTCCATCGACGCGATCACGGGTGAGGGAGTGATCGAAATCGAGACCGGCGCGGTCGATAGCGACTATCGGATCCGCATCATGGACTCGGGCTCGGGGATCCCAGCTGAGGTGCGCGAGCGCGTGTTCGAACCGTTCTTCACCACCAAGGCCGTCGGTGAAGGCACGGGGCTAGGGCTATCGATCACCTATTCGATTATCAAGCGCCACGGCGGTCGCCTGGCTTTGGAGTGCCCCCCGGGGGGCGGCACCATCATGAGCCTGTACATTCCACTCGGCGCCCGCTCCGCAATTCCAGCTGCTCCCGGCCCTGACGCACAGCTTGAGGACACGCGAGCCTAGTCCTCGATTCGATCGAATCGAGGACTAGATAGAGGAGGGAGCCGGTTCACGTCGGTGGCCTCATTGGAACCGGCGCACTAGGCGCGGGCTTGGCGCTGGGTGCCGAGGCGAGCGAATGCTTCGAGCACCTGCCGGCGCGCTTGTTCGTGCGTCTTGCGACCGATGGTGCCCTGCTGGAACGCTTGCTCCAGACTCACCAGCTCGTTCAGCAACAGCTCGCGCGCTCGCTCCAGATCTTCCTTGGACAATTGCGAGCGAGCGCTCGATCGATAACGTCGGCGCGCTAACGATTCGGCGATGCCGCCCAGCGCAATTACCCCCGCCAGAGCCACGGCCAGCGTGCGCCCCGCAGGCGGTGTGGGAATGCCCGCGATGCGCACCTCGATCTCCTTGGGAGGTTTCACTTTTTCGGTCAAATAGTCCCGCGCCAGGACCAAACGCCGCTGGCCCTGCTGGTTGCGCGACTCGTTAGGCTCACCAAACTCATCGATCTCGATGGTCATGGTGGGGGAAGTGTCGAGCAATACGCGCACCGTGCCGACATTCAGAAAGGTCGGGAAGGTGAACTTACGCTCACTCTCACCTTCGGTTGGCAGATGAAAGCGGAGCAGCAGGTCGTGCTGGCCGGGGCTGAATGTGCCGGCGAACTTGACGCCCACTTCCCCCGCCGGTTCAAACTTGGCGTCGGCGTCCTCGTTCTTGATCGTCAGTGCTTTGAAGCCTTCCGGCAACGGCAGCACCACGTTGTCCGGCGTCCAGCTCACCTCGCTGTAGTTTTCGATGCGCCACAACACGTCCACCGCAAACAGGTCGTCCTGCGGCACCAGTGCGTACAGCACGCGCGACAGGATCATCAAGCCGGCGACGTCCGTCTGTGACTCGAAAACCGGGAGCAAGACACGTAGGCCCGTATCCCCGGCCTTGAACTGGAATTGGATGGTGGAGTATTGCGCGATGCCGACCTTCGCGCGGACTTGATAGACGAAGTCGCTCTCCACGGGCTGCGCGGGGAAACGCGCGACGCCTCGTTCGTCGGTCGTGGCGGTGAGCACTGAGTCCGTGTTGCCCCGCTCGATGCTCTGCTGGCTCACCTCGAGCCGGACCTCCTGGCCGTCGATGCCGTCCAGCTTCTTGGAGTTGAGGCGCACTTCGATCTCGCCGAGCGCCAGATCGGGAGCGGGTACGATGCGTGGTTGAGCGGGGCGGTTGCCGTGCGGACTCACCATTTGACCAGTGGGAGTCGTGGCCGTTTGGGCGCGCTTGCGGCGCCCCCGCGGGCGCTCCGCCTGGTCCGATTGCGCTCCGGCACTGGGCACTTCTTCGCCCGCTTCATCCGAGTCTTCCTGGGCCAGCGACCAGGAGCTGTCCGTGACCGCGAGACACGCGAGCGCCAGGCTGGCAAACCACCGGCGCATGGGGTGAAGGGCTGAGAGCTGACGAACCTTCGAGATTGGGTGTTTCACTAGCGTCCTCGCGCCTCGCCCGCTTCCAGTGCGTCGGCACCGGCTTCTGCCGCGTCCTTCGCGGAAGTTTTGGCTTCAGGCTGCTTGCCGTCCGGTGCGCCGGGTTCGGGCGAGTGATCGCTGGCGCCCTGTTCAGGCGACGCTTCGGCGGCTCGGGTTTCGTCGGAAGCTTGCGTGGCCTCGCTCGCGCTCAGGCGTTCGGCTAGCAGCCGTTCGGCGCGTTCGCGTTCGGGCGTCAACTCGGCATCGACCGCACGGAGCAGGCGCTTCGCCTCGCCCTTGTAGTGTTCGGAGAGGTTTGTGTAGTCCTCTTCGTTGATCTTGCCGACGGCGCGCTCGTATTCGAGATCTTTGAGCGCGCGCAGCACAGCGCGCTTTTGCTCTTCCTCGGCGCTGGGGGCGCCGAGGAGGAGCGCTTCGTCCAGTGTGATTGGCAGGTCGCCGACCAGCCCCTGCAGGCTGGACCAGACGAGCCAGATCACGCCGCCGAGCACACCGCCGGCGACGATCAGGAGCGCGAGCCCCAGGCCAAAGACATTGCCCAGCAGAATCGCGGCTGCCAGAACGACGAGAGGATAGAGCCAGCGTGCGTGGCCGGCGATCTGGTTCAGCGGACTCGGAAGGGCCATCGGTCTCTGAGGTGGGAAGCGGAAGGAATGAGTAGCAAAAAAAAGTAGCGGACTATTGGGCGGGCGTCATGCGGCGTGAACGGCCGGCAAACACGAAGCCCACCCCCAAGAGCAAACCGCTGAGCAACGCGGCACCCCCGTGGCGCTCGAGGTGCGTGCGGCGCGCTTGGACTCGCGCCGCGACCTCCGCTCGGTTCACGCTGGGCAGGTTCTGCTCACGCTGCACCTCGCTGGCGGCCGCCTCTCGAACCCAGCGGTCACGGTCTGACTCCACGGCGGCTGCTGGCGCGCTCGCCAAAAGCAGCGCGAAAATCACCGCGCTCGTCAGCCCGGCGCTGGCCCGGACATAGCTCCAGGCCCCGACCTCACGCAGGCTCACGTCCGGCCAGAGCGAGACGGCGGCGCCGCAGATCAGCACCAACACGCCGATCCAGATCCACGCGACGAGTGGGTTGACGTGGATACGGAACGTGCCGCGCTTGGACTCCGGATCAATGGCCCCCATCACGACGTACAAATCATCGCGGAAGCCGTTGATCTGGGACACCTCGGTGGTCGGGCCCATGCTGGACTCGTTATAGATGAACTTTGCAGGGTGGACCTGAGACAGCACCTTACCGCCGCGCTCCACGTCCATGTCCGCAAAAATCATCTGCTTCTCCTGGTCCACTTCGCGCCGGGAGCCGCGATACATGAGCTTGTAGGGGCCCACCTCCACGGTTTCGTTCGGCAGCAGGCTGGCTTCTTTTTCAATCTCCCAGGCCTTGCCGCAGAAGCCTAGGTACATCAGGCCGATACCGACGTGCACGATGTAGCCGCCGTAGCGGCGCCGGCTCTTGCGTACGAGTGTGAGCAGGGCAGACAGAACGCCTTCCGAGGCATTGCGCCGGCGAGCCCCCACCCCGCGATAGAACTCCTGGTAGACGACGGCGAAATTGAAGGACACGAGCGCGACAGTGATGGCTGGAGTGATCGCGGCGAGCTGCTGGACCAGGCTGCCGATCACGCCCTGATACGTGGGGGGATCGAGGACGTAGGCCGGAAACCCCAGGGATTTGCCGACCAAGAGGTGCAATACCAGCACGCAGAGCATCACCACGACGGGTAGGCGGAAGGCACGCTGGAGCGACACACCACTGGTCTTGCGCCAACCGAACAAGGGGGCCGCGCCCATCAGCCCCAGGATCAATACGCCAACCGGCGTCATCCAGCGGTTGTAGAAGGGCGGGCCGACCGTTACCTCCTGCCCTGTCAGCACCTTCGTGATCATGGGCCACGTGGTCGCCACCGCGATGAAGGTGCAGCCACCGAGCAGCGCCCAGTTGTTGACCACGAATGCGGCTTCGCGACTGAGCAGTGATTCGATGCGCCCCTGAGGCTGGAGCATCGGCATGCGCCAGACGATCAGCGTGAGGCACGACACAAAGATGAGCAGCATGAACCAGGCGAAATAGATGCCGATGTCGCTCTGGGCGAAGCTGTGCACGCTGCTGATGAGCCCAGAGCGCGTGAGGAAGGTGCCAAAAATGGTCAGGAAGAACGTGATGCAGATGAGCATGATGTTCCACACCTTCAAGGTTCCGCGGCGCTCCTGAATCATCGTGGAGTGAACGTAGGCGGTGGCCGTAAACCAGGGCAGGCAGGCCGCGTTTTCCACCGGGTCCCAGGCCCAATAACCGCCCCAGCCGAGCTCCTCGTACGCCCACTTCATGCCGAGCGCGTTGCCCACGGACAGGAACATCCAGGCGAACAACATCCATTTACGCACCGCAACGATCCACTCCGCATCGAGCCGCCCGGTGATGAGCGCCGCGATCGCGAAGGAGAACGGGATCGAGCAACCGACGAAGCCCATGTAAAGGCTCGGCGGGTGGATGATCATGTAGTAGTTGCGGAGCAGTGGATTGAGGCCTTCGCCGTCCACGCGCCCGCCGGCGATGCTGGTCTCGAACGGATTGGCCGAATAGATCATCAGCACCGCGAAGAACGAGACGATGACCATCAAGGTCGCGATCACGTAGGGCTGGAGCAGGCGGTATTTGCCCTCCAGCCAGCGCACACATACGGCGATGTAGCCGCTCAGGAGAAACAGCCACCAGAGCAGCGATCCGTCCTGCCCACCCCATAGCGAAGTGAACAAGTACGTGGTGGTCATCGATCGATCGCTGTAGCGGGCGACGTAGCGGATGCGGAAGTCGTGCGTGATGAACGCATAGGCGAGCAACACGACGCCGAGCGCCACCAGCGCCGATGTCCCGTACGCGCCGAGCCGCGCCGATTGCAGCAGCCGCGGTCGGCCACGGCCGGCGGCCACTGCCACTGCGAAGGTGTACGCGGCGCTGACGAGCACGGCGTACAGCACTCCGGTTCCAAATTCAGGCAGTGATTCCCACATGGTCGTTTGGCACTCCTCCGGCGACAACTCTTAGCTTCGCGGCGGCATTCCCGCTAGAGCCGCAAGACGGGCATTTCACCCGCTCTGCCGTGCCCGCGAGGCCAGCGCTTTCGCCCGGGAAAGGAAGAGTCCAGGCGAGGCGGCAAGAACGCCGGGGCCATCGTCTCGGGCGGCGCACAGGCTAGCGGGTCCGCCGCATTGCGTCTAGTCCGCGCGGCTCTCGAAGCACATGCCCGAGGCGCTGGAGGCAGCGGTCCGGGGCGCGGGCCAAATGGCGGTGCGTGGGGTATGCGGGAGGCACCGGTGTGCGCCAACGACCCCGGCGGAGTCAGGCGCTTTGCCGCGGCGGCATTTGCGCCGTCACAACAGAGAGGAAAATGGAGTCGCAGCGGGGGCCTGGGGCGGACGAAGAGCTCACGTCTTTGCGACGCGAAGTGGTGGCACTGCGCCAGCGAGTCGCGGAGCTGCAACGCCGCACCGCGCGCCACAAGGATGGCGAAGAAGCGCTCAGCCGGCGTGATGTCGAGGTCACGGTTTCGGCTCGTGAAGAGCTGCTCGTCGAAGCCGAACGTATCGCGCATGTCGGCAGCTGGGTCTGGGACCTCGAAGCGGGCGCGGTGTTCTGGTCCGACGAACTCTACCGGATTCTCGGCTACGACCCCGAGGTCGATCGGGCATCGACGGAGGCGTTCTTCGCGCGTATTCATGAAGACGATCGCGCGCGGGTCCAAGCCGCAGCTCAGCTCGGTGTGGTGACGGGGGTCTGCGAACAGGTGGATTACCGCGTTGCATTGCCCGACGGGCAGCTCCGCTTTGTGAGCATGGACGGGGCCATGCTGTTCGACGCTGCGGGCAAGTTGCGCCGCATGGTGGGCACGGTAGCCGATCTGACCGCAGAGCGAATGTTGCAGCAGACGATGCAAAATTCCCTGCAGCTGCTCGAAGATGCTCAGAGCATGGCGCAGATGGGCAGCTGGGTGTTCGATCGCAGCATCGAACGCATCGAATGGTCCACGGGTATGTATCGAGTGCTCGGCCTGGATCCGAGCACTCCGCCGTCCGTCGAAGCGTTCCTGTCGGCGGTGGCCTCCGACGAGCGCGCGAGCCTGCTTGGCATGCACGAGCGCAGCCTCAGCGGAGATTGGACCGAGCAGATCGAATGCCGTCTGGTGCGAGCTAACGGCGAAATACGCCACGCCCGCATCCAGACGATTGCTCGTAAGGACGCGCTCGGGCGGATCGAACAATACCGCGGCACGCTGGTCGACATCAGCGATCAGGTGGAGCTCGCGCAACGCCTGACTCGCGTCGGCAAAACCGAGTCAGTGGCGCGGTTAGCGGGTGGAATTGCTCATGATTTCAATAACTTGTTGACGGTGATCGGGGCCAATCTGGAGCTCTGGGCCGAGGCGTCCGGAAGGGAAGGCGAGATTGTGGACGCTCAGCGCGCCGTGCAGTCGGCGCGGTCGCTCACCGATCGCCTGCTTTCGCTGGGGCGGCGAGCACCACTGGAGCGAAAGGTCGTCGATCCGAACGAACTCGTCGCCAAGACGGTCGATCTGCTGCGGCGCGTGATCGGCGACCGCATACAGGTCTCACTCGTGCCCGGTGTGCGCATCCCCGCCATCCATGTCGACCCCGCCCTGTTCGAGCAGGCGCTCATCAACCTGGTCATCAATGCGCGCGACGCGATGCCGGAGGGTGGCACGGTGACGTTGAGCATTCGAAGCGTCGAGCGTCAGGCTGTGCCGTGGGTGGAGATCGAGGTGGCGGACGAGGGCGTGGGCATGGCCCCAGAACTCTCGAGCCGCATCTTTGAGCCATTTTTCACCACCAAAGGAGAGCGCGGCACCGGCCTCGGTCTACCGACGGTGCTCGGCACGATCGAGCAACACGGCGGCGTCGTCGAGGTAGACAGCGAGCTGGGTCGCGGCTCTCGTTTCCGGGTGTGTGTGCCGGCGAGCCTGCGGAGCAAGGTGGAGTCGCTGGCGCCGCCGCTGGTGCGCGCCATCCCCGGTGAGCCTTCGCGAGAAATCCTCGTCGTGGAAGATGAGCCGCTCGTCGCCGCGGTGATCGCGCGCACCTTGGAGCGCAAGGGGCACCGCCCGCTCCTGGCGCACAGGCCGTCGGAGGCCCTGCGCTTGTGGGCGGCTCACCCCAGCGTCAGCTTGGTGATCTCGGACGTGAGCATGGCGGAAATGCGCGGGCCCGAGCTGGTCAGCGTCCTGCGCCAGAGCGGCCGCGAGTTTCGCGTGGTGTACGTGACCGGCTATCAAGACGACGACGATAGCTTCGACTCCGGCGGAGATCCGGTGTTGTCAAAACCGTTCAGTCCGCGTGATCTGATGCGCGTCGTCGCCGAAACGAGCGTCTGAGGCTCAGGCCGCAGGCGTCAGGGCTTTTTTCACTAGCTCGCCCGCAGGAGCCGTCAGCTCGAGGGCGAGGGCCGCGCGGTGGCCACGGTCGCTCATCTTGGCCCATGTCTTCTGGATGATGTCGACGACCTTGTCTTCAGGGTGCTTCTCGGCGAACTCCGCGAGCTCGTGCTCGAGGAAGCTCAGACACAGCGCATCTTCCATGGTCTGCGCGTCCGCGTTCGCCTGCAGCCCCTGCTTCAGGTTGATCTGCCGCACCGCCTCGAGCACGCCGTCGTCATAGCCGAGCCCGCGCAGGACCTCGGCGGCCCTTTCCGCGTGAAAGCGGCCGAGGGTCTTGCGCCACTTCAGATAGCCGATGCGGCCTGCCTCGAAATCCGAGCGGGGCATTTCCCAGCGACGCAGATGCTGGCAATGGCTCGCCAGGCGTAATGCTTCCGAGGCATTCGGCTCGAGCCGCTCGACCCACGCGGCCAGGCGATCCGCGTCCAAGAGCTCCTTGGGCTGTGGGGTGCCGCCGTCGAGCAAATGATTGGGATCACGCGCGTTCTCGCGGCGGAAAGCGGCGATAGCGAGTGCCAGACGGCTCGGTGCGCCCTGCATGCCGTCAGGGTATAGCGAGTCACCGCCGTGAGCTAGCTCGACGCTGTCCGACCTCCAGCCTTCGGCCAAACCCATCGGCCGAAAGGCCTGGTCGAGATGCCTGGTGGAAAATAGCGGCGATTTCACCGCATTCGAGCGAGGGCGCTCAATCGACGATGGTGCCCATCTTCTCGCCCATGCAGACGCGGCGGATATTGCCGGGCGCCATCTTGAATACGTGGATAGGCATGCGGTTTTCGCGGCACAGCGTCACGGCGGTCGAATCCATCACCGCCAGGTGACTGGCCAGGAACTGGTCGTAGCTCACGGTCTCAAACATGCGGGCCTCGGCGTTGCGCCGCGGGTCGCTGTCATAGATGCCGTCCACCTTGGTGGCCTTGAGCAGCGCATCGGCGCGGATCTCCATGGCCCGGAGCGCCGCGGCGGTATCCGTCGAGAAGTAGGGGTTACCAGTGCCGGCCGCAAAAATCACGATGTGTTTGCGCTCGAGGTGACGCATGGCGCGGCGCCGAATGTACGGCTCCGCCAGCTGCTTGATCTCGATCGCCGTCATGACGCGCGTGGCCACGCCAGCTCGCTCGAGCGCGTCCTGCAAAGCCAACCCGTTGATCACCGTGGCGAGCATCCCCATCGAGTCGCTCTGTGCGCGGTCCATGCCTTCGCTCGCGCCGCGCAGCCCGCGGAAGATGTTGCCACCCCCCACCACCACGCCGATCTGCACCCCGGTGTCGTGCAGCTCGCCGAGTTCGGCCGCGGTATTTTTTAACGTTTCGGTATCGATACCGAACCCGCCCTCTTTGCCGCAAAGCGCCTCACCGCTGAGCTTGACGATCACGCGGCTATAGCGCAGTTGGACAGCGGCTTCTGACACGATGCCCTCCTTACTCTCGGTGCCCAGCCGCCGCAACGCAGTCGAGCGACGAGCAGCGCCAGCCCTTTTCGGCGCACGCGGAACCTGTTGTCACGAGGCCAAATGGCCGGCTAGTGTCGGAGAAACCCGAACTTTGTTCCGGGTTTCCCCCGGTATGCGAGTGAACAAAACTTTTCCGCGCCGCGTTTTTGGACGAGGCACCGGCCCGGCTGCCCTCTGCTGGGTCGTCGTGGCCGCCAGTACCGGCGGCCTCAGTGCGTGCGAGGGCTGCTCGGAAAAACCGGCGGTGGTCAGCGCAGCCGACGCGGGCGCGAGCTTGTCGCCCGAGCGCGCGGCGCAGGTGCTCGCCAAGGTGGGTGATCGCACGATTACCCTGGGCGACTACGCCGCGGCGCTGGAGCGCATGGACCCATTTGAACGCATGCGGTACCAGACCCAGGATCGCCGCCAAGCCTTGCTCGACGAGATGATCAACGTGGAGCTCTTGGCGCGCGAAGCCAAGCGTCGCGGCCTCGATCGGCAGCCCGAAACCATCGAGCTCGTGCGCCAGTTCCAGCGCGACGAGGTGCTGCGAGAGCTGCGTGCTTCATTGCCACGGCCCGAGGCTCTGCCCGCTTCGGAGGTGGCCCGGTATTTCGAGAGCCACCGCGCCGAGTTCTTCGAACCCGAACGGCGCCGCGCGGCGTCCATCGCGCTCGCGGACGCCGCGCTCGCACGAAAGGTGCTGGCCCAGGCCGCACAGGTCGACGCTGACGGCTGGCGCAAGCTGGTGCGGGAACACGACCCGAACGGCAGCAAGTCGGAGGGCGATCCGAGCGAGGCCCGCCCGGCGCTCGACGTGCCGGGTGATCTCGGCATGCTGGATGCGCCCGGCAACGACAATGATAAAGAGACCCAAGGGGTGTCGGCCGCACTCGCTCGCGCGGTGTTCGAGATCCGAGAGGTGGGGGGCATCTATCCCGAATTGGTTGCGGATGCGGGCCGCTTCCACGTGGTGCGGCTCGTCTCCCGAGTCGAAGCGCGTCAGCGCACGGTCGAAGAGGTGGATGGATCCGTGCGCACTCGGCTGCTCGAGCTTCGCCAGGCCGAAGCGGAGGCGGCCCTGCTCGAGCGGCTGCGCAGCAGCGCCAGCGTGAGCATCGACGAAACGGCTCTCGCCGAGGTGCCGGCACCACCGGCCGCCGCGGGTGCTGCTGGGGCCGCCGCAATGCCGGCCCGGGCGGAGGCGCCATGAGCGAGCCTGGACCAGAGCTATTGGCGCCCCAAGCGCTGTTGTCGAGGCGCGCAGGGCGTGGCGAGCGTGACGCCCCGGAAGATTGGCGCTGGCAGCTGCAACATTCGCTGGTGGACGCGGCGGAGATCGCGGGCCGTTTGAGCCTTTCGGAAGCGGAAGCGCAGGGCCTGTCCGCGCTCGGGCAGCGGGGTTTTCCAGTGGCGATCACGCCTTACTATTTCGGCCTGATTGACGCCGCGGACCCGAATTGCCCGATTCGCCGACAGGTGGTGCCGCGCATCGAGGAGCTGGAGCGAGTTCCCGGTGATCTGGCGGATCCGCTCGGCGAAGCTCTGCACGAGGTCGCGCCGGACCTGATCCAGCGCTACCCGGATCGGGCGCTCTTGTTCGCGACCGATCGCTGCGCCGTGTATTGCCGGTTCTGTACGCGCAGCCGTCTGGTGGGCGCCGGAGGCGGCGCTCGTTCGCAGAGCCGCCTCGAGCCAGCGCTCGCGTATCTGCGGGCGCATCCCGAGGTTCGTGACGTGATTATCAGCGGAGGTGACCCGCTCTGCATGGCCACGCCGCGGCTCGTGCGGTTGATCGAATCACTGCGCGACATTCCCAGCATCGAGACGTTGCGGCTGGCGACGCGCGTGCCGGTCGTGTTGCCTCAACGCATTACAGACGAGCTGACGAGCGCGCTCCGGCCGCATCATCCGATCTGGATCATGACGCACTTCAATCATCCGCGCGAGCTGAGCCCCGAAGCGGCGCTCGCCTGCAACCGTCTGGCGGATGCAGGCTTTCCGGTGATGAACCACACGGTGCTGTTGCGAGGCGTCAACGACGACGCCGAGGTGCTCGCTCAGCTTTTCCGGGGCCTCGTGCGAGTGCGAGTGAGACCTTATTATCTGTTGCAGGCAGATCCGGTGCAAGGAACTGGCCACCTCCGCACAGAGCTCGGGGTAGGCATCGGTATCATGGAGCAGCTGCAGGGGCGTTTGAGCGGCATCGCGCTGCCCAAGCTGATCGTCGATACGCCGGGCGGTCTGGGCAAGGTGCCGGTCGGCCCGGACTACGTTGTCGCGCGCGGGCCCGGCGTGACGCGCTTCCGGACGCACCGCGGCGTGGAGGTGGACTATGTAGATCCGCCGCGTGTTGATCCGCCGCGGGGTGTCGAGTCACCGAAAAGTGGCGGCGGAACCGAATTGGGTCGAGTAGAGCGTTCGACATGAACGCGCGTCTGGAAGAGCTGGATCGAGAGGCCTTGGCCGGCGGCGGCAGCGAGCGCGTCGAGCGCCAACACGCCGCGGGCAAGCTGACCGCGCGCGAGCGTCTCGAGGCATTGCTCGATCCGGGCAGTTTCATCGAGATCGATCGTCTGGTGCGAAGCCAGGTCGGCGGTAGCGCCGGCAGTCGTGGCGCTCTCGTGGGTGACGGGGTCGTAGTCGGTAGCGGGGAGATCAGCGGGCGGCGCGTCTGCGTCTACGCGCAGGACTTCACCGTGCTCGGTGGTTCGCTCGGTGCCGCGCACGCGTCCAAGATCGTCAAGGTCATGGATCTGGCGCTCAAGATCGGCGTGCCCGTGATCGGGCTCAGTGATTCCGGTGGAGCGCGCATCCAAGAAGGCGTGCAGTCGCTGGCGGGCTACGCGGAAATTTTCTACCGCAACACGCGCGCGAGCGGTGTGGTGCCGCAGATCAGCTGTGTGCTCGGGCCGTGCGCGGGCGGTGCCGTCTATTCACCCGCCATCACCGATTTCGTGTTCATGGTGGAGGACACGAGCTACATGTTCATCACCGGCCCGGAGGTGATCCGCGCGGTGACGCATGAAGAGGTCACGAAGGAAGCCCTCGGCGGAGCCGGTACCCACGCCCAGAAGAGCGGCGTCGCCCATTTTACGGCACCGGACGACGTGAGCTGCCTCGGCTTGGTGCGTAAGCTCATGGGCTACCTACCGGCGAACAACCTGGAGAGCCCGCCGATCGCCGCAGAAGAGGATCCGATCACACGGGAAGTCCCCGAGCTCGATACGTTGATCCCGGCGGAGAGCAACAAGCCTTACGACATGATTCAGGTCGTGCTCGCGATCCTCGATCGCGGCTCGTTCCTGGAGACGCAAGCTCAATTCGCGCGCAACATCGTCACCGGTCTGGGCCGTCTGGGTGGGCGGGTCGTGGGCATCGTGGCCAACCAACCCGCTGTCTTGGCGGGGGTGCTCGACATCAACGCCAGCGTCAAGGCGGCGCGCTTCGTGCGCTTCTGCGATTGCTTCAACATCCCGCTCATCAGCCTGGTGGATGTGCCGGGTTTCTTGCCGGGCGTGGATCAGGAGCATCGCGGGATCATTCTGCACGGGGCCAAGCTCCTGTATGCGTTCAGCGAGGCCACGGTGCCAAAGCTCAGTGTGATCACGCGCAAGGCCTACGGCGGTGCCTACGACGTGATGAACAGCAAACACATCGGTGCCGACGTAAACCTGGCGTTCCCCAACGCGGAGATCGCCGTCATGGGGCCGGCAGGGGCCGTCAACATCATGTACCGAGACGAGATCGCGCGAGCCGAAGATCCGGCCGCGCGCCGCGAAGAGCTCATCTCCGAATATCGAGCTCAGTTCGCCAATCCCTTCAAGGCGGCTGAGCTCGGGTTCATCGATGAAGTCGTGTTCCCTCGTGATGTGCGGCGCAGGCTCGGGGAGTGTCTGCGCTTGCTGAAGGACAAGCGGGACGACGGCCCACGGCGCAAACACGGCAATATCCCGCTGTGATTCTGGAGCTGGGGCGGTGGTTCTGGAGTTGGGGCCCCGGAGCCCCAACTCGAGTGAGCGGTTCGAGCTGAGGTTCCGGAGCCTGCAATTGGACAGAGCGGTTAGAGCGCGGCGTCGCAGGTGGCGATGTCGGGCTGGTTTTCTAGGACCACGCTCATGATGCACAGGGACTGCACGTACGTAACCCATCCAGCTACGGCGGCTGGGAAAGGGGCGACGTTTCGGGCACCGGGGCGGGATGGGACAGAAAACAGAAGACGTAACGTGGGCTAGCAT
>JAYWEH010000212.1:0-12109 GCA_043780025.1 Deltaproteobacteria bacterium
CTTCGGCGCGCAGCGGCGACGCGAGGAGCGCCAACAACAGCACACTTTGGACGGCGGCTCCACGCGGCACAATCATCACGATCTGAATGACCCGGGACGGGGCGTTCCGGCGCAAAGCCATGGCCCCGTCCCGTGCTTCTCACTCCTTACGGAGCGTCGCCCTCTTGGCAGTTCTTCAGACCGGCATCGGTCACCTGGCAGACGTAAACCGTGCGCAGCGCGCCAAACAGGAAACCGTCGTTGCGGGTGACAACGACCTTCTCGCCGACGGTCGCAACGCCCGCGTAACCACACCCTGACAACGCCGCAGCGGCCACGACGGACACGACCAGATATTTGATAGCTTGCATATTGGACTCTCCTGAGCTGCACCCGAGCTGGGACTGCAGCAGCGTGGCACGTAATCACCTCTGCTCGCTCACGTCTAGCTTTGTGCGCGCTTGCTCTGTCATGCGACTTTCGCGTCATCGCACGTCGTGTGTCTCGCCAGCTGCTTATATGGCCTTCTCGAGCAGCTGTCTCGAGCGGCTGTCTCGAGCGGCTTTGTCATGTGTTTCTTCAGGCAGTCGCGTCGGGACGCTCATTGCCAAACGCCTTCGCGACGTCGCCCGCAAGGATCACCTCTGACGACATCCGCATCCCTCTCATATCGAGAGGGCTCAGGGTTTGTTGGGCGGCTCGGGTTTGTTGGGAGGTGTGGGCGGTGCAGGGGGTGGCGCGGGCAAGCCCGCCTGCGTCGCGAACGACAGCGTCGTGCCGAAGCTCGCGACATCGAAGCGTTCTTCTCCGGCGAGGCCGCGCCGAGAGCCCGCTGTTGGGTCCTGATGTCGCACCAACACCGCATAAGCCGCTTTCCACGGCAACGGGAACGTCACTTTACCCTCGGAATCGGTCGTGCCCTCACGGGACCAGCCTGACTCCAGGGTGATGCTCACGGACGCTTTCCCGAGTGGTTGGCCTTTGAAGACCACCTTGAACTCGCCCGCCTTGATTGTCGGCAACACGTCCAGCGTGAGCAGCGGAGCCTCCGCTTTCAGATCGGTGGAATAGCGTGCCGCCGGCGTCCAGGCGCTGCGCACCGTCTTGTCGCCCTCCTTGCGCTCCGAGATCGGATACGCCGAATCGACGATCACCAGCGACTGTCCCAACGCGAGCTTGCCATCGAGCGCGTAGCCGTCCGTTTGCTTGCTCAGCTTGACGACCTTCTTGCCTTCCTTACCGAGCAGCGTCGCTTCCGGCCGTGTCAGCTTGTCGAGGTAACCGGGTGAGACCTCCTTCAAGTTGTCCCCGAACTCGCCAAAGCAGAACTTGGCGTGGGTCGGACCCACTTCGATCCAGACCTGATGCGCCCCGGCTGGGCTGGCTATCGCCACGAACAACGCCGCCGTCGCGGCGGCGCCGAGCCACCCGGATCTCATCAGCCTTCGAGCCGTTCGAATCGCCATCGTGCAGACCTCCAGTCCGGTGAATAATGATAACGATTTGCAGTGTCAACTGATTGGGTTAGCATCCGGGACGTGAATTTCCCCTCCAAGCCGTCTGCGGACCGATCCGCGGAGCCCGAACGAGGGGATTCGGGCATCTGGCGGCGCTCGCCGGACTGGGCGGCGGCCCCCCGCCAAGTGCCGCCCCTCGGCGATGCAGGGCACCGCTTGGCGCGGAATGCTCTCGGCGGGCTGCTGACGCTGCTGCTGCTGGCGGGTTTGACGGTCGCGCTCGGGTACGTGCTGGTTGCGCTCACTGAGCGGTTGAGCGAACTCGGCAGGGGCGAGCAGCTCAGCTCGAGTGACGATTAGAAGCCACTCATAGCGTGAGACGCGCTCACGGTTGGGGGGCGTCTCCTTCGCAGGCGCCGCGCGATTCGACGCTGACGCCGGCGGCGGCTGCGCTGCACGAGTTGCCGTACGTTTCGCCGTCGCAGCCGCACACCGGATTGAACAGCGTGATGCAGATTTCGGGCTGGCGCGCACAGATGCCTGGCGCGTCGGCACGACCACAATCGGCCTCCGCGGGGAACGCGCAGAAGCTACCTTCCGGACACGCCGGCAAGCCCCGCGAACCACACGCCTGCGTCTCCGGCTCTTCGGGCACTGGCTCTTCGGGCAAGAGCGGGATGTAATATTCACTCGCGTCGAGTCCGAGCGCGCGCCCCGCGGGACCTTCGACGAGCGTGGCCCGTGCTGCGATCAGCAGGCCCTCCTCGTCGTTCAATTGCTCGAAGGCATCGCTCGGGTCTGGGCTGATGCCTGCCACGTCGATCTCTGCTATGCGGACAGCCGGTAGCCGTTGATTGAGCAGCGCGGCAGAGAAGGACAGACAGGGGCTGGTGATGCAGACGATGCCTTCGTTGTTGGCGCGGAAAAATCCGCCACTCGGGCGCACGCCCTCGTGTCCCTGCCAGGCCTCATCCGCGACGAAACGTCCGAGCGTGCCGAAGACGGTGGATTGCGGAGTGAGCTGGCCGTTCAATAGAAATGTCTCGGGCGACCCCGTGACCCGTGCCTCTTGCTCGGGGCCGAGGCCGATGGTCGAGAGCTCCAGATCGGCGACGTAACACTCGGAGCGGATGGCGCCATCGACACAACGCGTGCTCAGACGGTTGACGCTCTTCACGAAGAAGCCGCCGCAAAGCGGTGACGCGCAACGCCGCACGTCGCGCCGCAACGTGACGTATACGGGCCCGGTGGCAGCATGCAGATCTTGGCTGATGCTGGCGGCGTCCGTATCGCCGACGTCTTCACTGGCGACATCCGTACCCGCGCACGCGGCCAGGCCGAGCACCGATGCGAGAACGATGACCGAGGACGTGAAAACGCGAGAAGAACGAGAGGTGTAGGTCATGTTAACGGGGGTTCCACTTCCTGTAGAGTGACAGCCGGGTGAAATTCGGCAGCCGCGAATCCGGCACGAACTCGGGCACGAGGTACTAGCGCACGGCGAACACACCGCGAGTTACATTTCTCAAACCCCGCCGAACAACCCCGCCGCGCAGTTGCCCGCGCTCATTTGCGAGCGCCTGTGGAGTGCGAGGGCTTTGTCGTTTCAGGCTCAGCTCGTCGGGGCGCCTTGCCTTGCGTGCGGTGGCCTTCCATGATTTGCCGCGCGATGTTGGCGATCGGGTCCGTCGGCTTCTCTGCCCGCTCCGTGCTGTTGGTGACGCGGCGCTTGGGATTCAAAGCGCGAGGACGTGTCGCGGGCACCGCGTCCGGCACCGGTTCGGCGCTCGGCAAGGGCGCTTCGGGACTCAATGCGTTTAGCGCCGGTGCTAGCGACGCGGCGCTTGGTGCGGCGGGGATCGCTGCCGCACTCGGGGTCGCGGAGAGCGGCCGGATTGCCACCGCGGGCGCGCTAGTCGACGGCGCTCTCGCCATCAGTACAGAGGCCACGAATCCCAGGACCAAGCTGGCGCCGAGCAGTTGCTTCTTGCGGCTCGCGAAGTGAAAGCGAGCCGACAGACCTCTCCAATTGGTCATTGTCCAATTGGTCATGGCTCGCCAGTCACCGAAGTCCCTCCAATGACCCAGGTCCCTCCAATCACGGAGTCGGTCGCTCGCACTGCGCCACAGTCGCTCGCACTGCGCCCACGCCAACATCAGGCCCGCCGCGGCCATGGCCCAAAGCGCGGCGGCGTGGCGCGCACCCGCCATCCACAAGCCGACAGCCAGAGTTCGAATCTGCGTGTTGGCGGCGCGTCCTGGCGTGCGATTCAGCGCGCGTTGCAGCCGCGCGTCCGACTGGGCAAGGCGCAAGATCGGCGTCAACGCCTCGAACATCTCTTCGGCGGAATTGAACCGTTGATCGGGGTTCATCTGCGTGGCCTTGAAGAACCACCCATCAAAACCGCGCGGCACCGGACCGAGCAGCGAGGGGGCCAAGGGCTTCTCGGTGCAGATCTGGACGGTCAGATCGCACAGGCTGCGGCCGGAGAAAGGCAACTGGCCCGTCAGACATTCGCAAGCGATGACGGCGAGAGCCCACAGATCGGTACGGTGGTCGACGTTGATCTTGCCGCGGATCTGCTCCGGGCTCATGTATTGGGGCGTGCCCAGCAAGGCGCCGCGCTGGGTGCCGATGATCTGACTGATCTGCAGCGCCTCCGGGTCGACCTTGGCGATGCCGAAGTCGACGAGCTTCACGAGCTCCTGTTCCCCTTCACGAGTGATAAAGATGTTGCCCGGCTTCAGATCGCGGTGCACGACGCCGAGCGCATGCGCGCGCCCGATGCCGCTCGAGATGTGCACGAATAGGTCCAATACTTCGTCTGGTGTCAAGCGCCCGCGCTTGCCCAGTCGCGACTCGAGGTTTTCTCCCTCGAGCAGCTCCATCACGAGGAATGGCCTGCCGCGTTCCCGGCCGCAGTCCAAGACTTGCACGACGTGCGTGCTGCGGATGGCCGCGGCAGAGCGGGCCTCCTGCATGAAGCGCTCCTCGACTTCTGAGTCACCGACCAGTTCTGGGTCGAGGAATTTGACCGCTACCGGTGTCTTGAGCAAGAGGTGCTTCGCTCGCCATACCGTCCCCATCGCACCGCGTTCGAGAGGGTATTCGAGCTGGTATCGGTCCGCGATCACATTGCCGGCGCGCGCGACATCTTCTGCAAGCTCCCGGACGGCAAGTTTCGGCGTCGTTACGTAAGGTCCGCGTTTCATGGGGGTGAACTTTCTCGATCTGGATGTGTTCCACGGGCCGTGCGTTTTTGACGTCGGTGCGAGTTTTTCAGGCTTTCACGAGCACGAAATGTGCCAGCGCGTTCGAGCTCGCATCGCAGTGAACGATTGCCGGTGATCGTCTCATTCAGATTTAGATGAGCTGTCGCGAGCGTCGTTCGTCGTGAGCATCTTCGCGTCGGTGCGACAGCTTGGACGAGCCTCGCGCCAAAGAGACACACGTGTCATTGTGCCTCGACGGCGGCGCTGTGACATTTAGCGACAGCTACAAAGGCGCGATGATGTCGTGGTACTCTGCCGCGCATGCCACATCTCTACGGCGATTCCACTCCCTTTCCCCATGAAGTGAATTACATCGAGTTGTGTCGGCGCACGATTGATTGCGCCGTACAGCTTTTGTCTGCGCAGCACGCGATCGCAACTGCGCTCGATCGCGCGCAAAGCCAGAGCCAGGCCCGCTCTGCTCAAATCGGGCGCGTTCTGGCGATGTCGGAGGTCGCCGTGGGAGCATTCGACGCGTTCCTCGGTCCAGATGCTCCCGAGACGGAGCGGGTCGCCCGCAGAATCGTCGATTGCATCGGCGGCCTGTGCAACGAAGAGATCGCGAATCTGGAACGGCAGACCAACGATGACGACGCGCGTACGCAGAACGTGGTCAGCCGTTCACTCGAGTCGGCGCACCGCGGCCTCCAGGCGTTAATGGGGGGACAAGATCTGCCGGGCACTGACATCGCGCTCTCCTGGGCATCCGCGGGAGAGCAAGCGCATACCGGTCAGGTCGCCGTGAGGACGCCATTCGGCGTCAGCGCAGCATTCACGCTCGCGGTCCCGCCGGATCATCCGTGGGCCCGGCCCCGCCGCGTCAGCGAGGTGGTGCCCGGTATCGAAGTGCACTGCCCGCAGCAATCGGGTTGGTTAGCTCGCCGTGTCGAGCTCGCTCCGGTCAAGCTCGACAAGTTGTTCTTCACGAGCGTGCGGCTCGACGGAGCGTACGCGGAGTTTCGGCTGGCCAAGAGCCCGAGCTCGGGAGCGAGCCAGCGTGTGCTCGTGGAGTTGGGCGGAACGCGCCAGGTGCATTTCGAGCAGTTGGGCGAGGATGGCGCCGTCGACGTGCAGGGCGCGCTCTTGCTCGATGGTGAAGACAGCGAAAACATGTACCGGCTGTGCAGCGGCGTGGTCGAATCCATGCAGGGGTTGGCGTCGATGCGCGGCAACCTCGTCTCGATGGATTCCGACGGGCTCGCGCTGACGGATCTGGAATGGCCGCAGCTGATGGCCGAGCGGCTGCTCGCGCATATCGCCCCGGTCGCCAACGAGATCGCTCAGCGCTCGGGCGCACCCGGCGAATGGGTGATCCGGCGCGATGTCGGCGACGGCCGCCGCGAGGAGATCTACGTGACCACCGCCGAGCTCTTCGAGAAGGTCTCGATCCTACCGCCGGAGCGTCGCCATCCCTTCCGGGTGCTCGGGTTGTCGGAGTTTTCGCTCGGGACCGTAGCCCCCGTTTCGGAGAGCCGCGCGCGCGCGCCCGTCAGCGTCGTGATCGCTGCCGACAGAGCGGCCCCCGCCGCGGAATGAGCGCGAGCCTCGCCCGAGGGCGGCGACGCGTGTATCGTCGCTGCCGTGCCAGCAAAGGTGATGCTCATCACGGGTGGGGGGCGCGGCATCGGTGCCGCGTGTGCGCGCCGCGCCGCTCGCGAGGGCTACGCGCTGTGTTTGAGCTACAAATCGGAGCGCGCGCGCGCGGAGCAGGTCGCCGAAGCGTGCAGGAGCTCGGGTCGAGAGGTGCTGGTGGTGCAAGCGGACGTCGCCGACGAGGCCGCTGTCGTTCGCTTGTTCGAGCGCTCGGACAGCCTGGGCCAGCTCGCCTGTTTGGTCAACAACGCGGGCATCGTCGCGGAGCAATCCGCGCTGGCGGACTTTTCGGCGGCGCGCTTGCGGCGCGTGTTCGAGGTGAACATCCTGGGCTCGTTCCTGTGCGCGCGAGAGGCGGTCCGGCGCATGTCGACTCGCCTCGGAGGGGCCGGCGGCAACATCGTCAATCTGTCATCGGCAGCGTCCACGCTCGGTAGTCCCAACGAATACATCGACTACGCTGCGAGTAAGGGCGCCATCGACACGCTGACCATCGGCCTGTCCAAAGAAGTCGCGCGCGAGGGGATCCGGGTCAATGCGGTGCGCCCGGGTCTGATTGAGACCGAGATTCATGCCAGCGGCGGCGATCCGGGTCGCGTCGCGCGGCTCGGGGGCAACGTGCCGCTCGGACGCGGCGGTTCACCCGACGAGGTGGCGGCGCTGGTGTTGTGGTTAGCCTCGGACGAGGCCTCCTACGTCACCGGCAGCCTCGTCAATTGCAGCGGGGGGCGCTGAGGCCGATGAATTGCTCCAGAGCACGCGGCGCCCTAGCCGAGCGACGGCGGAAGGCCATGAATCAATATCGACCGGCCGGTCGCTATTGTGTTGAGTGTTTCAGTTTCGCGCCTGGCTGCCGTACTTCATACGACATGCAGGACCGTGGGGCCTCGCGCTGGGATGAGTCATGGATGCGGTGACCGAATACGTGCGCAAAGCACGGGCAACCACCGCGACCGGCTTCGAGCAGCTCTACCCCCACCTGTTCCTGTTCAAGCATCCCAAGGCCGCAATCCAGGAGCGGGAGTCCATCCCCTCCATCGACTACGCGACCAGCACCGTGATCGTGAACTTTGACCCGTTGCCCACGGTCCCGCAGCTCGTACCCGTGCTGAAGAACCCGGAAAATCCGTTTCCGGACCGGCTCACGATCGGGCGCGCCACCAACTGCGACGTGATCATCCGCCTGGCCTTCATCTCCAAGGTTCACGCCCACCTGTTCGTTCAGGGGGACAAGATCACCTTACGCGACAACAAGGCCTCCAACTCGACCTTCGTCAACCACCGGAAGCTCGAGCCGGGGAGCTCCCGCAGCGTCAAGTTGGGGGACATTTTGAGCTTTGGCTCGATCGAGCTAGAGCTCGTCGACGCGCCGCGGCTTTACGAGATCTTGCGCTCATTGCCACGCACCAGCATGCCGAGCGGCGCTCCAGGCTGATCTCTCTCGGAGCTCAGACACACGGCCGCAACATAGAGGACATGGCACGGCTGCGCCGGGCGGCGCAGGCTTGCCCCGCAATGCACTTTGACGGCTATGATCCGGACAACGGCCCGTTTTTTGACGAGCTGTTCAAGGCCCCCGGTCGGGTGCGCAACGGGCTCGAGGCGTTGGTCACCGAAATCGGTGGGCTCGGCGACGGCGTTCTCGGGGCCCGCCAGCGCGCGGCGGAACACGCTCTGCTCAATTTGGGCATCACCTTCACGCTCAATGGCGCCGCGGCCGAAGACGGTAGCGAGCGGATTTTCCCATTCGACATCATCCCGCGCGTGATCCGCGCCGCGGAATGGCAGCGGCTCGAGCGTGGCATCAAGCAGCGGTTGCACGCGTTGAACCTATTTCTCGCCGATATCTACGGTGAGCAGCGCGTCGTCCGCGAGGGCATCTTGCCCGCGTATCTGGTCGAGACCTGCGCTGACTTTCGCCCGCAGTGCCGCGGGCTCTCGCCGCCTCAGGGCATCTGGTGCCACGTCTCGGGTACGGACCTCGTGCGCCACAAGGACGGCGAGTTTTACGTGCTCGAAGACAACCTGCGCTGCCCGTCGGGCGTGAGCTATGTGCTCGAGAACCGCGAGCTCGTCAAACACACGTTCCCCAACCTGTTCGAGCGGCTGTCGATCCGTCCGGTGCTCGACTACCCGATGCGCTTGCTCGAGACGTTGTGTTACCTGGCGTCGGATCGCGTCGACGATCCGCGCGTCGTCGTGTTGACGCCCGGCCGCTATAACAGCGCCTACTACGAACATTGCTTTCTGGCTCAGCAGATGGGCGTCGATCTCGTCGAGTCAGAAGATCTGGTGGTGGACGGCGGCTACGTGCAGATGAAGACCACGCGCGGGCTCTCGCGGGTGGACGTGATCTATCGCCGTATCGGCGACGACTACCTCGATCCGCTGGTTTTTCGCCCCGAATCGCTGCTGGGCGTGCCCGGTTTGTTCCAGGTCTACCAGGAACAGAAAGTGGCGCTCGCGAACGCGCCGGGCACGGGCATCGCGGACGACAAGGCGGTGTACGCTTACGTCGAGAAGATGATCGGCTTCTATCTCAGCGAAGAGCCGATCTTGCGCAACGTGCCGACGTACGTCTGCGGCGACGAGAAAGATCGGCGCTACGTGCTCGAACACCTGGACGAGCTGGTGGTCAAGGCCACCGACGGCGCCGGCGGCTACGGTATGCTAGTGGGTCCCCATTCGACGCAGGACGAACGGCGCGATTTCACCGGGCGGATTACGGCCAATCCCCGCGGCTATATCGCGCAGCCCACCCTGTCCCTGTCGCGCGTGCCGACCATCATCGAAGATCGCTTCGAGCCGCGGCACGTCGATTTGCGCCCCTTCGCGCTGCACGGGCGCGAAATCCACGTGCAGCCCGGTGGGTTGACGCGAGTCGCGCTCAAGCGCGGTTCGTTGGTCGTCAACTCGTCGCAGGGTGGCGGCAGCAAAGACACCTGGGTACTCGAGGATTAAGCGTGCTGAGTCGAGTTGCTGATGCCATCTATTGGGCGAGCCGCTACGTGGAGCGCGCCGAAAACGTCGCGCGGTTCGTCGAAGTGAACCTCAACCTCATGCTCGAGACGCCGATTCAACGGCGCACGAACTGGCGGCCGCTCGTGATGGCCACGGGAGACCACGAACAGTTCGACGAGCGCTACGGCGAGTCCGGATCGGACTCGGTGGCGTGGTTTCTGACGTTCGACCCCCTCTACCCGAACAGCATCTTGTCGTCGCTCGCGCTGGCGCGGGACAACGCCCGGACCGTGCGCGAGATCATTTCGCGCGAGATGTGGCAGGAGCTCAACGAGTTCTACCTGATGGTGAAACATCAGAGCCGCGAGACCTTTCGGGTTGGCGCCATGGGAGACTTCTTCCGCCGCGTGAAGATGAGCGGTATCCATTACGAAGGCGTGACCAACGCCACGCTCAGCCGCGGCGAAGCCTGGTCGTTTGCGCGCCTGGGCCGCCTGCTCGAGCGCGCCGACAAGACGAGCCGCATTCTCGACGTCAAATACTACCTCTTGTTGCAGGACCCCGAAGCAGGGGTGAGCACGGTCGATCAGGTGGGCCTGGGAGCGCTGCTGAACTCGGCCAGCGCTCTGCAGATGTACCGGCAGCGCCACCACGTCATGAGCCCCAGCAACGTGGCTCGTTTCCTGCTGCTGAGCCGCGACTTTCCGCGCTCGATCGCCTATTCGGTGAGCGAAGCCGAGCTGAGTTTGCACGCGATCACGGGTACGCCGTCGCGTTCGTGCGTGCATGAGTCAGAGCGCCTGCTCGGCCGCCTGCAGGCGAATCTCAGCTTTGCCGACATCGAAGACGTAATGAAACAGGGATTACACGAATACATCGACGGGCTGCAACGTTCGCTCAATGATGTCGGAGATGCGATCCGCCGAGGCTTTTTTGGCTATGCACCGACGAAACCCAGCGGTACGACGCAGACCCAGTCCAGCTCTACGACTGGATCGGTGAAGCACTCCCGGTGAGCCCGCTTCGAGGGTGCTCGCCGACTGGGCGCCGGCCAGTGTTCCGGTACGATCGAGGAAATCACCATGGCTGTTCGCGTCGCTCTGGAACACAGGACGAACTACCGCTACGCAAAGCCGATCAACATCGGCCCGCAGGTGATCCGGCTGCGGCCGGCGCCGCATAATCGCACGCCGATCCATCGCTACTCGCTTGCGCTGACGCCCGCGCAACACTTTATCAACTGGCAGCAGGACCCGCACGGCAACTACCTCGCCCGTGTGGTGGTGACCGAGCCCACGCGCGAATTCTCGGTGTGCGTGGACATCGTGGCCGATCTCGAGGCGTTCAGCCCCTTTGACTTCTTCCTCGATCCGAGTGCGGACCAGTATCCGTTTCGCTATTCACCCGCGCTTCGCCAGGAGCTCCTGCCGCATCTGGAAGTGGATGAAGGCTCGCCGGTCCTGCATGAATTCATCGAGAGCCTGGACCGCTCGCGTCGCCGTACCGTCGACTTCCTGGTCGATACGAACAGGCGCGTCTTCGAGGCGATCCGCTACCTGATCCGCATGGACCCGGGCGTGCAGACGCCGACGGAGACGCTCACGCTCGGGCAGGGCTCGTGCCGGGACTCCGCCTGGCTGCTCGTGCAGGTGCTCCGGAGCCTGGGCGTCGCGGCGCGGTTTGTCTCGGGCTACTTGATTCAGCTCGAGCCCGATCAACAGCCGATCAGCGGCCCTCCTGGGCCCACGAAGGACTTCACGGATCTGCACGCCTGGTGCGAGTGCTACATTCCCGGCGCCGGCTGGGTCGGCCTCGATCCCACTTCGGGTTTGTTTGTCGCCGAGGGGCACATTCCGCTGGCGTGCACGCCGAAGCCCGGCGCCGCGGCGCCGATAGAGGGGCTCACGGATGAGGTCGAAACGGAATTTTCGTTCTCGATGAAGGTGACGCGCATCGTCGATCGGCCGCGCATCACCAAGCCGTACACCGAAGAGCAATGGCAAGGCATCCTCACGCTCGGTGACCGCGTGGATGCCGATCTGCTCGCCTCTGACGTACGGCTCAGTGTTGGCGGTGAGCCGACCTTCGTGAGTAGCCGCTTCGCTGACGAGCCCGAATGGAACACCGATGCGCTGGGGGGCCAGAAGGCCGCGTTCGCCGATCGGCTGCTCCGGCGCCTGTTTCCGCTCTGGGGCGCGGGTGGCTTCCTGCACCACGGCCAGGGCAAATGGTATCCGGGCGAGCAACTGCCACGCTGGGCGTACAGCTGCTACTTCCGGCGTGACGGACAGCCGATCTGGCAAGAGCCGGCGCTGATCGCCGAGACAGGCCGAAACTACGGCCACAGCTCCGAGGATGGAGAACGTTTTGCGCGCCGGCTGGTCCACAACCTGGGCCTAGAGCGGCACGGGTTGACGCCGGCTTTCGAGGACGCGTTGTATTACATGTGGCGCGAGCGGCGCTTGCCGGCCAACGTCGACGTGTTCGACTCCCGGCTCGACGAACCGCTCGAGCGCTCGCGTCTGACCCAGATCTTCGAGCGCGGGCTCGATCACATCGTGGGCTGGGTGCTGCCGCTGCGCCACGACGCGGGCTGGCTGAGTGGTGAATGGTTCCTGCGCGGCCAGCACTGCTTCTTGACGCCAGGCGATTCCCCGCTGGGCTTCCGCCTGCCGCTCGACTCGCTGCCCTGGGCGCTCAGCGGCGAACGTGACGAGCCGATCCCCGCCGACACATTTGCGCCCTTGCCCGAGCTGCCCGGTGCGGCCGCTGCGCGCAGTTTCCCGCTGGCTCCGCGCGCCGAGGCGGAGGTGGTGCAGCAGCGTCGCTGGGCCGCGCCGGGAGCT
>JAYWEH010000213.1:0-5087 GCA_043780025.1 Deltaproteobacteria bacterium
TGCTCGGCGACGCCCTGCTCGTGGCGCCGGTCTTCCACGACCGCCGCGCCGAATATTATTTGCCCGCCGGGACCTGGACCCACGTGTTGACCGGCGAGACTCGGCAGGGCCCGCGCTGGTGCGCGGAGGATCTCGACTTCTTCTCCGTCCCGCTCTGGCAGAGGCCGAACACGCTCGTCTGCGTCGGATCGCGCGCGACCCAGGTGGACTACGACTTCGGAGACGCCGTGCGTATCGTGTGCGGCAAGCTCGACCCCAAGATCTCGCTCAGCGTGCGCCTCGTGGACAGCCGCGGCGCGGCGTTCGGCACCGTGGAGGCGTACCACGACGCGGGGCGCCTGCGCATCACGAGCACCAAGCTCTCCGACTTCCAGGTGCAGCTGCCCTGGGCGGCGCGCGTGGTCGAACTGGAGCGGGGTAGCCTCGTGCAAGGTGAGACGCGTTCCCCGCTCTCGGCGGCAGGTCTGATCGTGCGCGCCGACAGCGGCACGGTGTCGTTCCGGTACGAGTGAGCTCGCTGGTAAAGAGGGAGATGTCTCTCGGATCTGCTCAGGCCCCGCTCCCGCTCAGCCCTAAGCCGGAACAGGTGTCTTGTACCGCTTCAGCGGGAGAGCTATCTGTTGTCGAGTGCTCGTCCCTCGCGACAGACTGCACAACTCAACCCGCATAGCGCGAACACCAAGGTAGGCCCCATGGAAATGCGTCGACTCTCCACGTTCAGGCGGTCTAGCTCTTTTACCGCTCGACGCTCAGCCGGCTTCGCGTTGCTGGCGCAAGGCTCCCTGCTTGCCGCGTGCGTCGCGGACGTCGATCCGCTGGCAACGGGCGGCATGGGCGGCACGGACCCGAGCGCCAGCGCCGGAACCGCGGGCGCGAGCGCGGGCGGCTCCACCGGCGGCAACAATAGCGGCGGCCAGAGCGGCGGCGGCCCGGCAGATCAATACCGCAGCGATCCGACATACAACACAGGGATCGATTGTCCGAGCCCAACCCAGGCGCTCATGACGGACTTCACCCCGGTAGTTCCTCCGATAGCCGCCGGAGACGCGGGCGCCGACGCAGCGGCAGACGCTACGGCGCCCGTGGCAACTGCCACCGGATCGTGGGGCGATTATACAGCTCAGTTCTCCGGAAGCACGTGGTCGTACCCAGTCGCTGGCGCCACCTACCCCGTGCTCTCAGACTACAGCGACGGCAATTGGCACATCAGCGGCGACGTCGGTGATTATTCCGGCTTTGGCGTCACGTTCGGACTCAATCCGAGCGGCTGCACGCTGGTGGATGCCTCCGAGTTCGACGGGATCTCCTTCACGATTCGCGGCAGCGTCCCCAGCCCGATGGGCAGCAACGTCCAGTTCAACGTCAGCACCGCCCAAAATGAGATCACGCACGTCTGGCTCAACCAGAACGCGATGCCGCTCCCTAATCCCCCTGTGGTGCCGAACAAGGGGCGCTGTGTTCCCACGGCCAACCAATACGACAATACCTGCGGGGCACCGCGCGTCATGGTGCCGGTGACGGCCGACGAAACCACAATCACGGTGCTCTGGGCGGAGCTCACGGGCGGGACTCCCGCGCCGACGGTGAATCCCGAAGAGATCACCGGCTTCAGCTGGAACTTCATCCCACCGTTGGGCGCCGGCACCGCGACCTCCACGCCGTACCCGGGCGACATCAGGATCGACAATCTGTCGTTCGTAGACAATCCCTGAGCGTCCGACGTCTTGGCCACGTGATGACCGCGTCCGGCCTACCCGCGGGGCCGGAACGGTCCCACGTCACTGGCAGGTCGAGTCTAGCCCTGGCCCGAGCGCATTGATGCGTTGGGCGTAGTCGTTGGGAGTCGGGTACACGAGCGCGCCGACCACGCCGTCGGCGATGCGCGCATTCAGCGTGGCCGCGCTCGCGGTGGACCAGGAGTCGTTCATCGTGGTGACGCCGAAGCTGGTGTCCGCGATGATGGGCCTGCCGGTGAGCTGGCTGAGGAAGGCAAAGGTGCCGTCCTCGCGATTGTTGGCGTCGCCCGTGTTGAAGTAGCCGCCGGGAACGTTGGAGCTGCTCGTGATGTGCAGCATATCAATCAGGTCGAGCGGCATGGCGTTCCAGAAGTTGCGCAGCTCCGCGCCGCCCAGCCACGTCGAGTGGTTGAGCGCGATCACGGCGTTGGGCATGTTGCCCTTGATCGCGCAGATGATGTCGGACGCGAGCTGCCCGAGCTCCGCCATGCTGAGCGGGTTCTGCTGGCCGGGTTCCGCATATTGGCTGAAATCGGGCTCCACGATCCAGATCACCGGGCGGTTTGCGGCGACGGCGTAGGAACGGCGCGCGTAGCTCTCGTACAGGGCGATCACGCGCGCGCGATTGTCACGGATCCATTGCGCTCCGCCGTTGCACAGGTTGTTGCCGTCGAAGTCGAGGTTGCAGTCCCCGAGGCCTGCCTCGATATTGGCGCGGTACGCGATGAGATAGGCGATGAATGTGGGCACGGCCGAGGAGTTTTGGAAGGTCCCGAGCCAGCCGCAGCCGTCACAGCGCGTGTCGATGTTGGGCTCGTAGCCCACCCAGCGCGTCGCAAAGTCGACGAAGTCGGGGATTGCGCCATCCGGGTTCGCCCCCCAGCCAAACTCGCAACCGAGCGGATTGCCGAGGCGTCGCGTGGTCGTGCCGCAGCGATTCGAGGTGGCGCCTCCGCCCCCCTGGCATTGGCCGCCCGTGCACGCGCTACCGATCGAACAGAAGTTGCCGCAGCTCCCGCAGTGGCTCGCCTCGCTCGCCAGATCGACGCAGGCGCCCGCACAGAATGCCAGGCCGTTGGGGCATAAGCAGCCTTGCTCACCGCTGCACACGGCGCCGCCGCTGCAGGCGTTGCCACAGCTCTGGCAGTGCTCGGCGTTGCTGTTTGGGTTCACGCACTGGCTGCTGCAGATCTGTTCGCCCGTCGCGCATTCTTCGGCGGTCCGAAAGAACTCGATGTCATCGACGACGAGCTCGTAGGCGCCGGGCTCGGGGCCATAGGTGCCGGCGGCTGCTGGGTCCTCCCCCCACTCCAGCGCGACGTTGAAGGTGAGGCCCGTCACCCGCGATCCGCCGAGCGGTACGCTGGCGCCCGCGGCGGTTCCAGGAGCAAACGCCGACCAGGGCAACCGCACGCGACTCCAGTCGGTACCCACGGCAAACTCGGCCGTGGCGGAGGCACAACCCGCGCTACACGTACCGCCGGCGTTGGGATCATTGGCATCGGGTGCGGACGTACCTTCGGTCGGGACGTTCAACGTGGCGGCTCCGCCCGGAACCTGGCCACGCACCGAGAACGCGATTCCGTCAAAGCTCGAGGCATCGATACAACCCATCCACAGGCCGAGCGCCCCGCCCCAGGCGCTGGCCCCCGTGTTGGCCAGGCGCACCGCGAAATTGCTGCTGTTGCCCGGCACCATCGACAACGCCTGCGCGCCGGTGCCGTCCCCGTATTGGTACGGGCCGGCGTACACCGCTCGAGGGTCGCCCGGTGTTGCGTTGAAGGCGAAGCCAAACGTGTCGACAGGCGCGCCCGACGTGTAGCCCTCGAAATCGGCGAGCCCAGGTCCAACTAACGTCGTCATCAGCGAGCAGGACTTGCCCGCCGGACATTCGCTCGCCGCGCAGGCGCCCGAGCCACACACGAGGCCGCAGGCCCCGCAGTTGTTCGGATCGGCACTGAGCTCAGCGCAAGATGATCCGCACGCGGTAAAGCCCGGCCCGCATTGCGCCGAACATTGCCCGTTGAAGCAGACCTGGCTCGGCGGGCAAGCGCGTCCGCACGCGCCGCAGTGCGCCCCATTGACAGCGGTGTCGACGCAGGCCATCGCGTCGGTGCTGCCCCCGATGGTTGAGCCAGCGCATGCCGACTGCCCCGTTGGGCAGATACACGCCGCGCCTTCACAAGACGGCTCGTCGACCACCGCGGGTGCCCCAGCGACCCCGGACGCCGCTCCTTGCCCGTTGGCAGAGGGCTCGGGGGGTGCGTCGAACGACGGCACCGAGGGACTAGCACTCGTGCACGCGCACGCCAGCAGCCATCCCAAGAGTAGGGGAAGGCGAGTCGAGATCACGCGCAAAGTCATCGCAGCTAACTCCATTCGACGCACGAGCGGCGTGCGGATGCGGCAAAGCGTAGCGGACTATCGACACGAGAACACTCCAGCAGAATCGCGGACTTCGTGAGCATAACCGCGCGTTGATTGCACATCTGCTTCGCATTTCTGCGCGGCGGTGCCACTCGCGGATGGCGCGTGAGGCCTGCGCGACGCGGTGTTCGCTCTCGATACGCTCGCGACTGTCGCACTGCCCATGTGAGAAAAGCGTGATCGCGCACGCCCATTTGCGCGTTTATTGCGCAGTTCATGTCCATAACAGCAGACTCGGCAACTACGACCACAGCCAATTTTTCCGTGGCTCCAAGCGAGATCGCTCGTGCACGAACCCTGTTGATGGTCCCATGATGAACCACGCGCACCGCGTCAGTTTGTAGGTTTTACCGCGTTTTCGAGTGCATAGCGGTGCCCCCGCACCAACCATTTAGCCTCACTGTGCACCTGTTGACGCCGCTTCGTGCTATGAATTGCAAGCACAGGAGGCCCCTTTGCAAGACTTCCACGTTCCCCGCGAGATGTCCCCTTCCCCCTCGATGACCGCGAGCTCAGCCGTGCCGCCACACGCGCCGGTCGAGCATTCCGGGCTCAGATGTGCTGGTTCGCCTGAGCTAGCGCAGGTCCTTTCGGTGGCCTCCGCCGCCGATGAGCTGATGGCCTGTCGCGAAGCCAGCACGCTCTTGCGCGTAGCGACGGAAATCGCGCGTACCCGGCTCGGGCTCGAACGCGTTGGCTTGTACATGCGAGAGCGCAGCAGCGATCGCATCATCATGCGCGGGACCTGGGGCACCGGTTCTCGCGGCGAGACCACCGACGAGCACAACTTGTTCCACGAGTACGGCCAACGGGAATGCGACGCGTTGCTCGAAGCTCGCCTCACCGGAGGGCTCGGCATGTATCAAGCCCGTGCGCCGCTGTTCGCCAGCGATACGGGCCGCACCCGAGTGATCGGAGAGGGCT
>JAYWEH010000214.1:0-12093 GCA_043780025.1 Deltaproteobacteria bacterium
TATAATGCCTCGAGAAGCTCGAGGTGGCCGGGCCAACGCTCGTCAACAATCCGGCAAGCGCGCGCCGCTGCTGCGACTTCACCCTGAAGCAGCCGCGCGCCGAGCTGTTCGTGCATACGACTCTCGCGCCGTCAGACCTTGGGAGGGCGTTTTTTCCCCGCTCGCGGTGCTGGAGCGCGCCGCGACGCCGGAGTGCGCTCGGAGCTTTCTCGCACCAGGCGCAGCAACAAGCCGTGCAGGCCGAGCGCATACGAAGACCCGCCAAACCCGGCCACCTTGCCCACGCACGCCGGGGCGGTGCAGGAGTGCCGGCGAAAGGGCTCCCGGGCTTCGGGATTGGAGAGATGCACCTCGACGGTCGGTACGTCTGACGCGAGCAACGCGTCGTAGAGCGCATAAGATGTATGCGTGTAGGCCCCGGGATTGATCACGATGCCGTCAAATCCCTGGTCGTTCGCCTCTCCAATCCAGGTCACGAGCTCCCCCTCGTGATTGGACTGCCGGCACTCGACCACCGCGCCGAGGCGCGCGGCTTCTTCTGCGAGCCGCTCGTGGATCTGCGCCAGCGTCTCCCGGCCGTAGATCTCGGGTTGCCGCTTGCCCAGCCGCTGCAGATTGGGGCCGCTCAACACCAACACCCGCCGTGACGGCGCAGGCTTCGGGGTGGGCCCTCGGGGGGCGGACGGAGCGCTCGAAACAGGGACCACTCGCGGCGCAACGCCGACGGCTCGGCTTTTTCTTGCTGCCACGGGTCAAACCAGCTCGCTCGCCAGCTGCGGTGCCGTGGAGCGCAAGAGATACCGGCCCTTACCGATGTTTCCGCCAGGGCCGAGCGTCAAAGCGATGAAGTAGTTAGCGTTCAGGATCCGGATCAGCGTGATCATTTGATCGCTTTGGAAGGAAATCTCCCGCATTTGCCCCACATCGAGCATCTCCCCCGCCCGCTGAATGGCCTTGACCACGACGCTCGCCTCGGCGCCCACGACCTCGATGTCGCACGCGGCGCCTTCCTTGGAATATGCCTCCACGGCGATCCCCTCCAGATCCATGATCAAGCCCGCCTGGGCCCCTTCGGTGTTGTCAACGAAATGCCGAATCGAGTCCCTGAACATAAGGATAACTCTACGCGGCGGCCAGCCCGCCGTGAAGCGCAAAAACGCCGGGCGGCCATCGCACAGATAGCTCCGTCCAGCGTTGTTTTTGCCACTGCCGCGGCCCGCAGCGGGCGAACTTCGCTCTGGCCATGGCGGGGTGCTCCGCCTTGACCCTCGAGAGTCGCAGCAGCTACTTTCGCTGGCCCCTATCACCGCGTTACAAGTTCACATGCGAGCCAAAGCGGGGGATCCGCCCCGCACCATGCCCCAGAAGATCCTCGCGGGCCGCGCGGATGACCCCAGACTCGACGACGATGTCGTGCGCGTCAGGGTCGACCAAGTCATTTTATCTAGAGAGCCCAACCACGTTCTGCGTGAGGCCGCAGAGTGGGGTCTGAAGAAGGTCGCTGTCGAGACGGCCGTCGCTTACGACACACGTTGCGTCACGACGGTTGCCGCCGACGAGCTGGAAGGTCGCACGCCAGAGCAGGTCGGGCGCGCCGCGGTGAACCGGGGCATCGTGATCGCGCGAGCGGGCATCGGCTTTCCTTCGGCTGTGCACCTCGAGCGCTTTGCGGCGCCGGGGCGCCTGGCCCTCACGGATGATCCGCGGCTGGTGTCGCTCGGTGGAGCGGGCATGCTCACGCTGCTCGGTTCTCGCGCGCAGCTCTGCGCAGCCTTGCGTGACGGCACGGTCATGCTGCGGCCGCCGCGCAGCGTGCAGATATTGTTGTCCGGCAAGCTGCGGCCGTTCGTGTGCGTGCGCGATCTGGCGCTGGAGCTCTTACGCCGCGGGCTCTCGGAGCTGATCCGAAACGTCGACGTCAAATATGGCGCGCCCGTCGTGCTCGAGTTCGGCGGGCCGAGTGCGCGCCTGATCTCGGTGCCCGACCGCGCGTTGCTCTGTTCCTTGGCGTCACGGCTCGGAGCCATCTCCGGCATCTTCGTGAGCGACGAGAGGACCGAAGTGTACCTGCGCGATCAGCGGCGCTCCAAAGCGCATCGCGCGCTGGTTCCCGACGCCGGCGCGCCGTGCGACGAGGTGTTGACCGTGGATCTGTCCGCGATTGATCCGTTGCTGCAGGACAGCAAAGGTGAAGTGCGGCAGGTGCGCGATCTCGACGGTGAGGTCGTGCATCAAGCGGTGCTCGGTGGCGACATCGGCACGCCGCTGCGCGACATGTTGGCCGCGGCAGCGCTGCTCAAGAGTAAGCGCGTACCGACCGAGCTCGAGTTCCTGGTGGCGTGCGCGTCGCGCCAGGTGCTCGAGGTGCTCGGGCAATCCGACGCGCTCGTGGATCTGATCGCCACGGGGGCGCGCCTGATCGAGCCCGACTATCGGGTGTTGACGGGGCAACTGTACCCGCCGCCCAAGGGTGGCCTGTCGATCCGAACCTATGACGCCGAACCTGCTCCCGAAGGTTCGACGGGGGCGATCGTGGCATCCGCCGAAACGCTCGCGTACGCCGTCGCCACAGGCAGCATTGGCGATCCGCGCGCGTTCAAACGGCCCGTGCGCATCACCGTGCCGCGCACTTTACCCACCGAAGACGTGTTGTTCGTGCGCAAGCAACGCAGCAAGGGAAAGAAGGCCGAAGTCTCACCCGAGCCGGCACCTGCCGTCGTCAAAGCCGACGACGCACCGTGGAATGGCGCCCAGGCCTTGCAGGTGATCACGGGCTTGACCGCACCCACCGCACCTAGCGCGTTCGTCGCCAGCGATCTGAACGATCTGGCGTGGTGCGCCGGGCGCGCCTCGGCGTTTCGCCCCGCTCTCAAGCTGGTCGTGGCAGAGTTTGTTCCTTCGGGTTGGATCACGGTCTTCTCCGCGGCCGGTGTGCTGTCGCTGCAAGCGGACGCGGCGCAGCTGGCGCGGTTGCGCAGCGCGCGGCTCGTGACGGTGGCGCCGCCCGAGCGCTGGTGTGAGCACGTCCCGGTGACGGTCGACGGCGAGCAGTTCGAACTGCGCTGGACGGCGCGAGCCACTGAACGCCAGTGGGCCATGAATGGTGGGCCCCTGACCGCGCCTGGAGCACGCTGAACATGTCAGTACGGAACTTCGAGGTGCTCGGCCTGCAGCAGATCGCGCTCGGCTCGCCGGATCGCTCTCTGCTCTCGGTGTTGTGGAAGGATTGCTTCGGCTTGCAGCCGCTCGGAGTCTTCAAGAGCGCGGCCGAAAACGTGGACGAAGAGATGCTGGCGCTCGGCATCGGGCTCGGCCGCGTCGAGGTCGATTTGATGATGCCCATGGACGTCCAGCGGCGGCCCAAGATCCACGAGCCCACGCTGCACCACATCGGCCTGTGGGTAGATCCGCTGAGGAGCGCCGTGGCGTGGCTCGCGGGGCGCGGCGTGCGCTTCACGCCGGGCGGGATCCGGCGCGGCGCCGCCGGGCATGACGTGTGCTTCATTCACCCGAAGCCGTCGCGTTTCTTTCCCGTGTGCGGGCAAGGCGCACTGATCGAGCTGGTGCAAGCACCGCCCGAGGTGGTGGCGGCTCACCGCGCGGCGTCGGCGCTGCCCGCCCTTGGCTGATTCGACAGGAGTTCGGCGATCGCGTCAGCGATGAGCAGCTCACCTGTGGCGACGCGCGGCGTGATCTCGGCGAGCCTGTGCGCGCGGGCGGGATCGGCCAGAAATTGCTGCATCAGCGCACTGCTCAGGCGCCGCGACAACTCGGAGCGGCGCTGAGCGAAACGCCGCTCCTCGAGCTCGCCGGTGTGGATCAGCTGTTCGTGACGAGCCTCAATGGCCTGCCAGAGCGGCTCGATGCCGAGCCCGGTCTGCGTGCTGATCGGCAGCACCAGGGGCGGCTCGGCGAAGGGCCGCAGCACCGAGAGCGCCACACCGAACTCTGCGGCGGTCGTTCGCGCCAGATCCTCGCGTACCCCATCGGCCTTGTTGACGGCGAGCACGTCGCCCCACTCGTTCAGTCCGCGCTTGATGCCGGAGAGCTCGTCACCAGCGCCCGGCTCGAGCAGCACCAGCAAGAGGTCGACGACGCTGGTCACGGCTGTCTCGGCCTGACCAACACCCACGGTTTCGACCAGACACGGGCTGAAACCAGCCGCTTCGCACAACATCAGCACGTCGCCGGTCGTGCGCGCGACGCCGCCGCCTTCCGCCCCGGAGGGCGACGGCCGGACGTAGGCTGACGGGTGGCGAGAGAGCTCGACCATACGCGTCTTGTCACCGAGCACGCTGCCGCCACCTCGCTGGCTCGTCGGGTCGATGGCGAGCACCGCTGGGCGCGATCCCCGCTGGATCAGCAGCAAACCGAGCTTTTCGAGCAAGGAACTCTTGCCCACCCCCGGTGAGCCCGACACGCCCAGCCGAAGCCCGCGCCGGTGGTCGGGCAAGAGCTCCCGGAGCAGCGCGAGCGCCTGGCGTTCGTCGTCGGGGCGCCGGCTCTCGACGAGCGTGATGGCGCGCGCCAGGACACGCCGGTCTCCAGCCAAGATACCCCGCGCCAATGCGGAGGCGCCCTCGCTCAAGGCACCTCGGTCTGCTCGCCCGTCGGCGGCGACAGCCTTTGCTCGAGCCGCGACATCAAACGCGCGATGGCTTCCTGCAGCGGAGTGCCAGGCCCAAAAACCGCGGCCACGCCGGCCTGTTCGAGCGCCGGGCGATCCGCGTCGGGGATGACGCCGCCGCACACGGTGACGATGTCGCTCGCGCCGAGCGCGCCAAGCTCTTCAATCAACTGCGGCACCAATGTCAAATGCGCGCCCGCCTGGGTCGACACGCCGACCGCGTGCACGTCGTTGTCCACGGCTTGGCGAGCCACCTCGTCGGGCGTCTGAAACAAAGGCCCCACGTCGACGTCGAAGCCCGCATCCGCAAAGGCGGCCGCGACCAGGCGCGCGCCGCGATCATGGCCGTCTTGACCGAGCTTCGCCACGAGCAGCCGGGGACGCCGCCCCGTGCGCCGCCCGAACTCGGCGACTCGCGCCTGCAGCGCGCGCCAGGCCGGCTCGTCCGCGTAGAATTGTCCATAAGCACCGGACAAAGCGCTCGATTCTCCGACGTGACGCCCAAACACGCGTTCCAGGGCCATCGAGATCTCCCCTACCGTGGCTCGAGCTCGCGCCGCCGGCACCGCCAGCTCGAGGAGGTTCCCGCTGCCGCGGCCGGCCGCTTCGGTGAGCGCGTCCAGACAGCGCTGCACCTCGGCGCCGTCGCGCTCCTGGCGAATGCGCGCGAGGCGCTCGACCTGTTCGCGCAATACCAGGCGATTGTCGATGGATCGAACCTCCAGCGCCGGCTCCACGTCGCGATCAATCCGATAGCGGTTGACCCCAACGATCACGTCGAGCCCGCGTTCGATGCGCGCCTGGCGCCGCGTGGCCGCCAGCATGATCTTCGTCTTGGGCCAGCCGGCGGCGACGGCACGGGTCATTCCGCCGCGCGCCTCGACGTCCCGGATGATCTCCACCGCGCGTGCCTCGAGCTCGTGCGTGAGCGATTCGACGAAATAGGAACCGCCGAGCGGATCGACGACTTTGTCCACGCCGGTCTCGTGCTGCAAGATCAGCTGCGTGTTGCGAGCCACGCTGGCCGCAAAATCGCTGGGCAACGCGATGGCTTCGTCGAAGGCGTTAGTGTGCAAGCTCTGGGTGCCGCCGAGCACCGCCGAGAGCGCCTGCAGCGCGGTGCGCACGACGTTGTTGTGCGGCTGCTGCGCGGTCAAGCTCACGCCCGAAGTCTGGCAGTGCGTGCGCAGGCGCAACGACGCCGGATCCTTCGGCGCGAAGTGTTCGCGCATCAGCTTGGCCCAGAGCAGGCGCGCTGCGCGCAGCTTGGCCACTTCCGTGAAGAAATCGGAGCCGACCGCGAAAAAGAACGACAGCCGCGGAGCGAACTCGTCCACGGTCAGCCCGCGCGAAAGCGCCGCGCGCACGTATTCGAGGCCGTCAGCGAGCGTAAAGCCGAGCTCCAGATCCGCCGGGGCACCCGCCTCGTGCATGTGATAGCCCGAAATCGAGATCGGGTTGAAGCGCGGCATGCGCCGGCTCGAGTATTCGATCACGTCCCCCACGATGCGCATCGAAGGCTCGGGCGGATAGATGAACGTGTTGCGAACCATGAACTCTTTCAGGATATCGTTCTGGATCGTCCCCGAAAGCCGTTCTGGCTTGGCACCTTGCTCCTCCGCGGCCACGACGAACATGGCCAGAATCGGCAGCACCGCACCGTTCATGGTCATCGATACGCTGGTCTTTTCGAGCGCGATCCCGTCGAACAGGATCGCCAGATCTTCGACTGAATCGACCGCGACCCCGGCCTTGCCCACGTCACCTATCACGCGCGGGTGGTCGCTGTCGAAGCCACGGTGCGTCGCCAGATCGAACGCCACCGACAGGCCGCCCTGGCCCGCGGCCAGATTGCGCCGATAGAAAGCATTTGACTCACGCGCGGTAGAAAAGCCGGCGTATTGCCGCAGCGTCCACGGGCGCCCGGTGTACATCGTGGCACGCACGCCGCGCACGAAGGGGAAGTCGCCCGGGATGCTGTCGGTGTCCTCGAGGCCGTCGACGTCCGCTCGCGTGTAGAGCGATTTACGCACGATGCCCTCGGCGGTTTCAAACCCGGCCGCGGCGCTCGCGTTGTCCCCCAGCTCCTCAGAAGCCAGGCGCTGCCATTCTCGAAGGTCTGCTGACTTTGACATCGTCAGGGGTTCTGGAAGTGGACCACGACCTCGGTCTGGCGCACGAGCCCCAGCTCGTCGCGGGCGACGCGCTCGATGCTGGCGGGTGAGGTCTTGATGGCGTCCGCCTGGATGCGCAGGCGCTCGATGTCCCTTTCGATGCGCTGCGCCTCGAGTTCGAGCCCCTGCTTCTGGCTCTGCAATGACGATAGCCGCGCGAGCCCAGAGGGCGACCACATCATCAGCAGCACCGACGCCGCCGCGACGCTCAAGATCGCGACCGGTACGAGCCGCTCCAGCCAAACACCCATCCGGCCCAGAATGCAGCAGAGCTAGCGCGGGGGCCAGAATTCGGTGCCATGTTCGGCCCACGGCCTGGTGCCCACCCCCCCAACCCTTCTAGGAAATTCGACAACGGTGTGCGCAGGGGTGTAGCGCACCGGTCCTCAAGCCGGTAGATCGTGTAATCAATTTCGCGGGGCGCCCGTACCCGCGAGTGTTTTGTGGATTCCGGGTACGCAGGTGTAGGAAGAAGGAGGAAGGTCCTCATGGAGATGGATAGCCTGCGAGGCGAGCTCGAGCGTTGGTTCGAGCTGGATGAACTCTTGAAGCTGAGTTCGGATCTATTGGGGTTTGATCCCCAGGCGGTGGGAGGCGCGAGCGGCAAGGCGTCGTTCGTCCGTGCACTGATCGACTACTGCCGCGCGCGCGATGCACTGGACGCGCTGTGCGACGCAGCGATCGCCACCAAGCCGAACGCGGATGTGCGGCTGGCGCTCTCGGTGGGCGCGGGGGTTTCGCAGAGTCGTGAGCTGTCGCCCGGCGAAGCGCTCGAGTCCTATCGCATCACTCAGCTGATCGGTAGTGGCCCTCAAGGCAGCTGCTACGAAGCGGATCGTGATGGCGTCGCGTATCGAATCAAGCTGCTGCACCCGGAGACCGAGCGCGACGCGCGCGGGCTGCAGCGCTTTCTGACCTTTAACCGCATCCTCGCCCAGCTCGATCACCCAACCTTGCCGCAGTCGCTCCGCATCGAGCAGAGCGACCACGGCATCGCCGTCGCGCAACGCTGGCTACCGGGTGAATCCCTGGCGGCCCGTCTCGCACAGGGCGGGCCACTGCGCGCGACTGAAGTTCGGGCGGTCATGGTCGAAGTCGTCCGCGGCCTCGCGGAGCTGCACGCGCGTGGCCTGAGCCACGGCAACCTCAAGGTCGAAAACATCATCGTCGCGACGGATGATGACGGCAAACACGCGGTCCAGCTCCAGGATGCGGGGGCCGATTTGCTCGGGGCGCGGCGCGCCGGCAACGGCTTGATTCAAGTGCTCTCGCTGGCGTCACCCAAAACCGTGGCCCCCGAACGTCTGCGTGGTCGCGCTCGCGGCCCCGCGGAAGACGTCTACGCCGTGGGCGCGATCTGTTACGAGCTGGTTTCCGGCAGCTCGCCCTTCAGCGGCGCCACCGCCATCGATTCGGCGCTGCGCCACCTCACCGGGGAGCCCGATGCGCCGAGCAAATCCGCACCGGTGGGCTGGCTCACACTTGCGTTCGAAGCATTCATCCTGCGGCTCCTGGACAAAGATCCGGAGCGCAGGCCCGCCGACGGCCTTGCTCTGCTCAACGAGCTCCGTGATCTCGCCGGTTCTGAGACGGACCTCGAGCCGACGGAGACAGAGATAGAGGCGCGGATCGCCGCGCTACTCAGTGATCCCGAAAGTGACGAGTCGGCACAGGCGCTCGACACGGTGGCCGTCGGCAGCTTCCGGAACCGCGCCTATGAAGGCTTTGTCAGTGCCGCGGACAGCCTCAACGCGGACGACCCCAAGCTCCGCCGTATCAAGGCCGCTCTACTGCTTCGCGCTGCCAGTGGTCTATCGGCCATGCGCCAGCTCGAGGCCGCTGAAGCCGCCTACGTCAAGCTGATCCAGCTCGGCAACCCCGAGCCAGGCCACCTGAACGCGCTCGACGACGTGCGCCGCCAGCTGGGCAAACACGACGAGATCGTCGAAGGCCTGCTCGCACGCATCGAGACCATCGAAGCGCCAAAGGACCGCGGCGCGGTCATGGCGCGGATCGCCGAGATCTACACGCAACACCTGCACGACGAGACCCAGGCAGTGGTGGCGCTGAGTCAGGCACTCGCCGAAGACCCGCACAACCGGGCGTATGTGCGCCGGATCGAAGAGCTTTCTGGCGGCAACTCCAAGTTGTGGTCAGAGGTGCTCGCGGCGTGTTCGGAAGCCGCGTCCGACGAGACGCGCGCGCCGGCAGAGCGCGCTCCACTGCTCGAGCAGATCGGCGTCTGGTACACGGACAAGCAGGGCCGCCCCGAGCTGGCGCTGCCCTGCTTTCAGACGGCGCTACAACTCGACCCGTCGAACGCCCGCGCGCTCGACGGCGTGGCTTCGGTCTATCGCGCCAACAAGATGTGGAGCGAACTCGGTGATCTGTTGGTCCACCGCGCGGACGCCGCCACGTCTCCGAGCGACGCGCGCGAGTTGCGAACCCAGGCGGCTCAGGTGCTCGAGAAGCACCTGCAGGACGTGGATGGCGCGCAAGAGCTGTACGAGCGTATCATCCGCGAAGATCCAGGTGATCTGGTGGTCGGGCAGGCGCTCAGCCGTATCTACGAGCAAAATCACGAGCTCGATCGGCTGGTCCCGCTATTGCAACGCCAAGCGGCTGAAGAGCGCGGCGCGAGGCGCCACACCGCCCTGTGCCGCCTCGGCGACCTGCAACGCTCGCATCTGGGCGATCTGGACGAGGCTCGCCGCAGCTACGAAGCGGTCCTGGAAGAAAATCCGACCCATCCGCAAGCCAACGCGGGGCTGGATCAGACATTAGCCCAGGCGGGCAAATTCAAAGATCTGCTCAGCAACTTGCATCGGCAGTTGGCGCACTCACCGACGCCGCGGCAACAAGTAGCGTTGTGGGAACGCATCGCATCGATCTACGAGAACGAGTTCTTGCTGCACGCGGACGCCGCCGTCGCGCTCGAAAGCCTGCTGAGGCTCGACCCCAGCAGAATCGAAGCGCTCACGTCACTCGCGCGTTTGTACCGCATACTCGAGCGCTGGGACGATCTGGCCAAGATCTATCAACGCCACATTGACCTGCTCGACGAAGCCGAGGAGCGTCTGCCGCTCTACACGCAGCGCGCCCGCGTGCTGGCGGAGCACGTGGGTGACCTGCCGGGCGCCATTCAGGTCTATGAACAAATAGCCCAGGCCGCGCCCGATCGCCTCGAAGCACTCGAAGCCATCGCGGACATGAACGAGGCCCTCGGCAACTTGCCGGAGGCCATCCTGGCCGTGCAAGCCCTGGCCGATCGCGTGTCCGAGAAGGACGGCAAGATCCGTTACTTCATGCGCATCGCCAAGTTGTTCGAGGCGCGCGGTCGCATCGATGAAAGCACCGAGTGGTATTCGCGCGTAGTGGCCCTCGATCCGACCCACTCCAAAGCCACGCAAGCCTTGCGTCAGGCGTACGCGGAGCGGGGCGACACGGAGGGCCTGATCGAATTGCTCACGCGCGACATCCAGCAAACCGAGAGCGAACGCAACAAGGCTCGCCTTTCGGTGGAGATCGCCTCGCTCGAGCTGACGCAAAATCGGGACCCCGTCGCGGCTGAACGGGCCGCGCGCCAGGCGCTGGATTGGGACCCGTCGAATCTGCGCGCCCTAATCCTGGTGGGCGACATGGCCTTTGGAGCGCGCCGCTACTCCGAAGCGCTCGAGCAATATCAGAGCGCGATTCCACGCGCGGATTCTCTGCCCGAGAGCGACGCTGCGCGCCTGATCACGCGCTACCTGGACGCGGCCTCGCATTCACCGACGCGCTCGCCGGAGCAGATGCTGCGGCATGCCGAGACCCTGCGAGGGCTCACGCCCGACGACCCGGCGGCGCTGACGCGCCTCGCGGATCTGTCGTTCTTCCATGCCTCGCCCGAGCAAACGGCGAGCCTGTACCAGGAGCTGCTCGATCGCTTCAAGGACGACCTGACCGCCGATCAGCTGGCGGCCGCCAGCTACCGCCTGGGTGAGTCCCTACGGCTCGGCGGAGAGCTCGACCGAGCGCTCTTGCAGCTCGATGACGCCACCGAACGTGCCCCCGATTCCCTTCACCCCCTGGTCTCTAGGATTCAGATCTACGAAATCAAGCAGGACTGGGCGAACGTCGTCGAGACCAAGCGCAAGCTGCTCAATCTGCTCGAAGCCGATCAGCGCGCCGAGCTGCAGCTCGAGCTGGGTGAGCTCCTGCTCGAGAAGCTGTCGGAGCCCGTGCAAGCCCTGGTGCACTTCGAAGCCGCTTCTGAGCTCAGGCCGAATGACCGCCGCGTATTGATGCGGCTGATGCAGATCCACAGCGAACGTGAGTCCTGGCCCGAGCTGGTCGAGGTCGTGAACAAACTTTCCGGCTTTGTGGACGACCCCACGCTGCGGTCCAAGTACCTGATGACCGCCGCCATGGTCAGCAGCCGCCAGCTGGCTCAGCGCGAGCAAGCGATCGGTTTCTACCGCCAGGTGTTGGCGCTCGATCCGAGGCACAGCAAGGCGCTCAGCGAGTACGTCGTACTGCAAATCGAGCTAGGCGACAGCGCTGCGGCCGGGGAAGCGTTGCGTACGCGCCTGGAGCTCGCGCACGAGCAAGGCGACAGTGCCACTGAGCTCGAAATGCTCGATGCGCTATTCACGCTGCTCAACGGCAACCCGGGTCAACTGGACGCGGTGGTTCACCTGGTCGAACGTGCGCGTGAGCTAGAGCCTCAAAATCCCGTGCACGCGAGCCGCTTGAAGGACCTGTACGAGAAGGATACGGCGCAGTACCTGGACCGAGCCGTTGCCCTGCACGTCAAGGCGCTGCGCCAGCGCCCCAACGACGAGGAATCCTACCGACGCCTCAGAAAACTCTACACCGAGGGTCGGCGCGCGGATGCCGCCTGGTGTCTGTGCCAGGTCCTGCACCTGCTCAAGCTGTCAGAGCCCGAGGAAGCCCGCTTCTTCGAGCGCGGCCACGTGAGTGAGCCCGCGCCGGCTCGCGCGGCGCTGGAGGAGACCGATTGGCATCACTACCTGGTTCACCCCAGGGCCGATCCGCGCTTGACGCAAATCTTCGCGTTGCTCGAGCCGGTCGTCGTCGCTGCGCGGGGTCAGAGCTTGCTGACTTTGGGCTATGATCCACGGCTCGCCGCCGATCTGGCCCAGCACCCCTACCCGCTCGGCCACATGCTATTTTTCGCCGCCGGCGTGCTGGGCATCCCGTTGCCGCCGACCTTCGAAAACCATCATGAGCCGGGTGGCCTCTTGTACCTCAACAGCAACCCGCCCAGCATCGTGATGGGGGTGAGCGCGC
>JAYWEH010000215.1:0-12079 GCA_043780025.1 Deltaproteobacteria bacterium
GGCGCCAGGATCAACACCTGCAGAACGCGGCCGATGGCGCCCGCGCGAATCATCTCTCCGGCATGCCACCCCGCCTCGGTGTGCAGGCGCTCGGAATAGTCGCACATATATTTCCTGCCAGTCTCGCGTACGACGGCGCGCGCCGTGGCGAGCTGCTCGAGCACCGTGAAAGGAGGCTTGTCCGTGAGGTAGTCCTTGCCGGCGCGCAGACATCGATAACCGACGTCGGGCCGATCAATTGGGATGGCCGCAGCCGTGACCAGCCTGACCTCCGGATCGTCGAGGATCTCGTCGTAGCTGCGCGCTGCCCGAGCGCCTGGATAGGCGTCCAGAAACTTCTTCAGCTTCTCGGGGTCGGGATCCCAGGCCCATTTGCAGACGCCCCCGGCCTCGGCGAGGCCACTGGTTTGCCCGTAGATGTGGCCGTGCTCGAAGAAGGCCGAGGCGAACGTGAACTGGCCCGGTTCCACGACTTTCGCCGGCTTTTCCGCCACCGGCGCCCAATTCATGCCATCTCGTAAAGTGCTCATGGGGCGCCGAGGTTGGCCCCATTTGTTCTCCGAAGGCAAGCCGTGCGGCGAGGCGTCGTGATACTCTCGCGGAGCCGCGACATGGTGTAGCGGCATGTAGGTGGCGAGGGGCGGGTGTCGAGATTCTTTCGCGGTGCGATGCAACAATCGAGTGCAACTTACTGCGCGGGTTCAGTTGGCGACGAGAGTCGTGTGAATCTGTGCGATGTGCTTGATCGCGGCTCGAGCAATGATAGATCGAGAAGTGCATCGGTTCGCTCGATGAGCTGCCTCTCGCCGGGCCTCGCTCGAGCGGCTGCATGAAGGGAACGACAAATGCGAACACACAGGCACGTCAAGACGTTGAGCACGGACACCGAGCAACGCGGGGACGCCGAGGAGCGGGGGACAGCGGAAGAGGTGAAGCTCGGTCGCTATGACGACAATGACGTCAAGACCGCGCCCTGGCCGCCGCGGCAACCCTGAGGGTAGCAAGCGCCCGGGTGCCACTGCCCGTGCGTTTATAGCCGAGGAGTCACGGGATCCGTTCGCTTGACCACCAGCACGGTGATGTCGTCACGTTGCTTGTCCGTCCAGCATCGCACGGACTCGAGCAGGTGATCGCGAATGGCTTCCGCCGGTGCCGCGTGGTTCGCGCACAGCTCGCGTGCCAGGCGTTCGACGCCGAATTGCTCGCGCCGAACGTTCATGGCCTCCACGGCGCCGTCGGTGTAGAGGACCAACACGTCACCGGGGTTGAGTCGGCCCTCGCTTTCCGGCATCTGGGTCGACACGTCCGGCCGCGCTGCGATCCACAAGCCGGGCGCTGGGAGAAACTCGGCGCACCCGGTTTGGGCGCGGTAGATCAGAGGCTCTTCGTGGGCGCCCGCAAACACGAAGCGGCCGCCGTCTTCGTAACGCAGCAACATCAACGTGGCGTGTTCGTCCTGCCCCAGGCGGCGCTTTACGTTGTCGAACATCACCGAGTTGATCACGGAAAGAGCTGCTGCTGGCTCAATTGCCGGATTGGACTCCAGCACCGCGGCGACGCTGCTCTGCAACATCATCATCACCACTCCCGGTCCCAGGCCATGCCCGGCGACGTCACCGATGCTGAGCCACGCGCCTCCGTAAAACGGCAATACGTCGTAGCAATCTCCCCCCACCTCGGTGGCAGGCACCATGCGTGCGGAAATGTCGAGCCCGCGAACCGCGACACTCTGAGGCAAGACGGACGCCTGGATTCGCGCTGCCAAGTTGAGCTCGTGTGCGAGGCGCTGCCGCTCCGCGCGCTGGCGTTCCGCCACCTCTTCTTCGACGCGCTCGATCAGGCGAGCGCCCTCGAGAGCCACGCTGATCTGTTCGCGCAGCCAATCGTAGATTTGGCCCTGTACCGGCGCGAGCTCGAACATCACCATGCCCATGGCGTTGTCGCCGAAGAACAGGGGCGACACCGCGAGCGTCGCGTTAGCCCGCGGCAACAGCTGCGCAGGCGCGAGCCGCGCTGTTTCGAATTCGAGGCCCAGAGGCGGTAGCGCGATGCGTTGCCCATCGCGATATGCGAAGGTGAGGCGGGAGCTCGGGGGTGGAAAGCCCGGTGCGGACTCGTACAGGGAAATCCAGCACCCCCGCAGCATCAAGGCCGGGAAATGCAGGGTCAGGGCGTTGAACATACCCTGCTGCGAGAAGCTCCCGAGCACGTCGCTGCCCGCCGCTATGGCTTCGTGCAAGACCGCTTCGCTCCTGATGCGCAAGGCCGCCTGTTTGCGCTCGGCGACGTGACCCACACTGACGCGACAGCTATGCAACTCCTCCTCGGTGCCGCGCGTGGAAGCCCCGCGCGGCAATTCGCGCAGCCCGGAAACGATGCGCTGCCAGTCGCCCAACTCCTGTCCGGACGCGCCGAACTCCGTCATCGTTGCGCCCAAGGCGGCCGCGAGCTCGCCGTTGCCCTGCCCTTCCACGCTCTTTTGCCACAGCGCGAGTAGCTGCTGCCGCGACGCTCTGACCCGCACCTCGTCGCCGGCGCCAACGATGTCATTGAGCACCGCAAGGGCCCGGCCATCCGCGCTGCCCAGCTCCACGGGAATGCTCTGGCGTGGATGGCCCGTCGAGCGATCGAACGCCGAGCGACAACCACACGACTCGCGTAGCACCAATTCGCCAGGAACTAACGTGAGCGGCTCGGAACGCTTGCCGGCGAGCTGGCTCAGCACCGACAACAGGGCCACCTCGGCGAGGTTCGCCAGCGATTGCCGCATGGTGCTCAGTGATGGCTTGCCCCAGCGTCCTTCTGGGACATCGTCGAATCCGACCACCAACAGGCGATCGGGGACCCGCACCCCGCGGCTCGTGAGCTCCCCCAGCGCACCGATCGCCATGCTGTCGTTAGCGGCCACGAGCGCGTCGAACGGGGCGCTGCCGTCGAGCCCGAGTTCGCGGATCACTCGGCTGCCGGATTGCTCGGAGAAGTCCCCGTCCAGCACGAGCGCCGGGTCTTCGACGAGGCCGTGCTCCGCTAGTGCCTCCCGGTAGCCGCGGTAGCGCATCTCCGCCTCCGCGTTGACGCGAGGACCGCGTATGAACGCCACGCGCCGAGCCCCGTGCACAGTGACCAGGTGTGACACGGCCTGACGCATACTCTGGACATTGTCGGTGCAGACGCTCGGCATGTTCTCGAACACCGCCGTGAGCGCCGACATCGGCAGCGGGCGATACCGCTCGCAATATTGAGACAGCCGCTCCGGGCCCGCGGACGATCCGAGCGGCGCCACGATTAGCCCGTCCAGGCACGCGGAGCTGGCCAGCTGATAGCAACGGTTCGCCTGACGCGCGGCGATCTCTGGTGCGTCCAGAGTCCCGCCGACAAACACGAACAACTGCACGCCATGGCGAGCGGCCGCCGCATCCACGGCCAGTACGATCTCGTGCCAAAATCGATCAGATAGCGATTCGACGAGTAGACCGATGCGCGAGCCTTGCCTCACTCCCGGTATCGATCGGCCTGAAGCGGGCACCGGCATCTAGCCGGGCCCCAATCGGCGCCCGACGATCACGGACAGATCGGCGCGTTTGCCGGACCAGCGTTCCACCATGCCGAGCAGGCCATCGCGGATCTTCTCGACCGGGCCGGCCCGGTTCTTCTCGAGCTCGCGACCGATATGTTCATCGCCGATCGGAGCATCTTCAAAATCCGAAGAGCGCGTCAGGCCTTGCGTGTGCAGGAGCAACAGATCGTGCGGTGCCAAACGCAGCTCACCGGTCATCAACGTTTCGCCTCGTGGACTGAGCCCCGATAGTACGAACGGCGGCCGGGTCGGCGACCCGTGCCAGGGGCAGAGCGCGACACCGGCGTAGTCCGCGGCGAATCGGACATGGCCATCCGAGGTGTAGCGTGCCACCAGCAGGCTCACGTGGTGGCGTTCGCGCATGCGCTTCTCCACGTGATCTTGTAAGACCTCGAGCGCCCGCGCCAAGAGCTGATCCGGCTCCACAGTACCCAGACTCTGACACAGCGACGCCACGATGCTCTGCAGCATGGGCACGAGCAAGCTCGGCCCGAGGCCGCCCCCACGGGCGCTGCCCACGCACAACCAAGCCCCCGTCGGATCCGGTCGCACGTCGAAGTAGTCAGCACCGGGCAGCTGGCCCGGCAAGAGTGCCGCCGCTACGTCGAGCCCCGGGATGGCCCATTCGGTGGGCAATATCGACACCTGGACTCGACGCGCGATGCGCAGCTCGTCGCGCATGCGTTCGCGCTCGGCTTGCTCGCGTTGTACAGCGCGCTGCGCGACTTGAGCAACGAGCGATGCCCCTTCCAGCGCAGCGCTCAACTGTTCTCGCAAGGCAACGTAGACCGCGCCCTGGCGCGGACCAATCTCCATCAAGGCATACCCGAGCGGCCTGTTCTGAAAGTGCAGCGCCTCCACCACAAACCCAAGCGGCAGCTCGCCCGACCCGACTCCTGCCGGCAGCAGAGTCGCGGTTTCAAACTCCGGTTGACCGAGGACGGCGTCATCTCGATGAGTGTCGTGCGAGATCAGGAGCCGTGAACGCGCGGGGGGCTCTCGGTCCACCACACTGCCCATGAACCTGCACACGTGGAAGCTGGGCACACCAAGCGCCGGCAGCTGCGCCGTCAAAGACTTCTCGATGCCATCCAGGTCGAAGGCGGTGCTCGACGCTTGCCCTGCCAACGCCAACAGGCGCCCTTGCCGCTCGAATTCCAGCCGTCGTAGCGCCTGCTGGCGCTCCGCGGCATAACTCACTCGCTCGAGCGCCTGGTGCATCAGCGACTCGGCACGTTGCTGTTGCGCCGGGTCCGCGTGCAGGCGAGCCAACACGTCTGCGCGCAAGCGCGCGAGCGCATGATACCACGCCGACAGGCTGGCTCGCTCGAGCAGACGTTCCGAGAGCTCCTGTTCCAGCACGATCAGGAACCCACCTTCTCGTGCCCCGCTGATCTCCTGCCAATAGCACTCCACCAGCGCACGCGCGGGATCCTCCCCGAGTTGGACGCCGCGGCTGACCAACGTACGCACGAGCGTGGCCGCGGTCGCCTTGCGCCAATCCCAGTTCGCCACGCGCAGCTCGATGCCGCCTTGGTGAGTGAGCGCCGTCGCCGCGAACTGAACGTCACAACCGCACGACCGCCGCGGCACGAATTCGGCGGAGACGACCTGGCTCTTGGCAGGACGACCTGCGCGTTGTTCGAGCAGAGCCTCCACGCCGAGCCGCGCGCGCATGCGCCAGGATTGTCGCACCGAGCTCACCGGTGGGTCGGCGAAGCGCGAGTCTTCCACGTCGTCGAAGCCACAGACCGCGACCGCTTCCGGAACGCGAACGCCACGCGCCGAAAGCTCCAAGAGCGCCGCCGCCGCCATGGAATCGTTGGCGGCGACCAGTGCGTCAAAGCTCGCGTGCCGCTCGTCCAGCAACACACGCGTGGCAGCTCGCGCGGACTGGCGTGTGAAAGCTCCTGGCACGACCAGCGACTCGTCGAGGGGGATGCCGCGTTCGGTCAGGGCGCTCACGTAACCCTGAAACCGCTCATCCGCGTCCTCGCTGCCGGCGGAGCCACCGATGAAGGCGATGCGGCGCCGGCCGTGCACGTCGATCAGGTGCGCGACCGCGTCGTGCATGCCCCCACGGTTGTCGACGGCGATGTGAGGCACGCCGGGGCAGGCCATTGTCAACGTGCACAGTGGCAGCGGCCGAAACCGTCCGAGAAATTCGAGCCGATCCGCGAGGGGACACTGGTTGCCCAGCGACACGACCGCCAGGCCGTCGAGCACTCGCTCATTGGCCAGGCGATACGCAACGTTGCTGCCGTCTGCGGGCGCTCCCGGTGCGCTGAGGTAATGGCCCACGAAGCACAGGAACCGCATGCCCCGGCTTCGCACTTCATCGTGAAACGCGAACGCGACCGAGCTCGCGTAGTCGTTGTCGAGCCAGTCGATCAACAGACCGATGGTAGGCCTTGCCATTTGGGTTGCTCCCCAATGGTACGGACCTCGGCCGACGCCGGATTAGAGCCGATCAGGGCTCAAATGAGCGTTCAGGCCTTGTACTTGGCCTGGGCAGTATACTTCAGCAGGCGCTCGCAGGCGCGTTCGCCAACGTGCCCAGTGCATGTGCTCGAGCCCTCGAAGTCGGCGCGGCGCTCGCGCAGGCTGCCCAGTACGCTGTTGCTCAGATCGTGCCCGCCCTCTTCGCACTTGCTGTCGCCGCAAGGCACCTCGAAACGACTCGATGCCTGCGCCACGACCACGTGCTGGATCCGACTCGAACCGAGCACGCCATGGCCGGTGCTGAACTCCTCGAGGTTCATGCGTAGGGACTCCACGTGAGGCACTTCATCTTTGAGCCGAGGCGCGTCGTTTTCGCGTTTCCAGCGATCGGTGCGCGCGGTGCGGCGATGTTGCCAGCCTCTCATGCTCAGGGCCCCTCTTCGCTTTCGCGATTCTCCATCCAAAGGCTCCGCGCGCTCGCATAGACGAGCCGGGCCGCCCCTTCACGTTGCTCGGATGTGGCAGCGGGCTCGCCCTGATCCTCGAGCCAAGGCAAGAGCCGAACGCGCACGTGCGCTCGCGCTTCGCTCAACGTCCCAGGCCAACCACCGCAGGCGCGGCGGTTCTCTTGAACCATGGCTGCACGCAGCTCCGTTGCCCAGACGCGCCCGACAACCTCCGCGCGGCCCTTGGCCAACGCGCTGAGCTCGCCACCATTCAAAGTCACCAACATTGCCCCGCTCGACAGGGGCCGGATCCGAAAGCCGACATCAATAACGTGTCCCCGGGGAACTGGACTCGGACGCTGTCACAGGAGCGCGCCGCTTTGCGAGTTATTTCGCGCAAAAGGCGCTGTGACACGGCCTGCGCGCCAGCAGCGACCCTTCCTGGCAAGAGCTCAGTAGTCAACTTTGGCCGGGCGCCCCATCGATGCCACTGAGCGCTATCGAACGATGCTCCGCGCGAACGAACAGCGCCACGGCCGCACCGGCCAAAGTCAAAACCATCTGGAGAACGTAGAGCAAAAACACAAAAGCTGAGCCCGCCCGGGTCACGACCTCGAGAGGATAGAACAGAACCATGGCCGAATAGGCTGAAATCTGAAAAGTGCCGAAATATCCCGGCGCATTCGGCACGACCAAGCCGAGACCGAGCACGCCGAGGATGACGCTGGCTTCCGCGAGCGTTGGCGATTGCACGCCGGACCCCCACAAGAGCAGCCAGACGCTTCCCACATTGAGCAGCCAATACAGGGCCGTGAGGCTGGCGAAGCGCGGCGCGGTCTCCTTGTCGCTCAGGAAGCGAAATCCGCTGGTCACGCTCGCCACGACCCGCGCAGCGCTATGGCCGAGCGAGGGCGACAGCCGGCTCACGTGTCGCTCGATGGCGCGCACCAGCGCCTGCCGAAACAGATAGACCGCTGCCATGGTCAGAGACAGACCGCCAAATACGATCACTCCGCCGAAAGCCAGGCTGGGGATGATGGAGGCGGGGATGGGCAAGCTGCCGATGCGCTCCGGCAGCGGACTCCTGCGCTCCGCGCTGAGCAGCGCAACGAGCAGGATCGAGCTCAGGATCAAGCCGTCCAGGATCCGTTCGGCACCCACCACTCCCGCGGATGCACCGAGCGGCAGCTTGGCGCGCGACCGCATCAGCGCCGGGCGCACGGCTTCCCCGAGGCGGAACGGCAACACGACGAGCGCGCCGTAGCCCACGAGCCCGATCCACAGCGTGAGCCACACCGATGGCCTCTCCGCCTTGTGGATCAACAAGCCCCAGCGCGAGCAGCGCACTAGGTGGAGCACGATGAACAGCGCCACGTAAGCGACCACGACCCAAGCTCGAACGGTTTGCCAAGCCTCGCGCGGCGGCACCACCGGCAATGCGCCCACGCGCAGCAGCCAGGCAAACCCTCCCGCCACCGCGAAGGACGCGAGCAGCACCAGCGCGTGTTTGCGCAGCCAGGCTTGGCTCTCTTGGACGGTCGGTTCGGGGGTCATGGGGCTCTGGGCCAAAAGCGCTAGCCCGCACGGGTGGTGCACGCAGAGCCGCGCGAGTCCATCGTCCGGCGCTTGGCGGGCTGTCAAGCTGAACCTCATCGAGAGCCTCAATCGCGCTCGCACCGGCGCAGGGCCGGGGCTAGGGTCCGGCCCGTGCCGCTTCCCTCCGTCGCAAAGCTGTCACTCAAGCCGGGCCACGTTCAACCCATCTGGGCAGGGCACCCCTGGGTGTTCGCTCAGGCCGTCGCACGTCTGGAAGGGGCTCCCGCCGCGGGAGCGGAGCTCGAAATTTGCGACGCGCGGGGCACCTCCCTCGGGCGCGGCCTGTACTCTCCGGGGTCGGCCATCATTGCGCGGGTTTTCTCGCGCGATCCGGCGGTGCCGGTGGATGCCGCGTTGTTCGAGCAGCGCCTGAGCGCAGCCGTCGCCCGGCGTCGAGATCTGGGCCTGCCCTCCGGAGACACCACTGGATTTCGCGTCGTGCACGCCGAAGGCGATGGCTTGCCCGGGCTGGTCGTCGACCGGCTCGGCGAGGTGCTCGCGGTGCAATGGGGCAGCATCGGTCTGTGGCAGCGCCGGGAGGTCATCCTCGATCTGCTCGAACGCCTCCTGTCGCCGCGCGCGATCGTGGATCGCTCTTCCGAACGGACCGCCAAGCAGGAGGGTTTCGTGGCGCAATCGGGCATCGTGCGAGGCTCGCTCGATGTCCAAGAGCTCGACTTCTTCGAGCGCGGGCTACGCTTTGTCGTGCCGCTTTCGCTCGGACAGAAGACTGGGTTTTATTTCGATCAGCGCCCACTCCGAGCACGCGTCGAGGCGCTGAGCCGCGATCGCCGCGTGCTCGACACGTATTGCTACGCGGGTGCGATGGCGCTCGCCGCGGCGCGAGGAGGCGCACGCGAGGTGGTAGCCGTCGACACCAGCGCGCCCGCCCTCGAGGTGGCCCGGCGAGCCGCCGTCGACAACGGTTTCGGCGAGCGGATCCATTGCGTCGAGAGCGACGCCCTCGCCGAACTCGGCCGCGCACAGGGCCGCTTCGATCTCGTGATCTGCGATCCACCCAAGCTGGCCCCCTCGCGCTCCGCTCGGGGCCGCGCGGCCGATGTGCTTCGTCGCGTGGCCCGAGCCGCAAACGAGGCCGCCCGCGACGGTGGTCTGGTCGTGCTTTCGTCCTGTTCGGCTGCGCTCGGTATCGCCGAGCTGACACGGGCTCTTGCCCTCGGAGCGCGCGATGCAGGCCGAGAGGCGCGGGTGTTTGAGCGAATTTTTCAGGGCCCGGACCATCCCGTTCCCGCGGCCTTCCCCGAAGGCTGGTACTTGAGCAGCGTGATTGCCGAATCGCTCTGCTCACGGGCCTCCCAGTTGGAGTAGGTTCTCGTTCGTTCCGAGGTCCGAGTGAGGAGGAGTCTACGATGAGCGAAGCCGGCAGCCAGCGCGGACAACAAGCGTTCAAGCTCAAGGGCACAGCGCCCGCCTTGACCCTTTTGTACCTGCTCACCGAGGATCTCGACGCCGTCGAGCGCCAACTGTCCGATCATCTGCGCCAGATGCCGCAGTTCTTTCTGTACGCGCCGATCGTCGTGGACCTCAGCGACCTCGGACAGGCGCGCGTCGATCTGAGCCGGCTCGCCGAGCTCTTGCGGCGCCACAAGCTGGTGCCAGTGGCCGTGCGTAACCCCACCGATAGCCAGCAGGTCCAGGCCGTCGCGGCGGGCTGGGCGGTGCTGCAGAACTCCCTGCCGGCGACGCGCAAGGCAGGCGCGTCCGCTCGTAGCGGGGCAGCGGCAACGGGTGCGTCGGGCGGAATCTCACAGGGCGCGTCCAGCCTTCGTTCGGCGGCGGATCCAGAGGCACCACCCGACGTGGACGCCGCGCGCGACCGGCTGAGCCGGCACTCCGACCCGGAGCTCGCCCCGGAGGCGCTCGGGGTGTCGGAGCCGGTGCTACCCGGCCTCACCGTCCGCTCGCCGGTGCGCAGCGGTCAGATCATCCACGCGGTGGGTGGCGACCTGGTCATTCTGGCGCCCGTGAGCTCGGGCGCAGAGATCATTGCCGACGGCAACATCCACGTGTACGCGCCGCTGCGCGGCCGCGCCCTCGCCGGCGCCCAGGGCAACTCCGACGTCAGCATCTTCTGTCTCTCGCTCGAAGCCGAATTCCTGTCGATCGGCGGCCACTACTTGATGGCGGATCAGATCGCCAAAAATCAGCGCGGCAGACCCGTCCGCGCCCACCTCGAAGACGGCGAGCTCATCATCACATCCCTTTGAATCGCCTGGCGATGGGGGCCTGGCCCGAAAAACGCATTGCCAAAAATTTGGCCGTTCGCTCGCACATTCTTTAAGGCCAAGGACGTGACTCCGGGGTCAACTTTGACCTTGCGAGTTTTGCCCGAGCGCCACGGTGGTCCCTCGGGCTCTGGCTAGTCCACTCATCGAGGGCAAAGCATCTTGGCAAAGGTAGTCGTAGTCACTTCAGGCAAAGGCGGCGTCGGCAAGACCACGACGTCTGCAAACTTGGCGGCGGGGTTGGCGTCGATGGGCTTTCGCACGGTCGCCATCGACTTCGATGTCGGGCTCCGAAATCTCGACCTGGTGATGGGTTGCGAACGCCGCGTCGTATACGATCTCATCAATGTGATCCGCGGCGAGGCGACGTTGCGTCAGGCGGCCATCAAGGACAAGCGTCTCGAAAACCTGTTTATCCTGCCAGCGTCACAGACCCGGGACAAAGACGCGCTCACCCGCGTCGGCGTGGAAGGCGTGATCGAGGGTTTGAAGAAAGCCGGCTTCGAATACATCATTTGCGACTCTCCGGCAGGCATCGAACACGGCGCGCACATGGCCATGTACTACGCCGACCACGCGATCGTCGTGACCAACGCCGAGGTCTCGTCGGTGCGCGATTCCGATCGCATCCTCGGGCTCTTGGACGCTAAGACACACCGCGCCGAGCAGAACCTGGATCCGATCAAGACCCACCTCTTGTTGACGCGGTATTCTCCGGCGCGCGTGGCCAAGGGAGAGATGCTCTCTCACAAGGACGTGATCGAGCTGCTCGGTATCGATTTCATCGGCGCGATCCCGGAGTCGCCGGCGGTTCTGCAGTCGTCGAACGCCGGCGTGCCCGTGGTGCTCGATCCGACGACGGAAGCCGCCCAAGCGTACCTCGACGTGGTGCATCGCTTCATCGGTGAGGAGCGCCCTCAGCGTTTCCTCGACGCCCCCAAGCGCGGCTTCTTCAGCCGCATGTTTGGTTCCACCACACAGCCGGTCGCGGCGGCAGGATGAAGACCATGGCGTGGCTCGACTATTTCCGGCGGTCCGACCCCGGTTCAGCACGGGCAGCCAAGGACCGGCTGTCCATCATCGTGGCCCGTGAGGGTCGCTCGCGAGGCAAGCTGAGCTACCTGCCGCAACTCCGGCAAGAGATCCTCCAGGTGCTCGCCAAGTACGAGAAGATCGACCTCGACCAGGTATCGGTCAACGTGGAGAGCCAGGGCGAATGCGAGGTGCTGGAGCTCAACGTAATCCTGTCCAATCCAACCGCAGTGCGGAAGGTGGGCGACACGGCACGGCACGCGCCCTTCTTCAGCGAGGTCAAGGCGGCGCGAGGAGCCTGAGGCTCCCTCGAGTACTCAAAAGAGCGGGCGCCGAAAGCGATCCTCCGGGAGACCTCGGCGCCCTAGCTCGACCTTGAACAATCCGCCAGCAGATGGCTGAGCCTTCAGCTGCTCCGGGCTCAGGTCCTTGCGGGCCGTCGTGATGAACAGGCAATCGAGCTGCTGGCCGCCGAAGCACACGCAGCTCGGGCAGTCGGTGGGCACGCCGATCCGAAGTCCTGCGCTGCCGTCCGGATTGTACTGTTGCACGAAGCCGCCGTAATAACGCGCGCTCCACAAACGATCGTCAGCGTCGACACAGGCGCCGTCCGCAAACCCTTCGCCTTCGGCAATCTGGCAGAATACGTGCCGCTCACCGAGCGCGCCGCTCGCCGGCTCGTAGTCGAAATAGTTGTAGACGCGCGTCTCGGAGTCCGTGAAATACATGCGGCGGCCGTC
>JAYWEH010000216.1:0-12067 GCA_043780025.1 Deltaproteobacteria bacterium
CGCCGCCCGAGCTCGTGATCAGCCCCACCACGCTCGAGGGCCTGCGACAGCGTACCGAAATTCGGCGGGTCGGTGCTGGTCGAATGAGCGGTTACTCCGGGGGTTGTGGGGCTATTGGAGTTGACGGTTGACGGTGGCCCAGCCGTGCGCGGGAATCGTAAACTGGACGAGCGCGCCGCTCACGCCGAGGGTCATGGTTCTGGCGGCGTCGTCGGGGTTGTAGACGACGCTGACGATGCTGCCGTCGGGGTTCTGAAAAGCCAGCGCGTCGCCGTCCGCCGTTGTCCCGGGACCCCCTGTTGTCCCAAGACCCACAGTTACCCCGAGACGACGTGCGCCGGGGTCGACAAATTGCGAAAGGTGACGGAACACGTAGTACGTGGGGGTCACGTTCAGCGTGCGCGTGGCGCGATCCACGGCGAGGAGCGCGTTTTGCGGCCAGGGCCGCTGCACGTCCAGGTTCAGGCCCACCGTGTCCAGCACCATGTTCCAGGCGAGGTACGCATTCACGCCGGCGTTGATCCAGTCCGTGATCAAGCCCCAGCTTTCTTCGGCGTAGGCGTGGTCGTTGGGGGCTCGTTCTCGGTTGAACGTGTCCGGTTCCCAGGGGTAGTTGCCGGCGCGGTGTTCCGTCTGCATGATGGGCACGCCATAACTCGAGGCAAAGCCCGCCACGGAGTTGATAGTGTTCCACTGCACGCCGATGCCCTTGATGTATTGGGCCGCGTCCGGGTCGGCCATGACGGTCGTAACGTGTTGTGCGTCTCCCGGCGCCGACATGGTGCCAAACCAGATCTCGGCGGGGGTGCTGCGCGCGGCAAAGGTTGGCCCCAGATGGTCGCGGACGAAGTCCCGCAAGAGCTCCGGCGTCCACAGACACGTCGGATAGGTTTGTGTGTAACCGGGCTCGTTTTGCGGATGGACGGCCCCGACCGAGATGCCCAGCCTTGCGTACTCTTCGACGAAGCGCGCGAGGTATACGGCATAGGTGGCCAGAATCTCGGGCTCATTGCGGATCCTCCCGCCGTCGGTGGAGTTGTTCTGCTTCATCCAGGCCGGGGGGGTCCAGGGGCTGGCCCAGAGCTGCAGATCGGGCTTCACCGCGAGCGCGGCCTGGATGAAGGGAATGAGGCGCAGTCGATCGCGGTCGATCGAAAAGCTCTCCAGCTCGAAGTCGTCGGCAAGTTCACTCAGCGTATAGCGATCCAGCGCGTAATCGCTGGCCCCGATGGGGACTCGCCCATAGCTCAGTCGAGCGCCCTCGCGAGCGTCGAAGAGCAGCGTGAAAGCTCGCGCGGCTTCGGCTGGGTCGAGCGCGGACAGAGCGTCCCAACCGGCTTCGTTGAATGTGCCTCCGAAGCCGAGCCAGTCCTGGAGCACGGCGCTCGCGTCCACGCTCAAATCAGCACTGGCGGTCGTGGTTTCGATCAACTGCCCCTCCTGCCAGTAGCTGCCCGGGCCGGAGGTGATCAACGCAGGCTCGGGCGGGAGGGGCGTGCCCGCATCCACGCTCGCGCTGTTCCCGCCGCCCACGTTCGGTGGCGCCAGCGGCACGTTGCCGGGCAACGCCTCTGAGCCGCCGCTCGTTCCAGCGCCCGACGGATCGAACGCCGAGCTCCCGCCCGTATTGGCGCTCGCCCGAGCGGGCTCAGCCGGCAATGAAGAAGTTGTCCCCGGCTGCTCGCTAGCGCAAGCCGCGACAAGGACTACGAGCCAAGCGCCCCCGGCATTGACTCGGATTTTGCTCGAAGCCATGACTCTGCTGAGACGTCCGCGCGCGTCGCGGCGCCGCCGACCGATACACAGTGCGCAAGCCGCCGCGAGCCAAAGTGCGGCGGAGCCTCCGCCGCGAGTGTGATGTGGCCCAACGCGACACGAGCCACCCTGACTCTTCGAACCCGACGCTGCGGGAGCGATGGCCTGGCCGCCACCGGCCTGGCCGCTCCCAGCGCCGTTGCCCGAGCCACCCGAGCTCGCGGTCTCGCCATCCACTCCGGTGCCGTCCGTGCCCGTGGCGGGGAGTGGACCAATAGTGCCATCCGCACTGCTGCCGCCTGTACCTACCGCGCCACCCGTTTCAGCGTCCGTTGGCATGGTGGGTCCGGTGAACTTCCACCAGTTGAACTCGAAGAGGTCGTCAGCGTTGCCGGTGAACACGAGAAACAGGTCGTGCGTCCCACTTCCCCCGCTGACCGGACAGGTCGTGGTGGTCCAAGACGTGGCGCCCGACACAGCACACGTCCCGAGCAGTGTGCCGGATTGAGTGTCGAGATGGAGCTCGATGCTCGCGCCATTGCCTGAGGCGGAGACCCGCGCCTCGAAGGACGTCACGCCATCCAAGAAGTCGACATTCTTCACCTTGATGTAGTCGCCGGCGCTGATTTGCGTGACGTTCAGTCCTCCGCCGGTGTCGTCGCAATCCTCGGTTTTGAGCCCCGACGAGAAAGCGATGGTTTCAGCCTCGACCTGCGCGAAGGGATTCAACGTGGCGACGGCAGCCGGGCCGTCCGCGCTCATCGTCAGTGGCGGAATGCTCCCATCGGCGGCGTAAGAGAACTCCTCCACGCAGACTGAGCGTTTGTAGTCATTTCCGCCGGGCAATGCGCTGTTATGATAAAAAAAGTACGAGTGCCCTTTGTAGTCGACAATGCCGGCATGGTTGGTGAAGGTCGAGCCAGCCGCCATGATGTCGCCACGAATATTCCAAGGGCCCGTGGGGCTATCGCTCGTTGCGTAGCTGATCTTCTCGGTCCCGACGAGACCGGCATAGACCATGTAGTAGAGTGATCCCCGTTTGTAGAACCACGGCCCCTCGGTGAATCCGGGCAGCGCTACGTCGGTGGGGGTTCCCGAGTAGCTGATCATGTCCTCGTTCAGCGTCACATACTTGAGAGTGGCGTTGCCCCAATACATGTAGGCTTGTCCATCGTCGTCGATGAACACCGTCGGGTCGATGTCGGCGCTTGGGCTTTGCGCCAAGTCTGTGCCGAGCGGGTCCGTGAACGGGCCTGCAACGTTGTTTGAGACGCCCACGCCGATCCTCGCGCCGGTGTTGTTGTTCAGCGGCACGTAGAGATAAAACTGCCCGTTCCTTGCAATCCCCTGCGGGGCCCACGCGCTGTCCGTTCCCCAAACGAAGGTGCGTAAGTTCGCAGGGGAGCCGTGATCAGTCCAGTTGACCATGTCTTCGGTGGAGTACAACCTCCAGTCGTTCATGGTGTAGAAGTTGTTCACGGTGACGTCCTCGTCATGCGAGGTGTAGAGGTACAACCTGCCTTCGTGCACCATGGGAGCGGGGTCGGCGGTGTAGTTGGTTTGCACGATGGGGTTGTCCGCGCGGGCTGGCGTCGGAAGCATCGTGAGGACTCCCAGCAATACTCCCAGCAATGGAGCCCAGCGCGTTATCGGTGCGAGTCTGCGGTTTGTGTTCATGCTTTGTTCGTCTCAATTAAAGCCCGGAGGCGTGCATGCGTCGGCATGTGGACACGAAGTGCCCTGCGTGAGCTCGAGCCGCTACGAGTGGCGGCGTTGCTCGTGGGTTCCGCTGGTGCCGATACGCGAGAAGCGTTGCCAGTACGCTATCTGATCACTCCGGAGCGCTGCAATGCCCGTCGCTTTCGCCGGCACTTTTCGCTTCAGCGTTACGCCCACGATCGCGACATTTGCTTTTTTGCGTCAACGATCCCTCGCTTTTGCATCGACGCGAGGACGCCGTCTGCAATCGGCGCTCGCATGCATGCAATCAGGACGCGAATCTTCGCGTTTGAGTCTCGATGGCAAGTAAGGCTCGTGCAGCTCAGCAGACTGCGAAGGTAAACCGTGAGAAGCTTGGCGATGCGCTCGACGAACTTCTTCTGTCCGTTTCTCTAGCGCGCTGGCCTGCTGTGCGGCGCGTGTTCATCACCAGGCGCGAACCCCAAGACCTCGATTACCGCACGCTCTCGAACGCGGGCCCGTCTGAGCGAGGGAGCCGCTGGCGCTGGCCGGACCGACGTCCCTTCACGGTTGGTCGCCGGTTACCCGTTGGCTACGCTTTGTCGTCTCTGGCCATCGCAGCACTCGTGGCCCGGCCGAAACCGTCGTATCGTCTACGGTATGTCGAGGCACCGCCCAGAGATTGAACGTGCGCTCGCTTTCGCCGCCGGGCGGCTGGAGCAACCGCTGACCGTGGCGGACCTTGCTCGCGCCGCAGGCATGAGCGAGTTCCACTTCCAGCGTGTCTTCCACGAGTCGCTGTCGGAGTCGGTGGGGCAGTTCGTGACGCGCAAGCGGCTGGAGACGGCGGCCCTGCGGCTGGCGTATGAGCCCGACACGCCCATCACCAGCATCGCGCTGTCGAGCGGCTATTCCTCGAGCTCCAACTTCTCCAAGGCGTTCAGCGCCTTCTTTGGCTGCAGCCCCAGCGACGTGCGTAACCCCGCCGGCAGGGTGCCTGCAACGTTGGGCAAGGTGATGGCTCGCTACGGCAAGAGCTTTCGCCCGGCCGATCTATACACCCTCACCGACGAGCAGGACGAAGGGGCGTGGCAGGCAGAGGCTCAGCGCTGGCAGGAGCACGTGCGCTACGAGGACAGCCCAGGGCTGCACTTTGCGTGTCTGGCTAGCTCAGAGGGCTACGATCTGGCGGGACTGGAGGAGACCTGGCGCGAGCTGATCGCTCGCGGCCACCAGCTGGGGCTGTGCCAGGGTGGCCGAGCAAATTCGCCGTGCCGGCGGCCGCGCCGAGGTCGTGGTGTTGGACGTGACCGATGCGGACAGCGTGACCCGCGGCGTGAGCGAGGTTCTCGAGCATGACCCCGTGGACGTGTTGGTCAACAACGCTGGCAGCTGCCAGCAACGGGAGTTTCGCCACCGCTCCGAGCCCGAGCTGGAGCAGGAGATGAACCTGAACTACTTCGGCGCGCAGCGCATGATCCGCGCGCTCCTGCCGGCGTTCATCCGGCAGCGATCGGGTCTGATCGTCAACGTGTCCTCGCTGCTTGGCAGCAGCGCCGCGCCCACCACGGCCAATTATTCGGCGAGCAAGGCTGCGCTGGAGGCGTTTTCACACGCCCTGCGCGGTGAGGTCGCTCGCTCGGGTGTCCGGGTCACGGTGTTCGTCGCGCCGCATACACAGACGGAGTTGGGCGAGCGCACCGAGTTCCGCGGGGTGACCAGCCTGGCGGTGGAGTACGTGGCGCGAGAGCTGGTGTACGCCATCGACAGAGCACCACGCCGCTACGCTGCCAGCCCCGTCTACCGCCTGCTGTTGCGCCTGGCTGCGTGGCTCCCGGGGGTGATGGAGCGCCAGATGCTGGGCTGCGTCCAGCATGTGCTGACCGAGCCCATGCTACCGTAACTCTCGAATGCTTGCGATCGGGGTCTGGCCGTGCTGTCCTGCTGCGACTGCGATGTCACTGCTCTCCCGACTGCTACCCAAAGATGCGCAGGGTTTGGGCTACGGCTCCACCGCCACCGATGTCACGCGCGGCCTGAACCTGCGCGGGCGCTCGATTTTGGTCACCGGTGGTAACTCGGGTCTGGGGCTGGAGACGGTGCGGGCGCTCGCGGCGAGGGGCGCCCGCGTGATCGCGACCGGCCGCAGCAGCGAAAAAGTCGCGGCCGCGACTTCGGGTTTTGAAGGCGAAATCGTGCCGCTCGGGTGCGATCTGGCGAACCCCGTGTCGGTGCGGGCAGCGGTCGCGGCGCTTCAGGCACAGGGCGTGCCGCTGAATGCGCTGATCTGCAACGCCGGCATCATGGCCTTGCCGGCGCTAGAGCAAGCGTTTGGCTACGAACTGCAGTTCTTCACCAATCACGTGGGGCATTTCTTGCTCGTCACCAGCCTGCTGCCGCTCTTGGCTTCGGACGCGCGCGTGGTGATGGTGAGCAGCAACGCGCACCGGCGCGCACCCGCCGAGGGTATTCAATTCGAAAACCTGTCAGGCCAGCGTGGCTACAACCCCTGGCGCGCCTACGGTCAGTCGAAGCTGGCGAACCTGCTGTTCGCCAAAGAGCTGGCGCGGCGCCTCGCCGGCTCCGGGAAAACAGCCAACGCGCTGCATCCCGGTGTGATCAAGACCAACCTCACCCGCAGCATGCACGGTCCCGTACTCTTGGCGTTTGCCCTGGCGGAGCCGTTGGTGCTCAAGAGCATCCCACAGGGCGCGGCCACCCAATGTTACGTCGCCACCCATCCCGCGGCAGCAGGCATCACGGGCGAGTACTTCTCGCATTGTCGCGTGGCCAGCTCCACTGCCGCGTCGAATGACCGAGGCCTGGCGGAGCGTCTCTGGCGAGAGTCCGAGCGCATCGTCTCCGAGCTGCCCAAAAACTGAGCGTCGCTGACCGAGATCCCGGCTTTTCCGAACCTGGGGTGAGGGCGGCAAACGCTATCTTGGCGAGCCTCTGAGCGGGAGCTCATGGCTCGAGGCGCCCTGCCGGGCGGGTCCGTGCTCCTGCGCAGACCCGCCCGTTCGAAGGACGCGAGGCGTGTTCCGGCGCCGGTGTTACCAGCTCACCGTTGCGCCGGCGCTCGAGTACGAGCTGCTCCATGTGGGGGTGAGCGCGTTGAGGAGCGACTTGTACTTGATGACGTTGTCCGTGGTGCGCACAAACGCTTGAATATAGTCGCCGTCCCGCAGAAGTAGTGGGCTGCCCTCGATGGTGCCGCCCAGGCTGTGAAACGTAATCGACGACGCCGTGGGCAGCATATTTCCGTAATACAGCTTCCGATCACTGCCGGCCACCACCACTTGTAGGTCGTTTTCGAAGCCACGGACGACCTGCGGATTGCCAAGGATGACCATGTCGTTGACCTTCACCCAGTCGCTGGTGAACGTGCGGGTGAGCGGCTGATAGGAGCGGTGCAATAGCTTCGAGTCCTTATCCTTGCCAAAAAGCTCAATCTGATCGTTGAGCACCTCTGCCGCAGTGACCACGCCGCGGAAGGTGCCGCCCAGGCTCGTGAAGCTCGACTCCCAACCCCCGGAGTTGGTCCACGACTTTCGCTTCAGCGTCTTGTCCTTGTCCAGCACAAACACGTCAACGTGATCCTTGTCGATGGCAACGACGCTCGGCGTGCCCACGACCACCCCGCCCAGCGACGACCAACTCGACCAGCTGGTGCCGTTGTATGAGTTGCGCTTCAGCGCCCCGCTCGCCTTGTCGATGGCATAGACGTTGATGGTGCTCGCTGATCGAGAGACAGCCGCGGGCTGGCTGCGGAATGTGTCCGTGCCGATAGCCGCCCAGGCGCTCCAAGTCGTTCCATTGTAGCTCTGATGGTAGATGCGCTCGTCCAAGCCGAGCACGAGCAGGTCGATCTTCGTGCCGTCACGAGTGATTGACACCGGCGCACCCATGATCACGGCATTGTTTGGCGCGCCTCGGGACGACCCGCTACTCCAGGCGCCGTCTCGACGGAAGCGGTGGCTGACCTTTCCCGTTGCGCTGCGATAAAATAGGTCCAGCGTATTCGTGCGCAAATTGATGCTGGCCAACGGCGAAATCTGATCGCCATACATGAGCTGAATGCCTTGGATGTCGAAGTAGGTGAGCGCCGTGCGGTTGCGCACCACCGGGGTGTCGGTTCCCGCGTACGTGATGTCGTCGCCCCCGTAGTGCATGATGGACGACCACTCATAATCGCTGAGCGGCGTAATCTCGTCTGCCGGGAGCTCCTCGTCGAACTCCTCGGGGTTTACGTCGACGTAGGTATCGCGGTCGGTTCTGTCGTGCTCGTGATTCAGGCCCGCAGCGTGCCCCAGCTCGTGCATCATGCTGCCGACGGGGCAGTCACGGATGAGGGCGTCGTCGACGCGCCCGATCGCTACGTACTGCGCGCCACCGACCATTCCGACGTTGGCTGCGCAATCGTCGGGCCGCTCCACGTTGAGATAGTTACCGCTCGTGCCGGTGATCTCGGTAAAACGCAGCGTTGTTCGTTCTTGATAGTGGAGCAAGGCTGCCCGGAAGTCCGCCTTGAGCTCATCTCGTCGCACCCGATCCGCTGGGCTGCTAGTGAGTTCAAACGCTGCGTCGAAGCGCCACCGAATCTGCGCCTGGGTCCAAGTGTTCGTCGTCCCCGCGAAGCCTTCCGTCAGGTTTACGGCGCCGGCGCTCTTCTCGACGCCTCCCGAGGGATGAGCCCCCGGGCCGAAGACTTCGTCGGCCGGCCCGATCACCATGTCCCCTTCCACATAGACGCGGCCGTCACGAATTTCGAAATCCGCAGCTTCCGTCCTCGAGGGGGCGCCGTCCGCGCCCGTGGCTTCGTCCACGACGATGGCGTCCACGCCGGAGCAGCCGAGGAACGTGGTAATGCCGAGAGCCGTAATGATGTTTCGCTGAGTGCGCATGCAAGAGCTTCCTATTCACCGCTCGGTGAATGTTCGATGTGCCAACGACCTAACGCAACGAGCGTGCCAGGCTACGGCAAGTTCGCGATGCGGCGCTTTTCTCCAGAGAAGTACGCGCGCGGAGGTAACAGAGGGCGCTGCGCCAGCTGTTCGAGTGCGCTTTCAGCCGGTCATTGTTCGAACATGTCCGGACAACATGGCCGAGAGGCTAAGGCTCGATCGGAACCGAGCTCAGGGTGCTTCCGCTTTGGCTGCCGGCGTCAGCAACGCGTCCACGTATTGATCGCTGCGCAGAATTTTTGAGCGGCGCGCGGCGCACCCGTGGTCGCTCGGGAGCGAGTCATCCGTGGTCCAGATCGACGCGCTCGAAGCGCCGCTTTGGCATCCCTTTCGCGAGCGGCTCTTGTTTCCGTGGCTCTGGCCGGAAGCGGAGTCGGACACAGGGTAGTCGCGGCCTTCCGGACCTGGCACATCACGGATGGCGTTATCAGTGCGCGACGCGACAACGCTGGAAGCTGGACCTCGATGATCGGCAAGTCCAGGATGGCTCTGTCGCGACCTAGAAGGTCGCGAAGTGGTTCGCAGTATTCGGGATTACGCGGATTTGGCGCAGGGCGTGGGTCCCGCGAGGCCCTGTCTACGGCAATTCGAACTGCAGCGAGCCTTCGCAAGTTAATGCACCCGCCGCGCCATGGGTCTCGATCGCGATCTGCAGCGATGGCTCACTCAATACGTGCGTGAACTCCGCCGTGAAGCGCGTTTCTAGAAAAGGCGAAGGCCCGAGACCCGCACCATCGAAAACGGCGGTGCGGAAGAGAGGCGCAGCGTTGTACATGCACTCGCGCCCCAGGACAGCCCCTTGAAGCACGACGGTAGAGTCCGTCGTCAGCAGGGGATTCTGTGCGTCCCGCTCCGCGCGTGCCAGCGTGAACGTGTGGCCGGGACCGGTTGGCGCGATGCTCAGCGCCCATACATTACAGTTGCCGTCCCTCGAGCTTTTCACGTTGCCGCTGAAGCGAACGGCTCCTGCCGGTAGCGCCGCGGCGCAGTCGGTACTCGACTGGACGTTTGAACCGTCTGCCTCGTCGTCGGCGTCCTCCTCCGCACCGTCGTCGAGCGTCTCCTCTTCTTCACCCTCCGGCTCGTTTTCGCCGAACAGGTCCTCTTCGCGGTCGGCGTCGTCCGGCAAATCATTGTCAGGTAAACTGCCGTTGGTTGCTCCCGCGGCACCGTCATTCGTTCCAGGCACGCCGAATTCGCTGCCGCCGCCGCAGCCCAGCCCGTACCCCACGGTCAGTATCACAGCGAACGGGAATCTGAATTTAGGCACGAAGGCGTTGGACATTCGACATCATCGGTCAGAGCCAAGGGCCGGTTGCTTACATTTTTGATTCACGGGATTGTGGCGGAGCCGGGCGGCCAATGAAGGCGGCAGTTGCCGGGTGCGCGGTGCGACAGCCACAAACGTGGCAAAAATTTTGCCGCGGAACGGCGGGCGTAAGCGAAGCCAACCGGCCCTTGCTCGCCCCAAGCGGGCGGTACGAAAGATCCCCATCAAGGCCATCGCAAAAGCGGTCGAGTCGCCGCCTTGTACGCTCGGTGGCGGCGCCATCTTCGAATACTGTGGACGCGGCGAGCGGTAAGCCGCCTGCCGGCTCCGGGGTCATGACGTGGAACGGACTGAAATGCCTGGCTGCCCCCTCGTAGGGTGCTACGGCAGCTCTGATGCTGGCGGCCCGCTCCAATCCATCCTATCGCACGGCGATGGCGCCGCGCTTGTTGCTCCGTGCCTGGTGCGCGGGGTTGGCCACGCTCTTGCTCACGGGCGCCGCGGCTTCCGCCACGACTTCCGCTAGGCCTGTCGCGAAGGTGCACGTCGATCGCGGAACCCAATACCAGACGATCGAAGGCTTTGGATTTTTCGGGGCACGCGACGCCTGGTGGAGCCCAGCGGAGAAGCTGGTCGATCCGGCCTGGGCGCGTTTGGTCATTGACGATCTGGGGCTCACGATCTGGCGCAACGAGTATTACCCGCCAGCGGGCGCGGGCGAGCAAGACGCGGACTTTGGCAAGCAGAGGCCGGTGGCCATGGCCCTGCGCGATCAAGCGGCGGCGAGCGGTGTTCCGCTCCGAACGATCCTCTCGGTGTGGTCGGCGCCGGCGAGCATGAAGTGCGCTTCGGAGCGCGACGCCGTTCAGGAGGGCACGCCCCATCCAGGGGGCACGAAGGACGGTGGCGCCGTTTGTGCCAATCAGCGCGACGCGTTCGCACAGTGGCTGATCGACGGCCTGAAACTCTACGCCGACATCGGCATCGACGTGTATGCGCTCAGCTTCCAGAACGAGCCCGGCTTTCGTCAGGGGTTCAACTCCGGTCGCTATCCGCAGGCCGTGTACGCCGATACGCTGCGAGCGATCGGCCCCAAGATCCACGCGCGCTACCCGAAGGTGAAGCTGTTCGGGGCCGAGCACATGCTGGAGACCGAATGCGGGCGCAACGGCGTCGAGTTCGACCCCTGGTGGTACACGGGCAACATCCTCGGCAAGCCGAAGGCCCTCGCGCAGCTCGGCGCCTTTGCCGTGCACGGCTATTCAGACGGTGTGGTCGCCACGCCAACGTCGAAGGTGGCCCGGCTCTGGAAGAACTTTCACGCCGCCGTGGCGCATACAAAGCGCCCGATCTGGATGACCGAGACCTCCGGTTATGTCGACGCGTGGGAAGGCGGCGTCAACGCGAAGGGCGAGCGGCGCCCGGGCGCTTTCGATCTCGCCCAGTCGATCTTCGCCGCGCTCTACTATGGCAAGGTGTCCGCCTGGGTCTGGTGGCAGGGGAGCAGCTCCGAAGCCGGCAGCGAATTCAGCCTCATGCAAGGCACCGTGGCCGGTCGGCGCTATTACGCTTCCAAGCACTTCTATCGCTTTATCCGTCCCGGAGCACGCATGCTCCGCACGACGAGCGATGACCCCGAGGTGTTCGCGGCTGCGTTCGAACATGAGCGGATTGGCAATTTCGTCACCGTGCTGATCAACGTCGCCCAGTCGGAAAAATCGGTGCGGCTGGTGGGGCGCGACGTGCCCGAGCGGCTGAATGCGCACGTGACCACCGCGACCCAGATCGTCGGCGTGACCGGAACCCCCATGCGGCGCGAAAGCATCACGCTCCCGGCGCGCAGCCTCACCACGTTGATCAGCGGCAGCTACCTCGACGAGCCCCTCGCGCGCCGGAGCTCTCCAATGTGAGCCGCCGCCTCGGTTTGAATGCGGCTCGCCGATTGGGAAGGGGCGCCGGTGGGAGTCGGGTGGGTTGAGTGCGATGCGGCAACCAGGCAGTGAACCAGCGACGGATGCATGGGCTCGTTCAGGATGCGGTCCACATTCGTCATCGACGCTATGTTCACGCGCTATCGCCGGATGGGCAGCAGTCACGACGCATCGCTCAGACAGGCCCGAACGCTCTCGAGCAGCGTGGCAGGCGTAAAGGGCTTGGGCAGCAGGCGCGTTCCGGCAGGCAAGCGAAACCTGTCGGGCACGTCGCCGGCGCCGCTGCCGCCCGTGTAGCCGCTCATGTACAGGATCCGCAACTCCGCGTAGCGCTCGCCGAGCTGGCGCCCCAGCTCCTGGCCGGAGACACCGCCCGGCATGAGCAAGTCTGTGAGCACGAGATCCACCTGGAGCCCGGGTTGCGCTAGCAGCCGTAGCGCTTCGAGGCCTGACGCGGCAGTGAGCAC
>JAYWEH010000217.1:0-12036 GCA_043780025.1 Deltaproteobacteria bacterium
TCGAGAAGTTGACTGGGGCGGAAGACCCGCCATTGCCTAGGACCTTCGGCGTGGCGGCTGATGGCGCCGCGGATGCAGTCCATCAGCTGGTCGATCGCCAGGCCTTGGCTCAGCTCCTCCAACTGGCGTCGGACTCTGTCCCGAACTTCGGACTCCGACTCTAGCGACAAGCGAAACCGTCGCAACAGCCGCAGTGCATCACCGCTATCAAGCGGCGCGACATCGCTGGGACCCGTCGTCAGCCAGTGGATGGCCTCCTGGGCGAGCGCTGGGACATCAGCCGCTCGAGTTGTAGGGACTGGTGACGAAGAGAACTGGGCAATGACTTCCTCGTTTGCGGGGTCGTTGACCCACGCCCCGAGCTCGTTCCAGCTGGGCAGGGCCTGTGGAGGTTTCTCACTGTTCACGCTGAGGCAAATGCGTAGTCGCTCGCGCTCGTCGGGCGATGCCTTCTGAAACTGAGCTCGAACACGAAGCCAGAGGGTTCGTCGGTCGCCGACGTCCATCCGTCCGCTCTTGACTTCCTCGAGCGACAGGACGCCATGTGGTCCACGCTCCAACAAATCCCATTCTGGTCCCTCCTCGCCCGAGAGCGCGGCGGAAGCCTCAACGCCGAACTCGGGTTCAGGCGCACATGCCACACCTTCGATGATGCCGGCTCGCGTCCGAGATGCATGTCGCAGCAGCCGGTCGGCGAGCAGCATGTCCTGAAAGGCAAATCCTCGGCGAGCGCCAACGCCGCTCATGGGTGGCTTCCACGACGCTGTGAGATGTGGCTCAGCTGCACTCGGACAAGCACGGTCAGGTCCGCTTCATACCAGCCGGAGCGCCGGAGCGCATCGCCATCGAGTAGGTGCGCGCGACGGCCCCCGCGCGAGCCGTAAGGCGGACGTGCACACGTCGCGGTGTTTCAGTCAGAGGGGAGCTGCCATTCAGGGGAGTATCACTTGGCCCGATTCCTGCGTCGGCTTGTCCACTTCGGGGATCCCGGTGCAGCTCCTCGTTGTGCCGGCCTGTGTTTGACGTAGGCCATCACGGCTGCCTGGGTGATGGCAAATCCGGTGCGTGATGGTCGATTCCGGCTGAAGCACTTCTCGGGACGGGGCCGGCCTCTCGCCGGCCACGTCGCTCACCTTTGCACCCAGCCAGTATCCATAGGCCTCAGTCCAGTCCGTACCTGTTGGCTTCGGCAAGGGGAGCGGAAGGTCCACGAGCAAGATCGACTGGCGGTCCCTGCCGCGCGTGCAGATGGCGGCGATCTGGCAACTATCGCGGACGGCGGTGCCGAGCACCTTCGTCTCGAAAGGAAGCTCGAGGTGCTCATCGAACATCGTGAACCAACCGGTGGCCTGCTCCGACTCGTCGTGCGCGTCGGTGGTAGCCTCCTCGGCCATGACGGCGAGCCTTGCCTTGCTGAGTTTGGCAGTCGCCTGCGTGCCTCGGGGCTTCGTCGTTGCTCGCTTCATGTAGTCGGCCCACTCCCATGCAAAGTCGTCGTCCCGGTCCAGGGCGGCGAGGATGTCTTCGTCGTACCCGATCACGCGCTCGTCGTTCGGCTCCTCGCACCCGAGCGGCGCCTCCCCCCGCGCATGACCGATCGCGCGGTAGTCAGGTGGCCATGGGGCTTGGCCGCGCCGTCACTTTCCACCACGAGCTCTCTGCTCGAGTTCCCCCTAGTTGCGCGCCGGAGCCCTCGCGCTCGTCTTTGATCGGCGAGCCTGCGCAGCAGCAAGCCCCGCCCTCAGGAGGCTGAGCACTCGGAGAGCCGAGGCAGAACCTGGTGCGATGTTCTCTCTGGTCACACCGGTTTCAGAGAGCGCCATGACAGCGGCGATCTTGCGCGGCCCCCACGCGTTCGGTGGTGCTGCGTCGGAGGCTGGACTGCGGCGCTGGCGGGGTCTCTTGAACGAATCGGTGGGCCTCGAGTAGCCGAGCGACACAGTCCGGAGCGCGTCCTGGCACTCGTCGAGATTGAGCGGCGAGGTCACGCCGTGGGTCATATGCTCCAGCGTTCGCAGGAGCACTAGGCCTTCGACGGCGGTGATCAGGCACTTCCAGCCCCCTTCGTTCAGTGAGTCTTGGGCCCGCTGCACGGCCGCCTCGAAAGGCACTGGATTGTGGTCTTGCTCTCGCCAAAAATCTCGCAGGTCTCGCATGGGATCCGTCCTCGCTGATGTTCGGAGTGTGCACCGAGTCTATCAGGGAGCCCCGGAGGTCCCGAAGCACGACAGACCTAGACCTTGATCCAACAACACGGCGCCGTGTCGGTGCGGGTCTAGTTCGCGCCTAGATGTTGTCTACTGATTCAGCTAAATTCGTGCTGGTTCGTAGATGTCTCTAGTTGCCCGTGCTGGGGCAATACATGTAGTTCTGGACTACACCAACGAGCTGCTTCGCTTCCCATTTTCGCGCCCGCCGATCCACGATCGGTTCCATGACGGTTTCTGTGCTCAGGGCATTTCGGTCGGCTCGCGGACTCACTCTGGACGAAGCGGGCAAGCGCGCACGCATCGAACGCAGCAAGCTTTCGAGGGCGGAGAGGAACTTCGCGCGGCTGACCAAGGACGAGCTGCGCCGGCTGGCGCGCGTCCTTCGCGTTCGGGTCGCCGACCTGGGGCAGGGCTGATGATTCGGCCGAGTACCGAGCAACTAGAAGCGCTTCAGAACCAGCAGCGGGTCATTTATGACGGTGCTCGGTTCAAGTGCGCCCACCAGATCGGTAGAGCATTGACTACCCCGGTCGCCGTTTGGAACGCTTACATCGAGCTCGGCCGGGCGAGAGGCAGACGAACCCCGGGCATCGACGGGATGGTCTACGCCGACCTCGAGCCGCTGCTCGACACCGTCAGTCACACCATCCGCAAGAGGACGTATCGTCCCGCCCCGCTGAAGCTCGTCTCAATCCCGAAGGCATCGGGTGGCGTCAGACAACTGGGTATACCCACCATCTCCGACCGGTTTGCCCAGCGACTGCTCCTGCTCTTCATCGCGCCGGTGGTCGAGCGCGTGCTGCCGCTCTCGTCGTTTGCTTGTCGCCAGGGCTTCGGTGCCGGGGACGCCTTGAAGACCCTCGAACTAGACCTGCTCCGAGGCGGGGAGGACATCTGGATCGTTCGCGCCGACATCAAGGACTTCTTCCACAACATCCGCCACCGAGCGTTGCGAGCCATGCTGTGTCAGCATCTACGGGGTGGACGCTTCTGGCACGTCATTGATCGTCAGCTCTCGGCGTGGCGCACTGCACGAGGTCGGGGTCTACCGCAAGGTGCCCCTGCATCACCAGTGTTGGCAAACTTCTACCTGTGCGAGGTAGACCGCATGTTCACCTTCAAGCTCCCGAATGGCGTCGTCTACATCCGCTACATGGACGATATCGCCCTCGTAGTCCGCGGGGGGCGAGCCAAAGCCGAGCAGGTGTTGGAACAGTTGCGCAGGGAACTACGCGCCCTCGGGCTCCGGCTGAACGACAAGACCTTGATCGCGCCTGCGGACCAAGGCATAGACTTCCTCGGTCTTCGCTTCCGCAGAGTCGAAGACAAGGTAGATGTCTGCGTCGATGACGAGGCGCTGCGCAAGCTCAAGTCCCGCATCGACGAGCGCGCGGTAGACCTAGACCAGAGGCCGCTGGGGGCGACCAAACTCGGGGGACAGAACCCTCAACTCGAAGAGACACGAATTCGCAAAGAGACCATTCCTGAAGAGACCAACGATTCCCAAGAGACCATTCCTAAAGAGACCCCAGAACTAGACTCGGCAGTGTTCGGATTTGCCAACTACTACTCGCCCCATGACCCTGCGGTCCTGGAAGAGGTCGCCTGGTACTACTACCAGAAGACCGGTAGATGGCTGGACTGCGGTAGCAGTCGAGATAGACCCAGCAGGCGAGGCGTACCTGCCTGGATGCTACGACTCCCCGGAGACAGATATCGGATATCTAACGAAAGGAAGAATGACAGAGAGGGAGTCGCAGAAAATGCCTGGCTGCGGCCGACGGGTGTGGCCCCACGCTCACTCGTCGGCCTCGCGGCGAAGCCCGAAGAACCGCCACGCTCGGAGGGCACGACCTTTCTCGAACTGGTGGGTCTACGAGATGAACCAGGAGACGATGAGATTGGGGGACTACCAGACCTGGACCTCGGGGACTCGATGAGAAGGGCGGCAGGTGCCCGACGGTGGCTCGGAGCCGCCTTGGGCAAGGTCCAGCAGGCCATCAGCGAAAGCCGAACGAGGCGAAAGGCAATGAGGGCGACCGCGACTCGAAGACTTGAGGGCGAGGGCTGCTTCGAGCGTGGTCTCGTCGATGCCGCATTAGATCAGTCCCCGGTCTATCGTGAGACGCTCGACGAAGAACATCGTCTTGCGTTGTCTGTTCAACGGCTGCGTGGCGAGATGGACCGAGCCGACATCGTGAGCGGTCGGCTCCAGACCGAAATGGATCAGAGGCAACAAGGCTTGATGCGTTCCGATGTCCGCGGAGCCATCTACCCGGGAGCTTCAAGTATGTCGCCCGTGCGCGTAGATGGTGGGCGACGCTCAAGCGTCGCATCAGGTGTCTCGCGGAGTCTACACGTCCGTGAACCGAGCTTGGTGCCGACCAATGCGCCTCACGCACTCGCGAACCGTGGCTTCGGATGGACGTTGACGCCATTGGCGGTCATCCTCACTACGGTCGACCAGCGGCCGGGCATGACCCTGGCGGAACTACTCCAGCAGCCGGAGATCATGCGGCGTGGATGGAGTCATCTACAGATGGCCGAGTACTTGGAGCAGATGGTGCGCGGCGAGCTCCTGGATGCTCGGCGCGTGAATGGAGGGCCCACGGTAGTGTCCCCAAGGTGACTCTTGTGCCTCCAACGCTCCGACGGGGAGAGCCCAGAGGCCCAGACGACCCTCACGGTCACACAACTGCGGAATCTTCCGAGACGAGACTACGACAGCTGGCAGCATGGAGCGGAACGACCGCCGAGGGCGCAGTCGGTCAGCCCCTCGCCGCCTGCTGCCTGGGCTGCTCAACGCTGCGTGCCAGCGGGAGAGCCACAGCACTTCGTCACCGGTGCCGCAATTGAACGCCGGCTCCTGGAATAACGACCATGGGTCCCAGTAGCCCCAAGGAGCAAACCCATGCAAAGCATCAAACGAGCGAACCCGTGAGTCGTCGGATTTATCTGCTCACGTCCGATGGGCGTTGTCGATGCCGACTTCAATCGCCGAACGCCGACCATGCGACCGCGGAGGGCCGGTGCCCAACTTGCAGCGCAGAGCCGTTTCGTGTCCGCGGCACGGGCAAACGCATTGCTGCAGACGATCGCGCCTACGAGGCCGATGCCGTATGCCTCGCGTGCACACAGATCGTCGGCACGCTTCGGGTCGAGGTCAACACGCTGTTCGGTCTGCGCGAGGACGAGGCGGTCTTCCGATCCGGCGTGAAGATCTATTGAGCTCGGCCTGGCCAGAGCCTCACCGCGTGGGGCACGACCTGGCGTTTGGGACCCGCTTGGAGCGTCGAGATGGCAACCAGCCGAGTAGACGCTCTGCGCCTCTCGGAGGTGCGCGAGCTGCCCCATTCAACGAGAGCATGCCCACGCAAAATCCGCTCGAATCCCGGGATAACAACTACGGGACCCTCACATCCCCAACACCAAACAAGGAGAAAGTCATGGCTCAACGTTTCGCTAGTTACATCGGTCGCGTGGGTCGCAATCCAAACTTCCGCAAGGGCGTGGCAGCGGTAAGCGCAGGTACTTTGATTGCCGCCATCATCGAAGCCGCGTGGCCGACGGCTTGATCGCGCGGGAGCTCTGCGCGGCCGTTCTCCTCGAGTTGGTCGAAGGAGCCTTGTCGCGCACTTCGCCCGCCGCCACGTGGCTGGGTGAGATCACTCAGCCACCGGAGGGCGTGAGCTTCGACGGTCCGAGCACCTACTCGGGCGTCGTCCTCATCGTCCGAAACGAAGTCCGGCGGGCGTGGCTCCTCGATCATCAAACGCGGCCCCAGTGGAAGCCGTCACGACGCGCGCCCCCGGACGGGGCCTATCCGTACTTCGACTGACATCATTGATTCAACCCGAGGAAAGGCGTCTGCGCATCAACGCGGCGCCTTTCTGCATTTGAAAGGAGAGCCGCATGGCTCGGGTCACCCGTGGCCGTCTCGTCAGGCCGTCAAACCTAGCCGAGCGCCGACTGCTCCTCAGTCTCGGGATCATCATTCTGCGCGTGCCGAGAAAAACCAATCCGTATCTCATCGCACGGCGCCTTGAGCGTGCGGCCCGCTGTGAGGGAGCCGATATGGCTCTCCTCAGAACCCTCCTCGGACATGGTACGATTGCTTCGGCGCCGCCGGCTCAGTCAGCCACACAGGTGGCTTGTCGGGCGTGACTCGTGTCGCCCGGGCGGCGCGGGCGGAGGTCGAATCAGATCGGGCGTGTCGGCAACTCGCCGACCAAGCTGTCTGGTCGGGGCGCCGCGCCTCCCTCGAACTGCAGGTGCTGTTCGGGCCGTTGCTTCGCGATCGCAGGATTCGATACATCGGCTTCCAGTTCGACGAGCACACCTTCTGGCTGCCCCGCGCGCTGCTCATCAATGCGCGCCGGGTGCTCAGAAGGTTCGGGCCTCTCCGGGCCTGGCTCGATCGCGACGGGCTGCACCTGCGCTGGCGTGCGGGGGCAGGTGGGCTGAATCTGCACGGCCTCCGTTCGGCACCCCGCAAGGCTCGGACCCTCCGAGTCGTGTTCTGGGCGCCACACCTCGCCCTCAACTCGCAAACGAGACCAGCGCTCGAACGCCGTCGTTCCGAGCTCGGTCTCCCACATCAAACGGCAGGCAGCGGCAGTCCGCGCCGGCATGGGAATCATTCAATGAACGCATCAGAGCAACTTCGCATCGCTCCGCCCCTCCGGGTCCTACCGGACATGGCGGCATCCTGGCGGGACGCCGACGTCGACTTCGACACGGCAGCCGATCGCCTAGTAGAAAAGCATCGAGTCAACGGCGCGGCTCGCGATCTCCCCGTCGTCGACCTGCGCACCTGGCGGGTGCGGGAACATGGCGGCGTGTTCTCACTCCAGCCTTTGGCGGAGCATCAGCCCGCGCGGGCGCTGCGCACGACGGCGTTCTCGGGCCTGGCAACTCGGCTCGGAGCTCCGGCAGAGTTTCTACGGGACCAGTTGCCAGCGCCGCTTCAGATCGCCACGCTGAACTGGCTTCTGTCGAGGGTGGACAAGCCGCTGTCGGCGACGCTTCGGCTTCGAGATGACGAGGTCACGGCCATCGTAAGCCAGCGGTACGCACCACTTGATGCCGCAGAGTTCGTTGATACGCTCCGCTCGGCGCTCGTGTCGCATGGCCTGCTGCATGAAGTGCGAGTCCAGGTTGTAGCGAGCGGCATCACAGACCTGATGCGACTCACGTTGCCGAGCGAGCAAGCTGCCATCAAGGTTGGCGACGTAACGGCGCTTGGTCTTGATGTTTCGACGAGCTCGTTCGGGCGCTCTGCAGTGCATATCCGTCCTATGCTCTGGCGGCTAGTGTGCACGAACGGGCTTCGCAGCACTGAACGGCTGGGCTCGTTCAGCTTCCGGCACATCGGTGACACGCAGCGACTGCGCGATGGGCTGAGCGACGCCATCCCGACGGCCATCGTTCATGGACGCGGGCTCATGACGCAGTGGCGGCGGGCGGTCGACGTCTTCATCGAAGACGTGGCCGCGGAGATCGAGGCCATGACCGACCTCACCGCGGCGGAGAGAAAGCGAGTCGAAGCATCCGTCGCGCACGAGGCCGAGGCGCCGCAGCTGCCGGAGCGCATCGACGTCTACGGGTTCGTCAACGGGCTCACGCACGCTGCTCACGAGTCCGAAACGGCGAGGCGGCTCGAGCTCGAAGGCTTCGCCGGAAGCCTGCTGCGACGCCACGTGAGCTGAGCGCTCAAGCTGGCGCGCTCACCCAGGAAAGCGGCAGCACTTTGCGCGCTGCCTTCGGTGCCGTGCCGGTATCACCACAACACAAGCCAAGAAAGGAGCTGAAAATGGAACCATCAGCTAGCACCATCCGTTCTGCAATTGATGAGCTAAATGGCGCCCGACAGGCCATCGACCGAGCCGCACGGGCACTCGGCGAGTTGGGAGACACGAACACCGGTCGGTCACAACAGCGGGCTGCCCCAGCCCGCACGCCGTCGGATCGCCTGTCGTCAAAGCAGCTGTCGGCGATTCGAGCCGGCGCGCGCCGGGGAGGGGTGTCTCCCGAGCAGCTCGCCCAGATGGTGGCCCAGGTATCGGAGCACGCGACGGAAATCGTCAATCTCGATCGACAGGAAGCGTCAGCTCTCATCGGCCGCCTCGATGAGATCACCGGCTACGGCCGCTAACCCGGAAGGCAGCCCCGCGTATTCGTGCGCGGGGCTGCAGTCCATTTGAAGGCCATCATGTCATTACCCATCACTCACCTGAGCGTGAGCTCGCTCAAAGAATTTCTGGCGTGCCCAAGGAAGTTCCGGCTTCGCCGCATCGACAAGCTCGTCCCGGAGTACCGCGCTGCAGCGCTTGCCTTTGGATTCGCATTCCACGAAGGCGTGGCTTTCACCCTCCACAAGCATTCCATCGGAGAGCCTGCCTCCGACGAGGCTGTCAGCACGCACTTTCGAGACGCCCTCCGAAAGCAGCTCCACGCGGGCGAGGTGCCTGTGCTTTTCGAGGACGCTGAAACGGAGGATACGCTGGCGGATAAGGGCGTTCAGATGCTGCGCAGCTTCTGGCAGGCCGTGCCGCTTCCCGACCGAGTCATCGGTATCGAGCAGCGCTTCACCCTGCAGATCCATGACCCCGAGACAGGTGAGATCTTGCCGCCGCTCGTTGGATCCATTGACGCTGCCGTCGAGGTCGACGGCAAGCCGGTCGTTTGGGAACTAAAAACCGCACGGCAGCGCTGGGCCGAGGACAAGCTCGTCCACGACTTCCAGCCCACGGGCTACCAACGCGCCTTCCGGCAAAGGTACGGCGTCAACCCTGAACTGATGCTGGCCGTCGTCACCAAGGCGCGTCAGCCGACGGTGCAGCTCGTCACGCTTCGCAGGGGCCCGGAAGACGAACGCGAGTTGCTCGAAACGGCGAGCTCGATCTGCCGCGCCGTCGAGGCTGGGGTGGACCATCGGGTCCGCAGCTGGGCCTGCAAGAGCTGCGAGTACGCGGGAGCGTGCCGATGAAGCGCCTGAACAAGTGCCCGTTTGCAGTAACCAGCGGAGGCAAGGTATTAGTCAATGCTGCCGAGTTCGATGGTGTGCGCTCGTTGCGAGCGGCACTCATCGCAGCTCGAAGGCACGGCGCCACGATCTTCATCGGGGTCGAGCTGAAGCCGGGCGAGACACGCTTAGCTCTCGCGGACCTCTGGCACGGGTGCGTGGAGACTGCTGCCCGTGTGGCGGGACGTCGGCAACGGCGGCGACGGGAGGGCAAGGGGCCAGCATGAGCATCACCTTCATGACCAATCTCCCCGGCCCTCGAGGTACCGAGGATGCCCCGTGTCTCTGCGCTCAGATGACGGCTGGCTTTGCGTCGATGATGCGCGGGCTCGACACGCCCGCGGTCCGGGCGAGTCTAGCGACGGGGGCGGACCCGGCATGCCCCTCTTGCCGGGGAGCGGGGCTAGAGCGCGTGCCGCGGGAGAACCCAATCTGCCTGAACCTCGCCAATCACAATGCCTTTCGATTGCTCGCTCTCTTGGGGTTACCCGTGGCTCCCGCGGGCGAATGCACGATTGCCGAGGCCAGGAGGGCCATTCTGAGGGCTCGCAATGTGAAGGTGAGCAGTTACGTCCGCGAGGACGAAGTGGTCCATGGGGCGCCTCGTGAGCGGGAGGATGGAGCCGTGGAGCTGCGACCGATTCGGACGTGGATTCGAGGGCTGAGTGTCGAGGGCCTGGCCGGGTACGTCGAGAGACTGGATGTAATGGTGCGGAACGGCGGCGAGGCCGGGGCCACGAAGATCGTGTGGTACTGACGAACCGCGTGGTCCGGTGGTGCCGGTGCCCCCCGTTTTGACGGTTGCCAGTGGCCCGCTTGCTGCGGGAGGCGACCGTCGGGGCCGTCCATCTCGCAACCGATCATCCGCCCCCGCGACGGCGCGGACGGGGACCTCCTGGCGTGCCTGGCTATTCCGCCTTGCTGGGCCGCCCCGGGCGCTTCTTGCTGGGCTCGGGGGCGACGAACAGCTCCTCCAGTGGCACGCGCAGGGCGTTCGCATATCGGGCCAAAGACTCCAGCGTGAGGTTCTCTTCGCCGGCCTCGACCCTCTGCACGTACCGGAGTGTGACCGCTAGTCGATCGGCCATCTTCTGCTGGGTCAACTTAGCCCCTCTGCGAAGGTCTCCCAGGCGCGCTCCCACACTCTGAATCAACCGGGCGGGATTGATGGGGCGCACCGCCTGCCACCGTTGCCGGAGCGGATTCCCAAATATACGGTCCTAAAGATCCGTATTACGTGGGCGTACATATCGAGTGGCGAGGACGAAAGGACGACGTGCGTGAACGGGAAACGCGAGCCGCTGCGGGCATGGTGGTCTGGTGTGGTGATCGCTGCCAGCACGGGGGCATGCAGCGCCAGCGGCACTGAAGCGGAGCGTCAGGGCTCCTCCAGGGCGACGAAACAGACGTCCGAGGCGGGCGGCAGCTCGGGGAGTGGAGTGGGTCCCGCCGCAGGCGGCAGCCTGGTGGTGGGGGGGAGGTACTGGTGGCGCGGTGCCGCAGGACCCCCGTTGGCGCTGTGCCACCGCTTACGAGCGAGCCACCTGCACCTGTGCGCTGGCGACGACGAAACGACACGGGAGCGCGACACCGGCGTCCAGCGCGTCGCTGGCACTGCCATTCGGGTCTCACGCGCTTGTCCCCGGCGCCTCGTCACATCACGTCCATGGGTCCTTGCATCGGGAGGCCATGCAGTAAGCGCGCCATTTCAACGTAAAAATCAACGTCTCGCCAGAAAGGAAGAAACGATGAAGAAGATCAAACCATGGCTCTACGGTGCGGCGCTCGCGTTCGGCTGCCAAAGCCCTGCCGAGCGGGTCATCTCTCAATATGCCTCCGAGGAGCAGTGCATTGACCGTCTGCAGTACACCATCCAGCCCGAGGCTGATCGCGCAGCGTTTGAACGCGAGCATCCCTCGGGCCTCTGCAAGACGGCCAGTCCGAAGGTCGACGCACGCGCATGCTCCGACGTCAAGGTGGGTGAGACGTGCTTCGTAACCGTGGAGACCGACAAGCGGGTGTGTGTTCAGCGCGCGTCCGACGCGGAGTTCAAGATCGATTGGCAATGTTCGACCGGATATAACGAAATTCCCGTCAAAACGTACAGGGCCGGTTCGCAGGACGACGCCGTGGTAGTGCTCCGTCTGAGGGTCGAACTGAGCGACTATTACAACTACCACTACAGCGGTCGCAAGGGCACGCATCAATCGTTGCGGATGTCAGATCGCCGCAACGAAATGCTCCACGGCTACGTCGCGCGAGCATCCGAGGCCGCCCAACGTTTGGAAAGTGTGCTCGCTGACGGGAACAAGCACGATCTCATGCTGGCCGTCGCCAACCCGTACTCGCAGGAAAGCTCAGAGCACGTGGAGGTTCTCGGGCTCGTGCAAGAGGACTGGCGGACCTTGACTCCGGCGATCCTCGAGGCAGCCAAGAAGCGCGCGGGTGACCACTTGTGGGAGCTGAAGGAGGCCGCGCGAATTGCCGCGCGAGAGCGCCTCACGAGGGAGTTCAACGCGAGCCTGCGCTGAACATGAGCGCGGTGCCCAGCGCCCAGAAGCATCAGGTGGCTCGACGACCCGTCTCGTACCTACGCGCTCCGGCGACGATGAGCATCACCCACCGAGCCTGGCGTCAATTCTCCGGTGAAAGGCGGAATAACAATCATGAAGGGGAATCTACAACCATGAAACACTCATCCAAAATACTCGTCTCCGCCGCAACCATTATCGCCATCGTCGCCTGTGGCGGCATGGAAGTCAGCATGGCACCGGATGCCAATGCCCAAGATTCATCTGCCGA
>JAYWEH010000218.1:0-5054 GCA_043780025.1 Deltaproteobacteria bacterium
GGCGGCGCCACTTCGATCAGGCACATGCGGCAGTTGGCCGCGATGCTCAGGCCGGGATGCCAGCAATAGTGCGGGATGTCGATTCCAGCGCGATGCGCAGCCTGGATGACCGTTTCACCCTTCTCAAAGGGAATCTCTCGACCGTCTAACTTGAACGTGGGCATCTCGCGTCTCCTCGGGCCGCCGTCACGGCACTCCGCTTCACAATACTGAGCACCACTTTAGCGATCGCACTCGCCACCGATCATGTTCAGCGATCCGAAGCAGGGAACGACATCCGAAACCATGGCCCCGGTAATCACCCGCTCGAGCCCGCCGGTAATCAGAAAGCAAGGCGGCCGAATCCGCACGCGATAGGGCGTGCCGCTGCCGTCGCTGACCAGGTAGAAGCCGAGCTCCCCATTGCCACCTTCGCTGTAGGCGTACACTTCGCCGGCGGGGATCTTCAGGCCTTCCATGATGATCTTGAAGTGGCGAATCGTACCCTCGATGGTCGTGTAGACCTCTTCCTTGCGGGGCAATACCACGCGCGGGTCGTCGACGTTGATCGGGCCCGAGTTCGGCATCTTCTGCAGCGCCTGCTCGATGATACGCGCGCTCTGCTTGATCTCTTCGAGCCGCACCACGAACCGATCCAGGCAGTCGCCCTCCGACCCGACCGGCACTTCAAAGTCGAACTCGTCGTAGCGACCGTAGGGGTGCGAGCGTCGCACGTCGTAGGGCACGCCGCAGGCGCGCAGACACGGGCCTGTCCAACCGAGCGAGACGGCGTCTTCGGTGCTGATTTTGCCGACACCCTGCATCCGATCGAGAAAGATTCGGTTGCCAAACAGCAAGCGCTCCGACTCGTCGACGATCGAGAGGATCTGCTTCATGACGGCCCGGGTCGTCTCCTTGAAGCCATCCGTGGGTGGGGCGGCCATACCGCCGACACGCCCGAAGCTGTGCGTGAGGCGGGCGCCGGTCTCCTCCTCCATGATGTCCCAGATCATCTCGCGACCTTTGATCATCCAGAGGAACGGAGTGAACGCGCCGAGTTCCATGGCCATGGCGCCGTCACACGTCAGGTGGTCGCTGACGCGGGCGAGCTCGCCGAGCGCGATCCGATAGTAGGCGCAGCGCGGCGTCGCCTTGATGCCGAGCATCTTCTCGCAGGCTTGTGAGAAGCCCACGTTATTCAGCATCGGCGAGATGTAATTGCAGCGATCAACGTACGGGTAGACCTGTGTCCAGGTACCGCGTTCACACATCTTCTCGAAGCCGCGGTGCAAGTAGCCCACTTGCACGTCCACGCGTTCGATCACTTCGCCGCTGAGCTCCATGACGCAACGCACGGTGCCGTGCATGGCCGGGTGCGCCGGGCCCACATTGATGAGCATGGGCTCGGCGTCGAGCATCAGGTCGCTGCGGTCGAGGTCGAGATCCGGGGTTTCCATGTTCGTGTCCCGTTCTTATTGGGCCCGCGACAGGTCCACGTCGCCAGCAGAGTCGGGGAAAAGCTCTGGATCCGCTTCGTGGCTCAGCACGCCTTGGTGAGTTTGCCGTCCGAAAGGCATACCCTCATGCCGATCGAAGGGGGCAAGCTTCTCGTTGTTGATCTCGGCGAGATACGGCACGAGGGGCTGGATTCGTTCAGCGGGGTAGTCGCGACGTAGCGGATGTCCGATGAACTCGGGGTACATGAGAATCCGCCGCAGGTCCGGGTGCCCGGTGAAGCGCACGCCGAACATGTCCCAGCATTCACGCTCCATCCAGTTGGCACTGCCCCACAGGTCCGACAGTGAATCAACCGCGGCGTGGTCACCATTACTGTCACCGACCCGCGTCTTCAGGCGCAGGCGATGACCGTGCTGCAGCGAATAGAGATGCGCTACCACTTCGAATCGCGGATCGCGATCCAGGTAGTCCACCGCCGTGAGGTCCATCAGCATGTTCATCTGCGAGGGCGGAGCGTCACGCAGGAACCGACAAACCTCGTGCCAGCTACCCGGGTCTAGCACGACCGTATCGTCGCCGTGTTGAGCGTGGGTCTCCAGCACGGCCAACGCAAATTGGTGCTTGAGCAGATCGACGAGTCGCTGGGCCATAGTCTCGAAAGCGAGGGTCTGGAAGGGAGATGTCCGTGGACGTTGAAGAAGGTCGGCGAGGAACGGCTGCGGGTATGGGCGTTCGGGAAGTGCTGCCTAGGTCGATCGGGCTAGCCGATTGAATCCCGCTTCTTGCCGAGCTGCACCAGGCCGTGCTCCGGCAGATCCACGGGATCCACGCGGGGCTTGACCACAGCGGGGCGGTTGTCCCGGCGAGCGATCTTGTCCATCAACAACATCAATCCGTCGAGCACGCCCTCGGGGCGCGGGGGGCAACCCGGGATATACACGTCGCACGGGATGATCTTGTCGATGCCGGCGACCGTGGCGTAGTTGTCGTAGAACCCGCCGCACGAGGCGCAGGTCCCGAACGCGACCACCCATTTCGGCTCCGCCATCTGCTCATAGATGCGCTTGAGAATTGGTGCCTGGCGCTGGGTAATGGTGCCGACGACCCACAGCAGATCGCTCTGGCGCGGCGAGAAGCGCGGCACTTCGGCGCCGAAACGCGAAAGATCGTAGCGCGGACTGGTCACGCCCATGAACTCCATGCCGCAACAGGCGGTCACGAACGGGCACATGAACAGCGAATACTTCTGGGCCCAGGCGAGCAGGTCCTTGAGGCGGGTAGTCGCAAAACCGTCGACTGCGACCGGCTCCATGATCCGCGTCGACTTGACCTGTCCCGATACTAGCTCTCCCACTCGAGGGCTCCTTTCTTCCAGCAGTAGACCAGGGCCACGAGCAGCGAGCCGATGAAACCCAGCATCGACACGAACCCTGTCCAACCGAGCCCTTTAAAAAGGGTCGCCCAGGGATACATGAAAACCACTTCGATATCGAACACCACGAACAAGATCGCCGTCAGATAGAATTTGACGCTCATCTTGGTCTGGCCGGAACCCTCGGTGTCGTTGCCGCATTCGAACGGCATGACCTTGTCCGGCGTCGGATTTTTGGGTCCGAGGAAATGGCCCGCGGCGTACATACCTCCGCAAATCGCCAGTGCGATCGCGAACATGATGAACATGGGCAGGTAGAGTTCGAGCATGGGAGCGCTGGCTGAGGGACTCGAGCGTGAACCCAGTAGCGCGGAGCCCGAGCCAAACCCGGGACACCCGCAGCTCGCGGGAGGCAAGCAAAAATGCCGCTGTTTCCAGCGCTTGATAGTGCTTTGACCCGAGCCTGTCAATCGGCGCGCAGGTGGTCCAGTAGGACAGGCCAAGCGGGACCCGGCGCGGCCGACCCCCAGCCCCTGTACGAGCCGGAATCGGCCTAGCTGGAGCCCCGCGCCACCACGTTTTGCCAGGGCGCGATCAGCCCGCCCAGGCGCTCTTCGACCCGGCGCCGCACCTCCGCCACGACCGCCTCCTCGAGGCCGGACCGACGGGCTTCCTCGGCCGCTCCGAGCGCGGCTAAGAACCGGCCGCGCTCCAGGAAGGCCTCGGACAGCCGGGGCCACACCGTCTCCGCACCGAGCATGGCGGCTCGACGCAACGGGCCAATTGCTTCACCCGGACGCTTTTCGGCCAGCAAAGCCGAGCCGAGGCGCTCATAGATCTGCGCGGCCACGGGCATTTCCCCCGCGTATTGGACCGCGAGCCGCAAGATTTCTTCGGCCTGGGAGGCCTCACCCAGGGCAGAGCAGGCCGAACCGAGCAGCCCGAGCGCGTGCGCCAGCGTCCCCCGCGTTTCCGCCTGCAGCGCTTGTGCTTCGGGAGTGCGCAAGAAAATCGTCAACGCGGCAGGCCAAGTGCCGAGCAGGTCTTTGACGCCGACAAAGTCGTGTTTAGCGAACAAAGCGTCCGCCTGGGCCACGTGCCCGAGATCGATGGCGTTGCGCGTTTCGGCCCGCGCCACGTGATTGAGCTCCGCACGAACCCGATCGCGCAAGCTCGTACGAAAATCCGTGAGCGTGGCCCGCTGATCGACGCCATCGGCGCTGAAACGCAGCTCAGGCTCTGCCTGCTCGAACGACAGCTCCTCCAGGCGCCAGCCGTAGAGCGGGGCGAGTAACAGATATTGCGGCCCGATGAACTGCTGGATCGCCTCGGAGTCTTGTTCTCGCTGCGGCGGCGGGCCATGTTGCGCGTCGAGCAGCAACGCCGAGATCAGGCGGCGCTGAAAGTCAGCGAGCGAGAGCCGCTCCCCTTCATCGTTGGAACTTTCAGTCCCACCGACGGTAAAGTCGACTAACGTGTTCTCAGGATGCCGGCGATCGACGGTAAGCGCGGTGATGCGCGCGCCAGTAATCAGCGAAAACGCGAAGAATCGCTCACCGAGAATGTCGCACAAGGCCTGGAAACTCGAGACGGTTTGCCCGACTCGATCGAACCAACCGTCCGTACGAACGAGCTCCAGCGATAACGTACGGGGCGGGGGCATAAACCCAAGGTGAGAATGGCACGGAATGGCGTGACGTTCAAAGAATTCGAGGCCATCGTCCAGGAACGCGTTCACGTGCGGCGGCGCCGCGCGCAGCAGCGCCGTCCATCTGGAGTTCGATCGTCAGAGCCATGACGGTTGCGCCCCTCACCTCCCCTTACACGCCGTCGCGCTCACTCGGTGAAAGTCACGCGCGCGCTCGGCCTGAGCAGGGCGATCAGCTCGACGGCGAGCGACGCGAAGCCATAGGGACTGCGCTGCTCGCATGGTATCGGCGCGTGCAGCGGCGTTTGCCGTGGCGGGCGAGTCGAGACCCGTATTGCATCTGGGTCAGCGAGGTGATGCTGCAGCAGACCCAGGTCGCTACCGTGATCGACTTCTATGAGCGCTGGATGCGGCGCTTCCCGGATGTCGCGGCGCTCGCCGGCGCTAATGAAGAGGACGTGCTGCGCGCCTGGGAGGGCCTGGGCTACTACAGCCGGGCGCGCAATCTCTGGCACGCCGCGAGGCAGCTCGTCGAGACGCGGGCTGGCCAGTTACCACCGAGCGCGGCGGAGCTGCGGCAGCTGCCCGGAATCGGGG
>JAYWEH010000219.1:0-5043 GCA_043780025.1 Deltaproteobacteria bacterium
CGTCCGGGCAGTAGCCTGTCTCCGTCAAGCCGGCGGGGGCATAGGCCTCGGTGCGCAGGAAGTCCGCGTAGCTTTGCCCGGACACCTTTTCAATCACCAGGCCCAGCAGATAGTAGCCGGAGTTGCTGTACGCGTGCTCGCTGCCAGGTTCGAATTTCAGTGGCAAGCCGGCAAATTGAGCCAGCAGCTGCGCTGCGGTCAGCGCCTCGTGCATTTGCTCCGCGTGGCTCGGCAGCTCGGTGTAGCTCGGGATGCCCGAGGTGTGCGAAAGCAGGTGCCTCAGCGTGATGCGTTTGTCGAGACCGAGCGCCGGGAGGTGCTGAGCGACAGGGTCCGTGATCGACAATTTCTGCTGTGCGGCGAGCCTCGCGATCGCGACTGCCGTGAACGTCTTGGTAATGGACCCGATCCGGAAAATATGGTCGGTCCGCACAGGTACGCCCTGGAGCACGTCTGCCAGGCCGTAGCCTCGTACGAGCAGGGGCTGCCCCTTTAGCCAGACTCCGACCGCGATGCCGGCCACGCCGTAGCCGCGCTCGGTCAGCCGCATCGCTTCATCGAGTTGGGTCTCGAGCCGTGCGGACGCGGTGCTGGCTGGGGCTCCGGTGTTCGCTCCCGGCACCCTCGCCGAGCAGCCCGCGAGTACCCCGAACATCAGGACAGCACAGGCATGCCGTGCGCGGAGAAGCCTGGCGACCATTCGCGCGACTATATCAAATCTGCGCAGACCGCACGGGCTATCGCAAATCGTCCAGGTGGCAACCGTCATCATCGTCGCAGGCCGTGCGCCGGCAAGCCCGCTCCGGCGGACACACCCAACCCGCGCGCAGTTGGCAGTTGTCGTCACAGGCCTCTGCGCTCCCCTCGAACGCTGCCGCGGGGTCGCACAGCTCGCGAGCCCGCGCACCAGCTCTGCTCGCGCTGCTGCGGACTCTATCATTTGTGCTCGAGAACGCGCAATTTCGGCGCGATCATGGACTCGGCTTGCTACCAACGCGGGTGCGCAGGGCCACTGACGGTGTTATTACATCGCCGTCATGCGACAGCGTTCGCGGCAACGTGGCTGGGGTCTCGTCGGCTTGGCGTTGACGGGCGTTTGCGCCTGCAGCGCCGGGGGCGGTGCGGCAACGGATGTGGGTGGAAATGTCCCGCAGTTCGAATCCCGCGGGCTGTCACCGAGTGCTGGCTCGAACGGGGATCTCGATTTTGGCGAATCGCTCGCACCCGACGAACTGCCCACGAGCGGCGGCTGTGGCTCGGACCTGACGGGCGTGTTGCGTGACTTCCGGCAAGATCATCCGGACTTTGCTGACGTCGTCGCGGATGATCGCGGCCTGCTTGCCGAGTTCCTCGGCGCGGACCGGAAGCCCGTGTACCTCGCGACGGGCAGCACGGCGACCACCACGGGAGCGGCGAACTTCAATCAATGGTATCGGGACACGCCGGGAGTCAACCAGACTGTCGAGTTCACTTTTCCATTCACCTCGAGTAGCGGCGGGGTGTCCACTTACGACAATCAGGAATTTTTCCCGCTCGACAACCAACTCTTCGGCAACGAATACCTGGAGCACAACTTTAGCTTCACCTCCGAGCTGCACACCGAGTTCGCGTATCGAGGTGGAGAGGTCTTCACGTTTGCCGGCGATGATGACCTGTGGGTCTTCATCAACAACCGCCTGGCCATCGACCTCGGGGGGATCCACGCCACCCAGACGGAGCGCGTGGACCTCGACGAGGATGCCGCTCGCTTCGGCATCGTGATTGGGGGCGAGTATCCGCTCGATCTGTTCCACGCCGAGCGCCACCCGGGTAACTCGACGTTTCGCGTGGACACGACGCTGAGCTTCACGTCGTGCGGCACGATTATCTTGCGCTGAGCATTCAGCGCCGACTGGGCCAGAGCTAGCGGAAGCGCGAGCCTGCGGCGCCTTGCCAGAGATCGGGGTTCGGGCCGAGGGCGGCTTTGACCTCGGTGGTGGCTCGGCCGAGCTCTTCCAGTGTCGCCGCGTCCAGCTTCACCTCGGTCGCGCGCGCGTTGAGCTCAGCCTGGCTCGGGCTGCGGATCCCGATCAGCACGCTCGTGACCACCGGTTGATGCAACAGCCAGCTGAGCGCCAGATCCGACATGGATACACCGACCCGCTGGGCGATCGCGCGTAGGCGGTCGAGCGCCGCAAACGTTTCCGCTTCACACCCCGGCTCCCCGTGCCGCGTGGGCGCGCGCGAGCTAGAGAAATGGCGCGAACGCGCGCGGGTGGGCGGCATCTCGTCGGCGCTCGCGTATTTGCCCGCGAGCAGGCCCCAGAGCAGCGGGCTGTAGCACAACACTCCAACGTCGGCGCGCTGGCACTCGGCGACCACCTCGTATTCGATGGCCCGGGAGAGCAGCGAATAGGGCAGCTGATCGATGCAGGGCTTTCCGATCTTCGAGATGTGGGCCAGATCACCGGCGCCAAAGTTCGATACGCCGAGCGCACGCACTTTGCCTTCTTGGCGGAGTTGCTCGAGCTCCGCCCAGGTGTCTTCGAGCGGTACGCTGCGGCTCGGCCAGTGGATCTGCAGCAAGTCGAGGTAGTCCGTCCCGAGGTGCTCGAGCGATCGCTCGACGGAGCGGCGAGCCTGCTCGGGCAACATTGAGTCGGGCCCGATCTTTGTCGCGATGACTGCGCTCTCTCGCACGCCGGCGAGGCCCTTGCCCAGGCGCTGCTCGGACAGGCCTTCGCCGTAGCCGGGGGCGGTGTCGAAGAAATTGATGCCGGCGTCGAGGGCGGCGCGCGCGGCTGCGATCGAATCCGCTTCGGATTGATCACCCCATTGCGCGTCACCCGCGAGGGCCCAGGAGCCCATCGCGATCACGGAGACGCGGATCGATGTACCGGGCAGAGTCGTGTAGCGCATAGAATTGAGACCCACTCCAAACAACCGTCAGCCCGCGTACCAAGCCCTGCCGACCGACTCGAGCGGTATGCAGCCCTGGTAAACGCCGGGCACGGGTTCGTAGTTCAACACGAGGGTGGCGCCGAGCCTGGAATGGCAGAGGCCATTGAGGGAGAGCGAACGCAGCGCGACGATGAACGGCTCGGGTGGGGGAGGGCCCGCTGGGGTTGGCTTCTGCTCCTTACGGCTCTGCTCGGCCGCCCCGAGGAGAGCGGTGAGCAGGCCGAGCTGCGCCGCAGGCGCGCAATCCGCAAACGCGGCGCCGTGAGCTGTGCGGGCGCTTTTTTCGAGCGCTGCGATGCCGTCCTTGAAAGAGCGTTGGGCAGCGTCTTCGTACACCTCCGACACGTAGCCCTCGATGAAGGGCCCCACCTCACAACGAGTCGCTCCGGGTGTGTCCGTTTCGGGCAGCAAGCGCTCCGCGGCCGCTTCGACGAGCCGGGCTTCCTCCACCGAGAAATAATTCGGTACCCAGCCCGGCAGCTTGGCCACGGGCAGAGCGGGAGCCGGCGCCGGAGCCTGCGTTTCGCAACCGGCCAGCGCCGCTGCGGGAGCGACCACCGACACGGCTCCGATGAAACGACGGCGATCCATTCAGAGCCGCCCCTGGCCGAGCTCTGCGACCGCGAACGCGGCGGCGCGAGCGGTGAGCGCCATGTACGTGAGCGACGGATTCTGACAGGCCGACGAGGCCATGCAGGAGCCGTCAGTGACGAACACATTCTTGGCGGCGTGCACCTGGTTGTGGCCGTTCAGCACCGAGGTCTTCGGGTCGCGGCCCATGCGCGCCGTGCCCATCTCGTGCACGATGCCCCCGGGCGTGCTGCCTTCCCCGAACCCCTGCGCGTTCTTCAAGCCCACGGCTTCCAGCATCTCCACGGCCGCCGCCTTCATGTCCTCGCGCATGCGCTTTTCGTTCTCACCAAACTCGCAGCTGATGGACAGCTGCGGCTGGCCCCACACGTCTTTCTTGTCGCGGCTCAGGCTGACCTTGTTGTGGTGGTACGGCAAGCACTCGCCGAATGCCTGCAGGCGCATGCGCCACGACCCCGGCTGACTCAAGGCCTGCTTCAGCGGCGCACCGATCAGGCCCTGCTCCCCAAACGTACGCCACCAGCCGCGCCGGCGCGCGCCGCCGGAATAGTAGAACCCGCGCACGTAGTCCTTGCGCTTCTCGTTCACGTTGCGAAAGCGCGGAATGCAAATGCCGACGGGGCGTTGCCCGCGGTGGTAGCGGTCCGCAAACTCGTCCGAGTCGGCACCCGCTGTAGCGAAGTGGTGATCCATCAAATTGTGGCCGACTTCGCCGCTGTCGTTGCCGAAGCCGTTGGGAAAGCGCCGCGAGGTCGAGTTGAGCAGGATGCTCGTGGTGCACAACGTCGAAGCGTTGAGGAAGATCACGCGCGCGAAGTATTCGCTTGCTTGCTTCGTGGTCGTATCGAGCACGCGCACGCCGGTGGTCTTGCCCAGCTTGTCGTCGTAGATGAGCGACAGCACGAGCGAGTTCGGCAAGAGCGTCATGTTGCCGGTCTGTTCTGCCGCAGGCAGCGTCGACGAGTTGCTGCTGAAATACGCGCCATAGGGGCAGCCACGGGCGCACAGATCACGGCTCATGCACTGGCCGCGGCCGCGGTGTGGCCGGGTGAGGTTGGCGACGCGCCCGATGGTCAACACGCGATCGGGGTACGTGGCCTTCAGCTTGTCTCGAATGCTTTGTTCGAGGCAGCTCAGCTCCATCGGCGGCAGGTACTTGCCGTCGGGCCAGTGCGCGAGCCCTTCGGCTTGACCGCTCACGCCGATGAAGTCTTCGACGTGGTCGTACCAGGGCGCGATGTCCCTGTAACGGATCGGCCAGTCCACGCCGAAGCCGTCTTTGGCGTTGGCGTCGAAATCCAGATCGCTCCAGCGGTAACATTGCCGGGCCCAGAGCAAGCTGCGGCCCCCCACCTGGTAGCCGCGAAACCAGTTGAACGGCTTCTCTTCGACGTACGGATTCTGCGTGTCGTCCACGAACCAGTGTTTGGTGGACTGATCCACGATCCAATCGGCGCGGCTCTGCACGGGCTGCCGCGCTTTGTCCGCCCGCGTGAGCTCTCCGCCGTAGGG
>JAYWEH010000220.1:0-26691 GCA_043780025.1 Deltaproteobacteria bacterium
GGTTGAGCGCCTTGCGTTGCTGCCCGTTCCGCCGTCCATCGAGACGCGTGACGATCCGGAGTTTCCGGAACGCGACGGTCTTTGAATGCAAAGGGGATCGCTACGGCATGCTGGCGCACGAGCGCGAGGCCGGTGCGCCAACGAGACCTCGGTAAGCTCGAACCGAGTCAGCTCAGAAGCTGCCGCGCAATTTGACCTGATTGTGCTGGTAGCCGACCTGCAGGCCACCCTTGGCCGGTGCCGGGCGCTCCGGTTGGGCAGGCGCCGAGCTCTGTGGCGGATCGACGGTCAACCACAAGCTCAGACCACCCACGATCACGGCGGCGCCCGAGAACACGTCCGAGGCGAGGAGCAGCGAGCTGGCGTTGCTCTTGGTGCTGTCCATGCGTTGGCCGAGATTGGTGTAGTCCCGCGGATCGGCGGCGCGCAGCTCCTTGAGCTCGTTGGCCTCACCCGCGCCCATGATGCCGGTGACGATGGCGCCGGCAGCCAGCGCGCCGGTAGTCACCCAGCCCGCAATGATGAGGGTCGACGAGTCGTCTTCGACGGCCGGGCGTTGCACCACGAACGTGGGCTTGACCTCGGGTTGCACCTCGAGCGCCAGGGGCAGCGTCTGCTCGTCACCGCCCGCGAGCGTGACGCGGCTGTTGCGGGGCAAGTACCCGGCGCGCCGCACCGTCACCCGGTGCACGCCCGCATCGACTAGCAGCGGCGTGGCGAGAGGCGTCTTGCCGACCACGACCTCGTCGACGAGAACCTCGGCGTCCGGCACGTTGCTGGTGACCTGCAAGAACGCCGTGCGGCGCTCCAGCATCTCGATGTCTTTGGCCAGCGACTCGCGGCGGTTGTTGGACAGCTCCTCCCCGCCGCGTTCGCGGTACTCGCGCAGTGCGCGGCGCGCGTTGGCGTATTGCCCGAGCTGGATGCAGACCTGCCCGATGTTGTAGAGCACTCTGTAGTTGGGCACGAGCTCATAGGCGCGAGTGAACTCGATCAACGCCAGCGGATAGTCCCCTTCCCCGTACAGCTCGATGCCGCGATCGAAGCGCTGCTTGGCTTCGGCGATGGCCTCGGGCGACGGAGGCTTGGGCGGTTCGGGCGCACCAACGGCTACGGCAGCACCGGGCGCTTTCGGATCGACCGCGACGGACTTGGCGTCCGCGGCGGGCGGCTTGCCGTCCTTGGAGTCGGCTGACGCCGGCTTGGCGACGCCCGGTGGAGCACTGGCTGCTGCGCCTGGCACCGCCTTGGGGTCCGCCGCAACCGCCTTGGCATCCGCAGCAACCGGTTTGGCCGGCGCCTTGGCGTCCGGAGTGGCTACCTTGGCCGCGGCCTTGGCATCGACCGCCGCGGACTTTTCCCCCACCTTCACGTCGGGCGCCGCTGCCGGCGCCGGAGCTGCGGGGCTCGCGGGTTTGGGCGCCGCGGGCGCTGCCTTGGCCGGGGTAGTGGCCTTCGGAGCCGTAGCGGTCGGCGCAGTGGCGGTGGCGGTCGGAGCCGTGGCCTTCGGAGCAGTAGCGGTTGGCGCAGTAGCGGCAGCTGCCGCCGGCTTGACCGCCTTGGCTGGCGCGGCGCCGGCGCTGGCCGCGAGCCAGCTCCCGCACAAACAGACCAGACTGGATGCAATGAATTTTGGTCTATTTCTCATGAACGACAGGTTCCCCTTCGGGCAGGGCGCTCCGTTGGTTGCTCGAAATCAATTCCCCGCGAACGGGTTGTCTTCATCCAGCGCCCGCAGCCGTCTGCCGGGCGGCGTCGTCTGCTCGCGTGCCGGAGCCGTATCTACTTCGGGCGCCTTCACGGGTTGGGTCGACTGCGTGTCCCCCCTGGGCCGGACCTTGGTGCGGCGCTGGCCCGGCGGCGTCGGCGTCACCGCCGACGGCTGCAGCTCGATCACCAGCTCGCGTGCCTGATCAAACACGACCTCGCGGGTGAGAGCCACGTGACCCGGCGCGCTCGCGTGCACCATGCGCGTCCGATCGCTCGGCGCGACGAAACTGAGGAAGGGCGCTTTCACGACTTCCTCGTCGATGCGCAACGTGGCGTTTGCGGGGACGGTGCGGATGGTGATCTGCACGGGCGCTGGCGGCGTTTCCGTGGGCTGACCCACCGGGGCTGGCTCCAGATCCGGCGTGACCACGATGGGCCGCGGCGTTGCCCCGACGCTGATGACCGGCGCGGGGCCATCATCGGCTTGGCCGAGCGAACCCCTGGCCAGCACCACCACCAAGCCGAGCACCGCAAAGGCAGCGCCCACCGGCAACCACCATGAAGAGCTCTTCTCGCGAAACGTGCCTGTCGCGACGCCGCGATCGACGGTCGAGGCGCCTTCACGACCTACACCCGTCGTCGTCCCCGGTGTGGGGGCAGGCCGAGAGCTTTGCGCGGCGCCGTCCGTACGAGGAACCGGCTGGTCCTTCATCTTCGCGGCCGCTTCGTTGATGAGCTTCGCCTTGCTGTCGATCTCGTCACCCGACGTGATGCGCACGAGCGCCGCGATCTCGCGTTCGCTCGCCTTGCCATTGGTGCTGGCGATCCAGCCCTCCAGGGCGACACGCAGGTCCTCGGCAGTCTGGAAACGGTCCTCGGGGTCTTTGGCCAGCGCTTTGAGGACGATCGCGCTGAGCTCGCGCGGGTAGCCTTCCACGACTTCCGTGGGCGCTACGACCGGCTGCTCGAGCAGCTGGTAGAGAGTGGACAGCGCACCTTCACCTTGAAACGGACGGCGTCCGACAGTGACTTCGTAGAGCACGCAGCCGAGCGCGAAGATGTCCGCGCGATGATCGATGTCCTTGGCCGTGACCTGCTCTGGCGCCATGTACGCCAGCTTGCCCTTCATCTCGCCCGTTTCGGTCGGGCGATGCAGCTGGCCCTGCGCCTTGGCGACACCGAAGTCAGCCACCTTGACGTGACCGTTCTTGGAGATGAGCACGTTCTGCGGGGACACGTCCCGGTGCACCACGCGCAGCTTCGTGCCGTCACTATCCTCGAGCTCGTGTGCGGCGTGCAGCCCTGCCGCCACGTTGGCGACGATGCGCGACGCTACCGCGAGGTCCATTCGACCCACGAGCTTGTCCATGACCTGGCGGAGCGACACGCCGTCGCACCACTCCATCACCAGGTACAAGGTGCCGTGCTCTTCACCGAGCTCGTACACGCCGCAGACGTGCGGGTGATGGATGAGCGAGGCGATGCGCGCCTCGTCCATGAAGAGCCGCTGAAATTCGGGGGTCTGGCTCATCCCCGTGATCGCGGTCTTTACGGCGACCAGGCGTTGCAGCGGGGAACCCACTTGCCGCGCTGCCCAGACCCGACCCATGCCGCCTTCCCCGACGAGCGCGAGCAATTGATAGCGACCGAGCGTATCGCCCGCGCGAGAGTTACCCTGAGACCCGACGTTATTGGCTGAAGAAGACACGAGCTACCCGATGAGTGTACCGCGAGGGACGAGATAGAGCCACTCGCAAGGCTCTGAAGAGTAAGCCACGGGTGGCTCACTGAAACAATGATGCAACACCGAACCCATCACACCCACATCGCGTCTCTGGGCTCACACGAGTTGCGCATTGTCGTAGTGATGTTGGAACGGCTGAGGTCGCCCATTCCTTGACCCACTCGACACAATCCCCAGTCTTCCACGCGCGGCCGCGAGGGGAATCCACCCACATGACCCGCCGAGTACCCACCTCTCTTTTTGACAATCCGGGGCGATGCGCACCGAAAGAGGAGTATCGGGGCTAAACGAATGCTTCCCATCGTCGCTCTATGACAATGAGAGAATCGCCTCGCCCCATGGCAAGGCTGATTGCTAGAATGCAGATAGGCGTCTTGACGGATACCAGCACAAGCCCCTCGGGCCGCCATTCGCGGGCGGGCGGACGCATGAGCTGGCCCCGAGCGCCTGGAATCGGGGCTCGATGACCCGGTCCGTAGATCACATGGACGACGCCGTCAGCCCGCTGTTAGCCGCTGGCAAGATGGTGGGCCGCTATCGGCTGCTGTCTTTGGTGGCCAGCGGAGGCATGGCGCAGATTTGGGCGGCCAAGCCCGAGAGCGGCGGGTTCTCGCGCACCGTGGCGCTCAAGGTGGTGCGGCCGGAATATGCCTCGGACGACGAATATCGCCGGATGCTCGTCGATGAGGCGGCCGCGGCGTCGGCCGTCCACCACCCGAATGTCTGCGAGATTTTCGAACTCGGCCAGCATGAGCAGGTCGTTTTCATCGCCATGGAGTGGGTGCCCGGCGACTCCATCGCGGGGCTCATCCGCCAACGCACGCAATACGTGCCATTCAACTACGCGCTGGCGGCACGCGTGATCGCAGACGCTTGCGCGGGCTTGCACGCGGCCCACAACGCGACGAGCCCCGACGGCGAATCGATGAACATCGTTCATCGCGACATTTCGCCGCAAAATATTCTCTTGTCGTCGCAAGGCCACGTCAAAGTGACGGACTTCGGCATCGCCAAGGCTCGCGATCAGATTCACTCGAAAACGCGCACCGGCGAAATCAAAGGCAAGTTCGCCTACATCTCGCCGGAGCAAATTCTCGGCAAGAAGGTCGACCACCGCTCCGACATCTACGCCATGGGCTGCGTGCTGTTCGTGACCACGCTCGGCCTGCGTCCCTTCGGTCGCGGTACTCACGCCGTCATGTCGAAGATCGTGCAGGGCGACTTCAAGTCCCCGCGCGAACTGGTTCCAACCTATCCCGAGCGGCTCGAGCGCATCGTGATTCGTGCGCTCTCGCGCAACCCGGAAGATCGCTACGGGACCGCGGAGGAAATGCGGCTCGCACTCGAAGACTGGTTGGCAAAGTCCGGGAAGATCGTCACGCACACGGACATCGCGCGCGCCGTCAATGAGCGGCTAAACCCGAAGGTGCGTGATCAGATTCAGGCCCTGCGCAACGCCAATCGCTTCACGCACCAGAACACCATCGCCGATCGCGATCCGGAGGGTGATGACGCCGACAGCTGGGAACTGCCCACGGCGGTGAGCGGGCTGATTCAGGTCCCCGATGAAATTGCCCGCGAGGTCGCGCCCTCCGCGGTGCGGCCGCAACCGGGCCCGGCCCCCGTGGTCGATCAGAGCGCCAACGACACCCAGCCCAGCATTGCGCCGCGCGACTCCACGGAGATCACCGGCAACCGCGAGCCGACGCGCCTGAGCAACGACATCAAGGCAGCCAAAACGCCCGGCGTCGACAGCGCCCCGCGCAAATCCACCCCGCGCCCGGAAGACGATGCGGACAGGGAGAGTGCGAGCGGCGTCACCAGCGCCGAGGAGCGCAAACGCCAGTTCATGCTGGCAGCGCTGGTCGTGGTGCTGGTGGTGCTATCGTTCTTCGCCGGCCGGCTCTAGCTACGCCCGCCCCGAGGCAACTCAGGCCGTGGCGGCGACCGCGCGCTCTGGGCGGCTGTCGAGAAATGCCCTGGCTGCCGTGCGCCCGAGCTCCAGCGTCTGGATGATCAGCCCGCGATCCCGCGTCATGCGCGACGCAGGCAACGTTTCAGCGGGGCGCACCACTTCGACTCGGCCCAGGCGCTCCAGTGCCTCCAGCTTCACGATCGCGCGATTGTAGGTTTCCCAGCGATTGTTCAGCGCAGGCCAGAGCGCCGGAAAGCGGCCGTAGTTCAAGCGCAGCACCCTGCCGAGCAGCTGCGCGGGGCGCTTCTTACGATAGCCGAGCGGCCGCGTCGTCACGACGATGATGCGGCGCGGAGACAACCCGATCGCGGCTTCGAGCGGAATGGCATCGGTGATGCCGCCGTCGATGTAAGGCACCCCGTCGACCCGCACGACCCGACCATAAACCACGGGCAACGCCATGGTCGCCTTGAGCAGCTGAAACAGGTTGTGCTCGGTGGCAGGCACGTGATCGGCAGCCCCGGTGGTGCAGTTGGTCACCGCCACGCGCAGCGCGACCCCAGAGCGCGCCAGGCGCTGGACGTCCAATGCCAGCTCACCTTGGAAAATCTCCACCAGACCCTCGATATCCATCAACCCCCGACCCCGGAGCAGGTGGCGGGGGGAAATCAGCTGGCCGCCGTGCGTCCGGTCGCGCCAGATCGCGAGGGCCCTCTCGATTTGGCCCGCGACCAGGTACGCCGCCGAGGCAGCGGCCGCCGAAGTGGCGAAGATATGACTGAACTTCAGCCCTTCCGCCTCAAACTCCGCGAGCGCTCCGGCCACGAAGGCGCCCCGTAAACCGCCTCCCTCGAGGACCAATACCGTGTCAGAACTCGTCGCGTTCACGTTGGCTTTCTCAGAACCCGCACCCGGGCGCGGGCCCCCTTACTAGCGACCCCCCGCGGAACGCACAACCCAAGTAAACACCTGAGCAGTTGTTCTGAACGTCAGGCCGAGTACCATGGAGACCTCGATGAACGCCAGCAGCGCCGCAGCGCCTCGGCAGTCCACCTTGCCCACCGGACGTGAGCGTTTCCTGTCGGGGGTGGTCCAATACGCCCTCGCGGAGGGGTGGCGCACGTCGAGCGACTTTCTACGTCACTTCGGGCCTCGGATCCTGATCAACGCCCTCGCCAATGACGACGCCTTGCGCATCCGCCTGCTCATCGCTGCCACGCGCGTGAACGAACGGCTGGCGGCACGCAAGACCCCGGCCTCGTCCGCTGAAGATCTCACGCTCGCGCTCGAAGAAGGCCTGACCGATCCGGACGCGCTGCTCGCGCTATTTCCTCCCGATGAGCAGGTGCGCTACCTGGACGCAGGCAAATTGTGGGCGTTCTTGAGCGAGGTCGAGTTCTGGAAAAGTTCCGTCGACGATCCTCAAGACCGCGAACGCTACGTGCGGCGCTTGACGTTTGTACTCGAGTGCGGGCTCCGCGAGGGCGTGTTGCGCGTGCAGGACATCGCAGACGGCATCGGCTTCAAGCGCATCGCCAACTCCTTGCCACGCGCCGAGCTGCAACGCGTGGTCGAACATGCGCTGAGCCGCGCGCGTGAGGGGCAGATGCTGACGGAAGAACAGCTGCTCGAAGCTGTTCCGCTCAAGGCACTGATGACCCACGTTCCCTTGGAGCACACCTGGAACGAGGTGGTCCTCGGGCGGCTGGCGAGGCCGCTCGGCTTAGCGGCCCCCGTGGAGGAACCGCCCCGCTCGCGGAAGCTGCCTCCCCCACCCCCGAGCCGCAGCAAGGCCAGCTCCAAACCAGCGCGCTTCGATCCGGCGCTCTTGCCGGAATCACTGCTCGAGCTGCAACGCGGCCTCGGCCTGTCTCCAGCCTCGCGCGAGGATCACCTGCAGGACCTCGTGACGCTGACCTCGGAGGATTCAGAGCAAACCATCAGCGTAGAGCTCGAAACGCGTGTCGACCTCAAGGCTCACCGGGACGAGGAGGGTCGACAGCAGGACGAAGCATTGAACGAGCTCGAGCGAGTAACGGCGGCGTTGCGGCGTATCGGACGACTGCCCCCCGCCGAACCTGATCTGACCTTGCCGATCCTGCTCTCGATCGAATCGATGTACGCCGAGCTCAGCCATACGAGCGACGACAATGCCCGCTATGGCGTGATCCGCGACGCTTTCCCGAACCAGATGCACCTGCGCGTCGCGCTCATCGGGTTGATTCAGTTCCTCGCGCCCGAGCGAGCCGCCGATGGCAATCTCGAGAATGCGGGCACTGACGCGCTCATCCGCTCCCTCTTGTTCGAAGAACAACGCCTGGGCGCCGCGCCCATGGGCGTAACCCACCACGATCCTGATGCACCCCTGTTACGGCCCCCCGCGGGCCAGTTCTCCTGAGCCCAAAAGCGCACTTTTGACAGCCCGCCCAGTCCGTACGGGAATTGGCCTGGTCGTTGTCGCGGGTCTGCTCGGATCGGTTTGTGCGATCGTCGCCTGTTCACGTGATGCACGCGCCGTCCGACTCCCAACGCTCGATCCCAAAGACGAGGTCTACCGCCTGACCTGCAGCGCGAACATCCAAACGTGTCGTGAAAAAGCCGACGAGGTGTGCGCCGGCGTGTATGAAGTCCTCGAAAGTTCCGGTGCGCCCGTCGCTCCGCCCCGCGTCACGTCTGAGCCGGGCCCGCGCTCGACGGGACCTCGCTATCAGCGCACGGGCTGGCAAGGGCAGCTGGTGATCGCGTGCGGCAAGCGCGAACCGATGGCTAGTGCAAACGTCTCCGCGGTGGAACAGGCCGAAAACACGCCCCGCGAGCCACAGCTCTCCGTGGACCAATTGTGTGTGCCAGGTGTCACCCAGTTGTGCCTCGGTCCTGGCGCGTGCCGAGGAGCACAAGCGTGTTTGACGGATGGGCGCGGCTACGGTCCATGCGACTGTGGCAATGCGCGACCACCGGACGCCGGTGCGCAGAATGGCGCTGCTGGCTCGGCGTCGATGTAGGAACGAGGCACACCAAACTGGCAGCACCTCTGGGGTACGGTGCACCCAGCGCTGGGCTCTGGTATACGTCACGCTAGTGGGACTCCGAGAGGCCACCGTGTTCGCGCCGAGCAATGCACCGCTCGGCGATGCAACATCGGGGATGTTCTCGATGTGGGGGGCGCTGACTTGAAGAACCGGTGGGCCAGAGCGAGGGCGGTGCAAATCCGGCCAGCGTGGGACTCTCTCCGGTACCCAGGTAGCCTCGGCGTTGCGCTGTTTGACATCGAGCAACCGCGGATCGTGGCCGCCGATCCCGAGCTGTGCGCCCGCCTGGATTGGGATGCGGGCGCGCTCGACGGCGTACCCGTCTGCGACATCGAGCTGGATCATCCATTCGCGACCTCGTCGGACGCCTGGCGAAGCCACGTGCTCAACGTCAGAAACTTCGAGCCCATACACTGGTCGACCTGGCTCACTCCACGCGGTCGCGCGGCGGGCCGCGGCGTGTTGCGCCTCTGCACGCGCAACGTCGAAGGCAAAGAGTATCTGGTCGCCGCCCTGCTCGAACTCACACCGGCATCGGCCGCTCCGACGGGAGATCCGCGCTGGCTCAGTCTGGATGCAGTGCCGAACGGCGCGTGCCGCATGCTCAGCGATGGGTCACTCAGCGCGAGCAACGCGGCCGCCCGCGCGTTCCTCGAGTTCAGCTTTGACGGCCCCAGAGGGGCGTATTCCACGGCGCTGCCGGAGACCTGCATGTCCGTAGACCGCCAGCCGCTCGGGCGAGCGGAGCTACCCTGGCATCGCGCGATCTTCGAATCTGCCCGGCAGGAGCCGATGACGTTGGGGCTGCCACGAGCCGACGGCAGCGTCATCTGGGCGCTCGTCTCCTGCGCGCCGGAGCTCGATCCGTTGACGCGGACTGCAACGTCAGCGTTGGTCACGCTGGTCGATGTCACGGCTTCCAAGGAAGCCAGCGACGCGCTGAAGGAAGCCGACCGCACGCTGCGGCGCACCATTAACTCCGTCAACAATCTGCAAGATCAGCTGGCCCGCTCGGAGCACATGGCGAGCCTCGGGTTGATGGCGGCGGGCGTCGCCCACGAAATCAACAATCCCCTCTCGTACATCCTCTCCAACCTGGCGTTCGCGGTGGAGCGGGCGATCGATCAAGAGTCGCGGCTGGCACTCCGGGAAGCACTCGAAGGCGCGGGGCGTGTGCGCGACATCGTGCGCGACCTAAAGACCCTGTCGCGCATGGAGTCGGAAGAGGAGCTCAAGCCGGTCGACGCGCGCAACGCGGTCGATGCAGCGCTGAAGCTTTCGTTTGAAGAGGTTCGGCATCGCGCGCGCGTGCAACGCCATTTTCGCGAAGTGCCGCGCGTGCTGGGTGACGAGACACGCCTCGTGCAGGTCATGCTCAACCTGGTCACCAACGCCGCCCAATCGATCACTCCCGGCGATCCGGACGGCAATCAGATCACCGTGGAGGTCAAGCCCGCGGAGACCGACGGCCAGGTGGAGATCGTGGTGGCCGACACGGGTGCCGGCATCTCCGCGGATCATCTGCCCAAGGTGTTTGAACCGTTCTTCACGACAAAACCCGCGGGCGAAGGTACGGGGCTCGGCCTGTCCATCTGCCATCGCTTGGTCCACGCGATGGGCGGCAGCATTCACGTCACGAGTGAACCGGGCAAAGGCAGTCGCTTCAGCGTGCGCCTGCAGGTCGCGGGCACCGACGTAACGGAGATCGAACCCCCTCCCTCGGAGCTTGCCTCCTCGACGGTACGCCGGCGGCGCCTCTTGATCATCGATGACGAGGTGCTCGTGGCGCGCGCGGTGCGGCGCTCGTTTGAACGGGATTTCCGCGTAGAGATCGCGCTCGACGGCAAGAGTGCGCTCGAGAAGCTGCGCGCCAACGACTACGACGTCGTGCTCTGCGACGTGATGATGCCGGACACCACAGGTCTCGAGATTTTCCGGCTGACGCGAGATTGGAACGAGGCGCTGGCGAATCGCTTCGTTTTCGCCACTGGAGGATTTTTCAGCCAAGAGCTGAGTGAAAGCGTGAAGCGGCTCTCCAACATGATCGTGGAGAAGCCGTTTCAACCCGCCGAATTGCGCCGCGTTATCGACGCTGCGATCCGGGCGTTGCCCGAGATCACCGAAGTGTCGCGCTGGCCACTGAGCCGCTGACCTTCTCGCAACGGGCCCGCAGGGTGGTCAACCGAAGGGCGCAGGCCTATAGTGCCCACGATGTTTCACGCTCGATTCAGCCAGCTCATCGCCCTTGGCCCTGCGGCCTTCATATTGGCGAGCGCAATCGGGGGCTGCGGCGCGGGCGGCAGCGGTGAAGATCCCAACAACGCGGCGGGTTCGACGGGCGGTCCCAACGGGCCCGGGCAAGATCCGACGGCACCCGGCTTCAATCCGGACGACGTGAGCTTCGGCGATGACGCCGAGACAGTCGGCTGCAGCCAGTTCGAGGTCGCTTTCGAGCGGCAGACGCCGACAGCGCTGATCGTCGTCGATCGCTCGTCGAGCCAGTGGGACCAATATCCCAACCACACCTGGGAGCCGATGAAGGCGGGCCTCCTCGACGTCGTCCGAAGCGTCCAGGCCGACATCCGCGTCGGCATGATCACGTACACCGGGGAAAACGGCGGCGCGTGTCCCGATCTGTATCCGCCGCCGACCGAGGTCACCTTCGGGCTCGACAACTATCCCGCGGTCGAAGCCGCCATCAACGCCGTGGATGAGCCGGCATACAAGGGAGAAACCCCGACGGCAGCGACCATCCAGCAGGCGCTGCCGCTGCTCATGGCCGATCCAGGGCCCGGCGAAAAGGTGATGCTGCTGGTGACTGACGGCGATCCCGACTTCTGCAATGACCCGGATCGCGTCTGCTCGATGGACGCCGTGATCGGCGCCGTGCAAGCCGCGTACGAAATGGGCGTGAGCACCACCGTGTTTGGGCTGCGCCGCGCCGAACTGTCGGAACAACATCTGCGCGACGTGGCGAACGCCGGCACGGGGCAACCGGTTGCGCTGCCGCCCGGCATCAACACCGAGCAGGACCTGCGCAATCGCTGCGTCAACAACCCCGTCGGCAGCCTACCCGGCCGCTATTCACCGACGAGCGGCAACGCCCAGTACTTCCAAGCCAACGGCACTGATCAAGTCGCGCTCGGGGAGGCCCTGGACGCGGTCATCTACGGCATCCGCGGGTGCGTATTCGATCTGGGGGGCGCGGTGGAGATTGATCCGATGCGCGTCGCCGACGCCAAGATCACGATCGATGAGGGAGCCCCGCTCATCTACGACGACCCCAACGGTTGGCACCTGCTCACGACCACGCAGGTGGAGCTGCTCGGCAGCTCATGCCAGCAGCTCAAGAACCCCGCCACCACGGGGATCAAGTTCGATTTCCCGTGTGACGTGTTGATCCTGCGCTGAGCGCTCTAGATAGAGGAGGGAGCCCAGCGCTGACGCGGTCAGCGCTCCATGGGGCCGTCGCTATTGGCGAGCGCTTTCTGCACCACGTGCAGGGCGTCGCCGACCTTGATGCGTTCCTGCTGGCGACTGTCACGGTAACGAATGGTGACCGTATCGTCCTCGGCGGTCTGGCTGTCCACCGTCAGACAATAGGGCGTGCCGACTTCGTCGTGGCGTGCGTAGCGCTTGCCGATCGCGTGCTGTTCATCGTAGCGCGCGTTCACCCCGGCGCGGAAGAACGTGTCCGCGATGCGCCGCGCCACTTCGGGCATGCCGTCGCGTTTGACCAGTGGCAATACGCCGACCTTGTAGGGCGCCAAGCGCGGATGCAGCTTGAGCAGCGTGCGTTCGCCCTTGCCTTCGGCGTCTGCGGCTTCTTCGGCGTAGGCTTCGCACAAGACGGCGAGCACGCCACGCGTCGCGCCCGCGGCGGGCTCGATCACGTGGGGCACGTATTTCCAGCCTTTTTGCCCTGTCTCGGGATCGATCCCCTCGGCATCGTGATAGTTGAGCTTCTTGCCGGAGCCGGCCGTGTGGGCCTTGAGGTCGTAGTCCGTACGCGAAGCGATGCCTTCGAGCTCGTCCCAACCCCACGGGAACTTGTACTCGACGTCGAAGCAGCCATTGCTGTAGTGCGCGAGCTCGTCGGGAGCATGCTCACGCAAGCGCAGGTTGTCACCCGAAAGTCCGATGCTCTTCCACCAGCGCATCCGTTCGTCCCGCCAATATTCGAACCAGCGAGCCGACTCGCCCGGCGGCACGAAGTACTCCATCTCCATCTGCTCGAACTCGCAGGAGCGGAAGATGAAATGTTCGACGGTGACTTCGTTGCGGAAGCTCTTGCCCATCTGGGCGATGCCGAACGGCGGCTTCATCGACATGCTCTGCTGCACGTTCAAGAACTGGACGAACATCGCCTGCGCCGTCTCCGGCCGCAGGTACACGGTGGTTTCCGCGAGCACCTCGTCGACGCGCTTGCGCACGGCCGCGTCGTCCAGGCCCTCGCTGAGCGCCGCCTTGGCGCTCTCGATCACGCGCCCGATCGGATCGACAGCGCCCAGGCTGGACCGAAACATGGTGTTGAACTGCCGCTCTTCGCTCAAGAAGGGCGAATTGCAATTCGGGCACACATAGCCGCGCTCGCCAGCGCGAGCACCGGTCAGCTCTTTGCCCCGGCGCTCGAGCTCGGCGCCTTCGGTGCGCGCGAGCTTCTCTTGCGCGAGCCGGGCGCGCTCTTTGTCCGCCAAGCTGATCACGAGCGAAGCCCCCGCGACGGCCTTGGGCGCCTTGTCCGCTCGAAAGCGCTCGCCGCACACCTTGCAGTCCACCAGCGGATCCGAAAAATTCGCCACGTGTCCGCTCGCGCGCCAGACGTCCGGATGCATGATGATCGACGCATCCAGACCGACGACGTCTTCACGCTGGTGCACCATCGAGGTCCACCACTCGCTCATCAGGTTGCGCTTCAGCTCCACGCCGAGCGGCCCGTAGTCGTAGGCGCTGCGCAAGCCGCCGTAGATTTCGGAGCTCTGAAAGACGAAGCCGCGTCGCTTGCACAGCGACACCACCTTTTGCATGAGCGCTTGTTCGGAGTCTTTTTCGGTCATGGTCGACCCGGGCTTGTTAGTGCGGCGCTCGCCGAGTCGCAATCGGTTTCGGTCCAGCGGCCCGAGTGTGACGCTTCGTGTGGGCTTGGCCGTCGGCCGTGGAATGGCTAAGACCCTTTCGTTGACGTCCGCTCCCGCCGCCACACCCCGGAAAACGCGCGTTCTGGAGGCCTTCGAGGCAGGCAGCAGCGGGCGGCGGCCGTGCCGCTCCGCACTCGCCGCGGCAGAGGGCTGGCTCTGCCTGGGCGTACCGGTGGTGATCCCCACTGAAACCGTGTACGGGCTGGCCGCCCGCGCGCTGGATCAGGCTGCGGTGGCTCAGATCTTCGCGATCAAGGGCCGCCCGCACGACAACCCCCTGATCGTGCACGTGACACGCGAACGCCACTGGGGAGAGGTGGGCGCGCAGCTCAGCGAGCTCGGGCTGCGCCTGGCGCGCGCATTCTGGCCCGGTCCGCTCACGCTCGTCGTGGAGACTCGCATGAGCTTGCCGTGGGTCACGGCGGGGCTCGACAGCATCGCGCTGCGCCACCCCGCTCACATTTTCGCGGCCGAGCTGATCGAGCGCGTCGGACCGCTGGCGGCGCCCAGCGCGAACCTGTCGGGCCGCCCGAGCCCCACCCGCGCGGCGCACGCGGCGGAGGATCTGACGGGGCTCGTGCCCCTGGTTGTCGACGGAGGTGCCCTCGAACACGGTCTCGAATCGACGGTCGTGGACGTGCGCGGCGCCTTGCCCATATTGCTGCGCCCTGGCGCGCTGAGCGTGGAGGCGATCGAGGCCAAAGCCGGTACCGCCATCGCCACTTCGACGAGCTCAGAGGGCGCCACGCGATCTCCCGGGATGAAGTACCGGCACTACAGCCCGCGCGCGGAGCTCTGGCTGTACCGCGGCACCAATGCCTCGGTCGCCTCGCGGCTCTGCTCGGATGCGGCGGCGCTTCGGGCCCAGGGGCGCCAGGTGGGTGCCATCGCCCGTTACCCGCTCGCGACGGATTGTTGCATCTCGTTTGTCGACGAGCGCGAGCTCGGCCAGCAGTTGTTCGCGTGGTTGCGAGAGCTCGATGGGCTCGGTATGCAGCACGTGCTGATCGAGGGGGTGGCTGAACTGGGCGTCGGGCGCGCCGTTATGGATCGTCTGGTACGAGCGGCCACGAGGGTGATTGAGATCGACGCGGGCAGCGAAACCCGCAACAAGGAGGGGGCATGAGCGAATCGAACGATTTCGACCTCGTCGTGGTCGGTGGTGGGAGCGGGGGGATTGCGGCGGCCCGGCGTGCGGCGGCGCTCGGCGCGCGCGTGGCGTTGATCGAATCGGGCCGCCTCGGCGGGACCTGCGTCAATTTGGGCTGTGTCCCCAAGAAGGTGTTCTTCAATGCCGCGAGCGTCGCCGAAACGCTGCGCGACGCGCCCGCTTTTGGCTTCGATGTGGAGCTGCGAGGCTTCGATTGGGCCGCGCTCCGCCAACGCCGTAGCGCGTACGTCGAGCGCCTCAACGGCATCTACGCCCAGCACCTCGACGCTAGCCGTGTGCTCCACGTGCGCGGCCACGGGCGCCTCGGGGCCAACGGCGACGTGATGGTGGGTGAGCGGCGCCTGCACGCCCCGCACGTGCTCATCGCCACGGGTTCCGAACCGCGGCTTCCGGACCTGCCCGGCGCGGAGCTCGGGCTGGTTTCTGATCACGTGTTCTCACTGCCGGCGCAGCCGCGCCGCGTGCTGATCGTCGGAGGCGGCTACATCGGCGTGGAGTTCGCGGGGATCTTTCGCGGCCTCGGCTCCGAGGTGACCCTGGCTTTTCGCGAGCCGCTGCCGCTCAGGCATTTCGACGAAATGTTAGGCAGCGCGCTGCGCGACGAAATGTTGCGCCAAGGTATGGTGCTCGCGCCGAGCCAAAGGCCTGCGAGCCTGGCGCGCCAGAGCAACGACCTGCTCGCTCTGACCACCGAAGACGGCAGCGAGTTCGGCGGCTTCGATTGCGTGTTGTGGGCGATTGGGCGCTGCCCCGTCACGGCCGGGCTCGGGCTAGAGGAACGAAACATCCAGAAGTTCTCGAGTGGCCACATCGTCGTCGACGACTTTCAGAATACCAGCGCACCGGGGGTCTACGCGATCGGCGACGTAACCGGCCAGTTCGACGTGACACCGGTGGCGATCGCCGCGGGCCGCCAGCTCGCCGAGCGATTGTTTGGTGGCAAGCCGGACGCCAAGCTCGACTACGAAGACATCGCCACGGTGGTATTCAGCCATCCCCCGATCGGTACGGTGGGGCTGAGCGAAGCGGAGGCTCGGCGCATCCACGGCCCCGACAACATCAAGATCTACGTGTCGGGCTTCACCAACATGTTTTACGCGGTCACCGACCACAAACCCAAGAGCTTCGTGAAGCTCGTCACGCTGCTACCCGAGGAGCGCGTGCTGGGCGTCCATTTCATCGGGCTCGGCGCGGATGAGGTCCTACAAGGGTTTGCCGTGGCGGTGCGCATGGGCGCCACCAAAGCGGATTTCGATCGCACGGTGGCGATCCATCCGACCGCCGCCGAAGAGCTCGTCACGCTGCGCTGAAATCGACGCGGGGGCCCCCGCGGTCGTGAGAGGCGCGTGCTCAGATCTTTTGCCAGTTGGGCTGCATGCCGGAGCGACGGAAGCGGGGCAGCTCGACGCTGAGCATGTAGTCGGCTCGACGGTTCTTGGCTTCGTCCACTTCGTCTGCCGTCACCACCTCGAGGTGTTGTTCCCCCGCGCCGTAATAGGCCATCGGAATTCCGAGGCCCACACCGCGAAACCAACGCGCGATGGCCTTGGCACGGCGGCCCGACAACGCCAGGTTGTATTCACGCGTGCCCACGGTGTCCGTATGCGCAACGATGAACAGCGTCGCTTTGCCGAGGTGCTTGGAGCGCTGTAGCTCTTTTTTGATCAGCGCCAGACTGGCGCGCAGCTTTTCCGCCTCCCTGGCACGGATCTCAGCCGAATCCGTCTCGAATACGACGTCCTCGTGCGGGATGCTGAACGACCACGGCGTGATCGCGACACCCTTGTAGTAGTCGCTGGTGTCGTAACCGAACACCTCCAGGCGCGCGAGGGGATCCGCTTCCGAGTCGGGAGGCTCCCACTCGACCACGAGCGGAGTTCCCGCCGGCGCGCCGTCGAATCGCTTCTCCACGTTCGCCAACACGGCCCCGGAGAGCGCGATCACCTTCAACGTCACCCTGGCCGCAGGCCGTGACAGGCGCACGACCAGCTTACCCTGCTCGAGGTCGACGGCGCTTTCGTCGATCTCGACGCGCAACGGTGGCAGCTCGGCGGGTGCGGAGGGTTCACCCGCATGCGCCATTCCGGAGCGACCGAGCCACACGCAGGCGAACAGCTGGGCCAGAACCCCGGCGAAGCCGCGACGCTGGAAAAACCGGGGCGAATCCACAGCCCAGATCTACCACAAGGCTCAGTCGGCCGCAGCGTCGAGTCCCCGATCGGAGGATAGCCACGGCTCCTGACGGGTCAAACAACGCACGACCAGGCTGGCGTAGGCGCCAGCCGGCAGCGTAAACGCCACCATCCAGCCTTGCTGGGCGGGCTCGTGCAGGAGTTCCGTCGGCCTCAGCAGCAGATCTCGACGCGTCCCGGGTGCCGACGGCGCGAGCGCCTTCAAGGCGGCGGCATCCAAGCCCAGGCTCTCGGCCGCGGCCAGCTCGAGCTCCAGCGGCCAGCCCTGGGCTTCTTTCATCTTGGGGCCGATCATCGGCCCCGTGAGGTGAATGTCGCCCGCGTCGAGCCGGGATTGTTCGCGCGCCACGTCCTCCACGACGAATAGACTACGACTGCCTTCGAGACGCATCACGTCCCCAACGACGACCCGATCGCGTGCTTCAGCCAGGCGTGCGATGAGGTAGCGATTGAACACTTCCGACTGGATCACGCTGGCCATGAACTTGGCGCGGTGGCCAGCGCGCGGATTGAGACGACCGCGGCGCAATGCGTACAAAGCCGAATCCAGATTGCGCTGGCCCAACCCAAACCGTTGCGGGCCAAACGCATTGCCAATGCCGCTCTTCGCGACGCGCTCACACAGGGGGCCCACCCGCTCTGCCACGGCTGGATCGAGATCGACGAGGCGGATCTGGAAGCGATTGGCGTCGAGGTGGCCGACGCGCAGCTTGTTGCCGTGGCGCTTCACCTCGAGCAAGCGGAAGCCTTCACCCAACGACCACGCTTCCGGCGGCGCCGTACGCTGCGCCGGCACGCTCAACCATTGCGTGGTGACCGCGTGTTTGTCCTTGAGGCCTGCGTAGCCGATTTCCCGTTCGGGTGCTCCCGAGGCCGCCGCCACGGCGATGCAGAGGTCCCGCGTGGTGCGCTCCCGCTTCTCGAGTCGTACGTACCAGTGGTCGCCCTGGCCAGAGGCTTCGTAGAGCGGCACCTCGTCCACTTTGAAATCTTCCGGCTCCGGGCCGATGTGGCCACCGAGCGCAGGCAGGTCGAGATGTTCGAACGGCAGCTCGCGCGGGAGCTGCCTGGGTTCGGGCGCTGGATCGGAGGGCGATGACATGGCTGACACTTTCTAGCGCCTCACCACTCGGCCTGCTTCGAGCCTGCGACAACCCAGGGGATTTGTGGCGCGAAGCGCCTTGACGGCGCTCCCGAGCTCGTGTTGGCTCGACTCGTGCGTGATATTCAAGCAAGCGTCGAAGATCAACTCCGGCGGGCTACTCAGCGTGCGCTGGGAGACAGTTACGCCGAAGTGGACCCGCTGGTGCGGCCCGCAGACCCCCAGTTTGGTGATTTTCAAGCCAATCTGGCCTTGAGCCTCGCCAAGTCGAGTGGGCGCAAGCCGCGCGACATCGCACAGGCCATCGTCGACCAGCTGGCAGAAGACCCGGTGATCGAGCGGGCGAGCGTGGCCGGCCCCGGCTTCATCAATCTCGCCCTTAAGGATAGCGCGATCACGCGCGCTGTCGCTGACGTGTGGAGCGATCCCCGGCTTGGCGTGCCCGCGGCAGAACACCCGGACAGAGTGGTGGTCGACTATGGCGGCCCGAACCTGGCCAAGGAAATGCACATCGGGCACCTGCGCTCGACCATCATCGGGGACGCGCTCGCGCGCGTGCTGCGGTTCGCCGGCCACGACGTGATTCTCCAGAACCATATCGGAGATTGGGGCACCCAATTCGGGATGCTGCTCGAACATCTGATCGACAGCGCCTGGGATCGCAATCAGGGCCACACACTCTCCGATTTGAATCGCCTGTATCAGGACGCCAAAGCCCGCTTCGACCGAGAGCCCGCGTTTGCGGACCGCGCGCGCAAACGCGTGGTGAAACTGCAGGGCGGAGACGAGGAGAGCCTCGCTTTCTGGCGCGAGCTGATCGCTGAATCGTGCGCGCACATGAATGAAGTATTCAGCCGGCTCGGCGTGCTGCTCAGCGATGCAGATCTGCGCGGGGAGAGCTTCTTCAACACCCGGCTGCCGGCGGTCGTCGCAGACTTGCGCAGCGCGGGCGTGCTGGTGGAGAGCGACGGCGCGCAGGTTGTGTTTTGTGACGGCTTCACCAACAAGGACGGAGCACCACTCCCGCTCATCGTGCAGAAGAGCGACGGCGGCTACGGGTACGCCACGACCGATCTCGCGGCAGCACGTTTTCGAATTCACGAGCTCGGCGCGAATCGGCTCGTCTACGTGGTGGACGCGCGCCAGACCGATCACTTCGGCATGTTGTTTTGGACCTTGAAGAAATCGGGCTGGGCCCGCGACTCCGACAAGCTCGACTATGTGCCTTTCGGCGCCATTCTGGGCGCTGACAAGAAGCCGTTCCAGACCCGCCTGGGGGGCACCATCAAACTCGCGGAGGTGCTCGACGACGCCGTAACGCGCGCGCGGGCGACCCTCGCCGAAAAAGGTCGGGACCTCGCCGCGGCCGAGCTCGACCAAATCGCTCGCGCCGTCGGAACCGGCGCGGTGAAATACGCGGATCTGTCCAGCGATCGCGTCAAGGACTACGTGTTCGACTACGAGCGCATGTTGTCGATGGATGGCAACACGGCGCCATACCTGCAATACGCCTATGTGCGCGTATTGTCGATCCTGCGCCGCGCCGATAACCACGCACTATCCGCCGCGGATCTGGCGATCACCGATCCGGTAGAGCGGCAGCTGATGTTGCAGCTGTTGCGGCTGCCTCGCTTGATCCAGCAAGTCGTGGTCAGCCTGGAGCCGCACCGGCTGTGCACCTATCTGTACGAGATCGCCTCGGGCGTGCACCAGTTCCACGAGCGTTGCCCCGTGCTCAAGGCCCCCGATCCAACGACGCAACAGAGCCGCCTGGCTCTCTCCGATCTCGCCGCCCGCACCTTGAAGCTCGCGCTCGAGCTGCTCGGGGTCAGTGTGGTGGATAGGATGTGAAGAACTGCTCCGGCTCTTCTTCAATGGCCATGTCGAACGCCTGGCCAAGCCGGTAGTCGTCGCCGTGGCGCGAGCCGATCTGCACGTCCACGATGCGGCCGCTGCGCCCCACCACGACGACGACCGGGACGCTGCGGAACGGATTGTAGCCAAACGAGAAGCCGAGAAACTCGCGTCCAGCCACCGCCGATTGAGGCACTAGCCCATGCCGCACCAAGAAGTCTTCGGTTCCGGACCACCCGTCCGCCTCATCGAGCGACACGAGCAGCGTGGTGAGGTCCTCTGCACGCTCCGACAGGGCCTGACGCACGACCGGTATCTTCTGCTCACAGACCTCGCACCAGGAGGCAAAGAACACCACCACGAACGGCTTCTTCCCGATCAGCTCGTGCGAATCGAAGATCTCGCAGCTCTGCGTGGCCAAGCGGAAGTCAGGCACGCGCTGTTCCGGTTCGATCTGCTCTGGAGGCTCGCCCAGGCGTAGTTGCTTCTGCACGGGGCACCCGGCATGACTGGGCTCGGTGGTTGCCGTCGGCTCGACCAGTGCCGGCACTGCCGGCGCCACCGGGCCCCGCACGTCGCGTGTGGAAGGGCTGGGTGCACATGCGGCAATTGCGCCGGTGAACAAGGCCGTCAGGCAGCCGAGGCGGTCGCGTCTCATCGCGGGATGATTCGGATGGCGTCGCAGGGGAAACTCATGGCCACGCCAGCGGCGTCCCCCTGGACTCGCTCACAGGCTTGACCGAGCAGGCGCACGGTATTGTTGCTGGGCATCTCCCAACCGTTCGGATCTTCAAATTCCAGCGCCTGGCCGTCCACGGCCACGGTGCCACGCGAGGCATTGCGAGGCTCCACCGTGCCTTGCAGCGTAAAGTCGCAAGTCCGCACGCTGCCGATGATCTCGTTGAAGGCGTCCACGAGTTGGCCGGTCTCGAGCGCGGTATACGCTTCAGCGCTCTGGTCGCCACCGGTGCCGGCGACCGCCAATTCCTTCAAGTGCGAGGCGGTGACCTCATCGCCCATGCTGATCACGCGGGTGGGGATGCCTTGATCGAAGGCCGCTTGCACGGCGGTGACGCTGCGGCCCTTGCTGGCGTCATCGTCGTTGGCATCGGGGTCTTCACAGGTATCGGGGTCGCCGTCGGTCGCGAGGATGATCGACTTGGGGCCCTCTTCCGCGAAGGCCAAGAGCTCGGCCGACACGGCCTCCATACTCTCGGCCGTGGGCGTGTCCCCCGCGGGGCCGTTGTTGGACAACATGCGCGACATCGCGGAGAAATTGTCGAGGGCGATGTCGACCTTCTTCAGCACCGGGCAGGTGCGGGGCTCGTCGTCATCGCCGAAGCCGCCGTTGCTCGTATACAGCACCATGCCGAAGCGCACGCTGCCGTCGAGCGCATTGAGCAGGCTGCTGTTGGGATCGCTCAGCGTGTCGCGCAGCGTCTCCCAGCGGTCTTTCCCGTCGTCAAAGTTCTGGGTCATGCTGCCGGATTGGTCGATCAGCAGCACCACCGTGGGGGTCACCCGTTCGAATTCGACCTCTAGCTCGACACAGCCCTCGTTTTGCGAACCGCCCTGGCTGGGCGGCTCGAGATCATCCACGAAGATCGTGTCGTTGAAGCTGCCACCGGCGCCCAGAGTCACGCAATCGGGCTCCCCCGCACACTCGGGTTTCACCGCGCAGGACCCTGAGGAGCAAAGGCCCGTCGAACACTGTGCGTCATCGCTGCAGGTGTCGCCGACGCTGCCACAGGTCGGGTCGTTTGCTTCGCATTGGCCACCCAACACGCTCGTCCCGCTGGGCTTGGCGGAAGAGCAGGCCACGCCGGCCATCAGCGCGATTGCGCTGACAAAACCCGCGAGGTTGAAACTGTGGGACAACTTTTTCGTCTGACGTTGCATAAAGATGCTGCTCAGGTATCCGCAAGCCTGCGGACCCTACGAGTCAGAACGGCGTGAACGGCGCGGCCCGAACGAGAAATTTCGGGGCGCGAGACCTGATCAGTCCACGTTGGAACGCGCAAGTGGCCGCGAGCATTCGGGCGACTCGCGCTCGCGATCCGTGAGGGTGAGGACCACCTCACCGAAGCTGGCATCCGCGACGAGCCGAAGTGGCACACGCTCCGGCGCTTCGGACAGCCAGACCGCGAAATGCCGAGGCGTGACTTCTTCGGGTTGCCAGAGGCGCACCGCCACACCTTCAATGCGGTGGCTGAGCTGCGGCCCTTGCTCGGTCCCGATCATCTCGGGTCCGGCGGACCTCACGTCCACCCGCCAGAGCCTGCGCCCCAGCACGGCGTAGAAGTAGGCCTCCTCCCCGAGGCGCGGGCGCCAACCCCGCAGCAGTATCAACGCGGACTGCATGTCCTGCGGATGCGCCCCCTCAGGCACAGGCAGATGCCCCGCACGGCGGCCCACGCCGCCATTGTCGTACACGTAGTCGTAGCCGCCCGGCCCGTATTCGACCTGGTAGTGCCGCAACAGATCGCCGTCACGAAAGTGGTATTCGCTGGCACTCGGCGCGACAGAAAACGCCGATATCTCCGTGCGCGCGTCACCGCCCGCGCGCTTGACCACCTTCACCAGCGCCGCGGGCTCGACCCGCGTCGAGACCGTCAGCGGACCCTCGGGGCCGGCCGGGCACACCGAGCTCTGCACGGTCGCGAGCCCCAGGCCAAAGAGCTCGAGCCGCGCATGCAGCAGCTCTTCCTTCTGATTCGTCACTGCGCCCACCGGCAGCTCCAGCAAACGCCCTTCCGACACCGGCGCGGCAGGCTCGACAATCGAGCTTTGCCCACAGGCCATGCTGAGCCAACCCGTCGCCACGACGGCCACATGCCGGCACGCGCGCCCGTAGCCCCGCACCGAAGGGTGCGAACGAGTTCTCAGGGGGGCTTTGGCTTTGGCGGCCATCTCTCGGGAGGATGACACCCGGGCGGCGCTGCGCCATCTCCGGGCGCCGTTGGGGCGCAATCGTCGGGCAATGGCACTTACGCCCCAGCTGCCCGGCACCTTCCCTGCCCGGCTTCAACCTGTCGCGATCGGCCCCTCGTAGCTCGCCCACGCCACGTGGGATTCGCCCAGGCTCACGCGCAGACTGTGAAACGCCCGCCCGGTATCGGCTCCGAGCGCCCCTTCGAGAATGCGCGCCCGCGTCCGATCGTAGATCGCCTTGGCCAAGAACTCGGTGGTCGTGTTCTTGCCCTTGAACTCCGGCACATCGTCCAAGTTGCGGTAGTTGAGGGGTTCGATCACTTGCTTCAAGAGCTGCATGAGCGCGCCGATGTCCGCGATCAGGCCGTCCGAATCGAGCGCGGCGCGACGCAGCTCCAGGTCGACGACGAACGTGGCCCCGTGCAGGCGCTGCGCCGGGCCAAAAATCTCTCCCTGGAAACTATGCGCGACCATGATGTGATCGCGAACCGTCAATGCGAACATGTTATGGAACCTCCTGAACGTCGTATTGGATGAGTTGGGTCACGGCGCCCAGGGGGCGACCGAGCAACGCCGGCATCGCTGCCGGCAAGTCAGTAAACGCCACCGGTTCGCCCAAGAGCGCGTCGTAGCGCGCGTCGGAGAGCAGGCGCAAAGCGAGCTCGATCCGACGCCGATACGTCCAGCGCGAGCGTTGCGCCGGGGAGACATGGCCCACTTGGCTCGATTGGATGCGCAAGCGCGCGTTGTGGAAACGCCCACCGAGGCTCACGCTCACCGCCTTGTCTCCATACCAGCTCAGCTCGACGATCGTGGCCTCGAAGCCCGCGAGCCCGAGCGCGGTGTCGAGCCCTGCTGGCGCGCCGCTCGCGTGCAAGACCAGATCGCAATCCGGCGTCGCCGCCACAGGGAGCGTGCAGCGGAGGCCCAGCGCCTGGCACACTCGATCGCGGCCCGGATCGATGTCGACGACCTCGACTTCGACGCCTGGTATGTCTCGGAGCAGGCTCGCGGCCAGTAGCCCGACGGCTCCGGCACCGACCACAGCGACCCGAGCCCCGAGCGGCGGCGCCGCATCCCAAAGGCCGTTGATGGCCGTCTCCATGTTCGCCGCCAACACCGCGCGACGATCAGGGACGTCCGCCGGGATCGGCACGACCGCGTCCACCGGTACGATGTAGCGGTCCTGGTGCGGATAAAGGCAGAATACCCGGAGCCCTCGCGGCAGCGCACCCGCCGTCACGCGGCCCACCGAGCAGTAACCGTATTTCACCGGCAAGGACAGTTCCCCGGCCTGATGAGGACAGCGCATGCTTTGATGCAACGCCGCGGGGACGCGCCCAGCAAACACGAGCGATTCCGTGCCACGGCTGAGCGCCGAGTAGCTCGTTTGCACTTCGACGGAGCCTGGCGTGAGTACCGGCAAACTTTCATTCCGCAGCTCAGCCTTGCCGGGCGCGGTAATCCATAAGGCGCGTGCGTTCATGTCTCAGTTCCATCAAAGCAGCACTCGAACAGCACGTCCGCGCCGAGTTCGAAGCGGCGTACCGGGGCGCGTAGCCGCAGCGTCCGAGCGAGATCGAGCCCGGGCCTGCCTTGACCCAGGATTAAGGGCGACACGGCGATCTGCAGGCGATCCAGGCAAGCTGCTTCAAGGAACCGAGAAACGGTGACGCCCCCACCTTCGATGAAGATGCGCGTGAGCGAGCGCTCGCGCAGCGCCTGAATGATGGCGGCAGGGGTGCAGCCGTCCGCGACACCCAGTACCTCCGCGCGGCCGTGGCGTTCACCCGTCGTGCACAACTCGGGGCGGCACAAAAGGAGCGTCGGGGTCAGCCCATCTTGGAATACGCCATAACTCGCTGACAAGCGTCGGTCCGGATCGACGACGACGCGCACGGGATTGGGCCCTGCCGCGAGGCGCACCGTGAGCGTAGGATCATCGTGGCAAACCGTACCCGCGCCCACGAGCACGACGTCGAACAGCGCTCGCATGCGATGATTGTGGGCAACGTCTTCGGGGCCCGTGATCGCTTCCGGCTTCCCATCGGGTGGAGCGATACGCCCGTCCAGGCTTTGACCCAGGTGCGCGACCACGAACGACCCGGCGCGATGGACCGCCGATCGCTCGACGCCCTCCGGCACTGGGCAACGCGGCTGCACTGGGCAACACAGCGGCGCATAGCGTTCAAACAGCTGGCGAGCGCCATCCGAGAGCTCACACCGCGCAACGACTCGGCCGTCGCTGAAACACGAAAGCGCCGCGTCGAGGCCGTCACCCTCCTCGGCGATCGGTGCCCCCGCGTCGACCCAGCGCGCGCTCACGCTCGCGGCACTTGGCCGAAAATGCGCCAGCGCCGTCAGCGCGGCCCACACCTCCGTCGGGCTCCGCGGGGCGCTCAACGCACACCCCCTGGGGCAGGTTCGCTCATACTGGCTGGCTCCGTCGAGCGAGCGGGTGCGGCACCCGGGGGCACGAGGCTACGAATGAAGGTGATCACGTAACCCAGGTCTTCATCGGCCATGATGCCGCCAAACGCAGGCATCTGGCTTTTGCCGACTCGAATCACTTGCCGCAAATCCGCATCCGTGAACTTCGCCTGAAAGGCGGGATCCGTCAGATTGCGCGGGGGCTTCACCAGGCCCATCCGTGCCACGCCTCGACCGTCCCCACCATGGCAACCCGAACAGCTGCGCACGAAAATGCGGCGGCCGCGTCCGAGCGGGGTCTGATCCCGCGGCTCACAAGCGGATTGTGCAAGCCCCACGAAAACGCAAATCCACGCACCAGCGAGGGCCAGGGCGGCTCGCCTCATTGATGTCCGTTGGTCTTTCGCCGCGCCCCGCTCTTGGTGCGCCGATGAACCGGCGTCGACGTGGTTTGCTCGCTACCAGCGACCTGACGCGCCGCATGGCTCACGGCATCCGCCAGTGCGCGCTCGAGCCCGCGCGTGCCCGCGGCTTTCGCCACGAACACCCCGATCTCTGCAGCTTCCGCCACGGTATCCGCGTCTGCGCTGGCGCTGAAGAAGACCACCGCCCCGAGCTGACCGCGATCGAGCAGAAGTTCAGCGAGCCTCACGCCGCTGCCGTCGGGCAGGTCGATGTCGAGGATCCCGCAGTCGAACACGTCGGCGAGGCCTTCTGCCGACGCGACGTTGCCGACCGTCACGGTCGCATGCCCATAGCGCGCGAGCACACGCTCGACGGTCCGAGCCAATTCCGGATCGTCTTCGACCAGCAATACCTTCAGATTGCGGACCGCGAGCACCTTGGGGGTGGGTTATCGCGTCGCGGGCACAACTTCAAGCGCCGCTCGGCGGCCCGGCGGCTCGCTCAGTGCCGGGTTGGGCCGGTGGGACTGCAGGCTCGCGCTCACCGCTGAAAGCGCGGCGAGCATCAACATGAGGGCGCACAACGGGACATCCCCGCTGACCCGCGCGAGCAACGCGAAGGCGAGCGCCGCACCAACCCCTGCCGGCCGCGGAAACCACAGGGTCACGCTGGCGAGCAGAAGCGCCAATGCCTCGACAAAGTACCGAAACCCCGAGCCAATGAAGGGATCCGGGTGGGCCGTGAAAGCGGCCAGGGCGCGCCCCACGACCACCTGCCACGTTGCTGCACCATTTCCGGACAGCCCCGCGCTGGCGAGCAGGGTTGCGGCCGCCAGCAGGGTCGCCACGACCCAGATTCCGTGCAGGCGCATCCGGCGACCGAGCCAGACAGCCACAATCACCACGCTCAGAGTGTCCAACCCAAGGCCGAGGGTGGCTATTCCCCGCGCCAGCCCGAACAGCGTCGCATGGGCTTGCTGGCTGGCGTAGAGCGCCAGCACGCGCGCGGCCCCGGTCACCAGCGACCCGGCGGTGACCGCCAAGAGCACCAGCCCGAGGGCGCGGCTATGG
>JAYWEH010000221.1:0-11939 GCA_043780025.1 Deltaproteobacteria bacterium
TCGTTACGGCGCGCGTCGGGATGAAATGCGCGCCATCTTCGATAGCTCAGGCGACTGGGGCCGCCTACTCGAGGCGTTCGGGCGAGCCGCGGCGTAGCCGCCGTGACGCGGAGCAAGGCTCCGTATGGTGGGGCGCGGGCGCTGAACGAGCGAAAATCTGCCGAAACCGTTGCGACGTCGGAAAGACAAATCCGTCGGCTACCTTGCTAGCAATGCTGTCCTACCTGCTGCGTTTGACATCGCCGCGCGTCACGCTGTGGAGCTATCTCATTTGGTACCTCGTCGTGCTGTGGCGGCACTTCGAAGCGGTCCCCTCCTTGTGGCTGAATTCGCTCGGCATCAGCGTCCTGATCGGTACCGCGCTCTACCTCAGCACGGTGCATTCGGGCCAACGGGTCATACTCAATCGGTGGCAAGTATTCCGCCTGTTCCTAATGCCATTCTGCGTCTCCAGCTATGCAGCGCTGATCAAAGGGCGCGAGTTTGTCCTCATTTTTCACCCGACTTTGCGGGAAAATTTGCTGCCACTGGCGCTCATCGGAGCGCTCTGGGCAGTTGTCTTCATGGTGCAACGGCTGAACGGTGTCGTCCCCGGAATGTCTCTGGACGACGGCCGTGCGCGATGAGAACTCCCCTGCGTCAGGGTGGTTGCTGATCGCGTACGGGCGCCTACGAGCCATTCTTGCTACCCGGCTTCGCAACTACCCAGGGGACCGAGAACCCTCGAGGTGGCACGCAATCTCCGTCGCTTCGCGCTCCCGGTGCCGCACATCGTTCAGCGGGTTCGTGCCCGCCAGACGCACCTCGGCGTCATATCCAGCCGCCCTCAAGGCTTCGAGCATCCTCGGTACTGGCGCGTCGGGTTCGTGCCGGACGTTGACGGTAGCGTCCTTCAGCTGAACATCGACTCTCGAGACGCCGGTGACGGCCGCGAGCGCGGACGTCACGTGGCGCACGCAAGACGAGCAGCTCATGCCTTTGACGTTGAGGACGGTGTCGACGTTGATCATGGTGTTTCTCCTTCGGGTACCCATTGGGGGCCCTGATCCGAAGACGCACGCGCGGCGACCGCATTACACAGCGCCGAGCTGCGCACGTCGTTGGCGGGAGTCCGACGGCGGACGTGTAATGCCACGGGCTGCTGGGCGTCAGCTCGAGACCAACCCGAGAGGACCCCATGCGCAATACCACACCCAAACCACCCGACCCGGAGCCGGATCAGACCGTCAGCTGCGAGCTACCCATCCGAGGCATGACCTGTGCCAGCTGCGTGCGCCGCGTGGAGCGGGCGCTGTTTTCCGTTGCGGGCGTCGCGGAGGCGAACGTTAACCTGGTCACCCACCGCGCGACAATCCGCTTCGATCCGTCGCTCGCGAGCGTGGACGCGCTGGCGCGGGCGGTCCACGCCGCGGGCTACGACGCAGCAGAGGTCGCAGCGCTCGACATGAACGGCGGCGCGGGCGAATCGTCCCGACCGCCCTCCAGGGATCCCGCTGGGCAGCTCGAGCAAGCGGAGCTCGAGGAAGATCGCGCCCTGCGCAGGGACCTGTTGCTGGCGGCGGGGCTGGCCCTGCCGCTCCTGGTGATTGCGATGTCACATGGTGTGATCCCGGGTACGGATGGGGCTCTGGCGCGCTGGATTCAATTGGCGTTGGCCACGCCCATCGTGTTTGGGCCGGGTTGGCGCTTCGTGCGCTTAGCCTGGGTTGCGCTGCGGCATCGCGCAGCGGACATGAATACGCTAGTCAGCGTCGGCGTGCTGGCCGCTTGGGCCTATTCGGCCGTCGGTGTCGTCGCGCCGTGGTTGTTTCCACATGCGGAACACGGGTCGTTGCCTCACCTGTATTTCGAGGCGGCAGGCGGCATCGTCAGCCTCGTCTTGTTCGGAAAGTTTCTGGAAGCGCGAGCCCGCAAGCGCCTTTCCGATGCCGTCAGAGGCCTGGTTTCTCTCGTTCCAAGGCTTGCCGTGCGCCTGCGTGGGGACGGCAGCGAGGAGCAGGTCTCCGTCGAGTCGCTGAAGGTCGGCGAGAGGGTCTTGGTGCGGCCCGGCGAAAGAATCCCGACGGACGGGGAGGTGTTATCGGGAAGCTCCGCGGTGGATGAATCGATGCTGACCGGCGAGAGTCTGCCGGTCGACAAGCGAGCCGGGGAGAAGGTGTTTGCAGGCACGCTGAATCAGAGCGGAGCACTCCGGGTGGAGGTGACGCGCACGGGCAGGGAGACCGCCCTTTCCCGCATCGTCGAGGCGGTCGAGCAAGCTCAGGGGTCGCGCGCGCCCATCGCGCGCCTGGCCGACGTCGTCAGTGGCCACTTTGTTCCGGTCGTGATGGTGATCGGGGTGGTGACGCTTTGTGTCTGGTGGTGGTTGGATCCGAGCGCCGCCGGATTCGGCAATGCAGTGGAGCACATGGTCGCGGTGCTCGTCATTGCTTGCCCCTGCGCGCTGGGCCTGGCGACGCCCGCCGCGGTGGCCGTCGGGGCGGCTCGAGGTGCAGAGCTGGGGATCCTGATCAAAGGTGGCGTCGCGCTGGAGACGGCGAGCCGTATCACGAGCGTGTTGCTCGACAAGACCGGCACGCTGACGAGCGGAAAGCCGCAGCTCACCGAATACGTGAATCAGTCCGGGCTGCGCGACGAGGAGTGGCTGTCGCTGCTGGCAGCCGTGGAAAATCAGAGCGAACATCCGGTGGCGAAAGCCATCGTCGCCGGCGCGCTCGAGCGCGGGGCCCGACCGCTGTACCCGAGCGCATTCCAGAGCGAGCCCGGCTACGGAATCGAAGGTCGCGTCGACGGCACGACCGTACGCATCGGAACGAGCGCCTGGCTGGCCCGTGCGGGCGTGGACACGAGCGCGCTGGAAGGCCTCGCCGAGGAGCTCGGCGCCCGGGGCCGCACCCCTTCGTTTGTGGCCATCGACGGGCGCCCGAGTGGGCTGATAGCTGTCGCGGACACACCCACGGAAGCCGCTCGTGCTGCGGTCCGGGCACTTCACACCGCCGGCATTTCGGTGGCCATGGTCAGCGGGGATCGCCGGAGCACCGCGGAGGCCGTGGCGCGCGAGCTCGGTATCGGGAAGGTCTTTGCTCAGGTGACGCCGGCGGACAAGGCGGACATCGTCGCCCGAGAGCGCGCGGCCGGTGAAATCGTGGCCATGGTGGGAGACGGGATCAACGATGCTCCGGCGCTGGCAGCGGCTCACGTGGGTGTGGCCATTGGCACGGGGACGGACATCGCCGTGGCGGCCGCGGATATCGCGTTGTTGCGGGGTGGCATCGCGGGGCTTCCCGTGGCGTTCCGGTTGGCCCGAGCCACCCTGCGTACGATCCGGCAAAACCTCTTCTGGGCGTTCATCTACAACGTCATCGGCATCCCCGTCGCGGCAGGCGTTCTCTACCCCTGCACCGGTTGGTCGCTGTCGCCGGTCCTGGCCAGCGCTGCGATGTCGCTGTCCAGCGTGTCGGTTCTCGCCAACTCGTTGCGGCTGAGGCGCTTCGAGCGCCCAGCCCCGATGGCCGCACTGGCGAGCGGGCCGCGAGAGGGCCAGCTGGGCCGACTGGCCCAAACCGCAGCGCCGCGAGGGGTGTAATGGCGGGGATTCGGCCGCGTCAGCCCCATGAGGTTCGAACTTGCCCGCGACGCTTGCGAGACACATCATGACCAACATGCCGACCGAACCGGAAGCCGTGGAGCTGGATCCGCGCCCGACCCCCGACCTGGTCCGTGTGCTCGTGGGGAATCACCGCCAGTTTCTCGGGTTTCTGGAGAAGCGCGTCGGCAACCGGGCCCTGGCTGAGGACATCCTGCAAGACGCCTTCGTCCGAGGCATGGACAAGTTGGGCGAGGTGCGCTCGGACGAGTCGGTGGTGGCGTGGTTCTATCGGTTGCTGCGAAATGCGGTCATCGACCAGCGGCGCCGGATGGGAGCGGCAGAGCGCAAACTAGCCGCGTTCGGGCGAGAGGTGGAGGATCGCTCCGAGCCCGAAGTCGAATTGCGCAATGCGATCTGCCGGTGCGTGAGCGAGCTCGCCGGCACACTCAAAGACGAATACGCGGTCGCATTGCGAACGGTCGAGGTCGAGGGCGTTGCCGTCAAAGATTTTGCCGAGCGGGCCGGGATCTCCGCGAGCAACGCCGGGGTGCGTGTGTTTCGCGCGCGCCAAGCGCTTCGCAAGCAGGTCATGCGTTCGTGCGGCACGTGTGCCGACCACGGCTGCCTGAACTGCACGTGCGTGCCGAGCTCGTCGGGCTGTGGGCACTTGCCTCCGTCAGCCCCGCGCGTGCCCGGCGGCAGCGAGTAGGGCGGGCACGCGTCTCACTAAATCACGTCAGGCTAATGGCCGTGTGCTGGGGCTGCCCCCGTTGCAGCTCGTTGGGCGCGATACTGGGTCACGAGTTCGTGGTAGCGCGCGCCGCTCATCTCGGGCAACTGCCGCACGAACGCGCTGACGGCCCAGACGTCTTCCTCTGGATGCGTCGGCCCAAGGGCGATCATACCGGTGTCCTTGATACCGTTCTTGATGATCCAATACAGCTCGGCGTCGCTCCAGCGGGAGACCACCTCGGGCCGAGTAAGGTCCGAGGGAGCGGGATAGAGCACCATCCAGGGCGCCGCAGGATGAGCGGGTGCACCGTGGCATTGGGCACATGCGACACTGTAGTGGCCGATGGCTCGCTCGGCGAGTCGCGGATCGGTGAGGTTCGTTCCTTGTGGAACAACCACACTCTCGGCATGCGACCGAATGGATGCCGCCATTCCCCGGCGTAGAGCCCATTCGAGCGGCGCCGAATGCGGTGCGGTGGCGCTCACGTCATAGCTGCGCGGTCCCCACCAGAGAGCTCCGATGCCGGAGACCAATAGCCCCGCCACCAGGGCGATGTATGCGCTCCGAGGGCGCCCTTTCGCCGCGGGTGGACGGGCCACATCAGAAAAGTTCTTTGAATTCGACATGTGAGCCTCCTCGCTCCCCCTGATGACGTAGCGGCTGTCGCCTCATTACGGCGCTGCGCGCCGTCGCTGCGAAGAAGCGCGTTTGGCGCGTAATGCCGCGTCTCAGGCGGCGTCAACGATCTGTCCGAGACGACGCAGTGAGCGCAGACCTCGGCGAAAGGAAAGCAGTCCGATGGTTACGCGACGTGAAGCCCTACTGACGAGCATGGTCGCGGGGGGTACGGCCCTCCTGGCGGCCAAAGACGCTCCTGCTGCACAAAAGGCCGCGGGCAATCGAATCTGGGAAGCCTCGTACAGTGGCTGGCACGCGACGGGGCACGCGACGCCCGGGCGCCCTGGCGTTCATTACCAGCCGGTGATGACTCCCAACGGTGCGACGCTGCCGTTCAAGATCGTGGACGGCGTGAAGGTGTTCCACCTCATCGCCGAGGAGGTGCGGCACGAGTTCGCGCCCGGCCTGGTCGCTCAGTGCTGGGGCTATAACGGCCGCGTTCATGGGCCCACCCTTGAGGCCGTCGAAGGCGATCGCGTTCGCATCTATGTGACGAACCGACTCGCGGCGCCAACGTCCGTGCACTGGCACGCCGTGTTCCTGCCGAACGGGATGGACGGAGTCGCCGGCCTCAACCAACGCGCGATCCGGAAGGGTGAGACCTTCAAGTACGAGTTCACGCTGCGTCAGCACGGAACCTTCATGTATCACGCACACCATGATGAGATGACCCAGATGGCGATGGGGATGATGGGTATGATCGTGGTGCACCCACGCCATCCGACGCCGGAGTACCGAGTCGACCGCGACTTCGCCATCCTGCTGAGCGAGTGGCGCATCGAACCCGGGACGTCGCGGCCCGATCCGAACGCGATGAGCGATTTCAACGTGCTCACCATGAATGCCCGCGCGTTCCCGGGTACCGCGCCACTGGTCTGCAAGACCGGGGAACGGGTGAGGGTACGCTTCGGCAATCTGAGTGCGATGGATCACCACCCGGTCCATTTGCATGGGCACTACTTCAAGGTGACGGCGACAGATGGCGGCGTGCTTCCCGTGTCCGCGCAGTGGCCCGAAACGACGGTGCTCGTGCCGGTGGGCAGCACCCGGGACATCGAGTTCGTCGCGGACGCGCCGGGAGACTGGGCCTTTCACTGTCACATGACCCACCACGTCATGAACCAGATGGGTCACGGCCTGCCGAACATGCTCGGCGTCAAACATCGCCCGCTCGACGCGCGCGTGCGGCCACTGCTGCCCGGCTACATGACGATGGGGCAGGAAGGGATGGGTGACATGGGCGACATGGGCATGCCCGTTCCCAAGAACAGCATTCCGATGGTCGGTGCCCACGGCCCGTTCGACTACATCACGATGGGGGGCATGTTCACCCTGCTCAAGGTGCGTGACCACCTCGCGACCTACGACGATCCGGGTTGGTACCAGAGCCCACCCACAGAGCTCGCGCAACGCGCGAGCCTCATAGACCTGAAACGCGACGGTATCACCGTCCCCAGCTGAAGAACCAAGGAGAGAGACCATGTTTATTGCCATCATTCAAGCCGTGACCACCGCTTTCGGCGGGTTCTGTTCCACGCTCGCTCTCGCGGCCTGCGTCTCCACGACGCTCGAAACGCCTGCCAACCATCCCGCGCACGCGAGCGCCGCCCACGAGCACGCCGACGGCCACGGACACCACCACCACCTCGAGGTCGCTCCTGAGCAGTCGGCACGAGGCATGCACGAGGCCTTGGCGGCGGATCGAGCCTCCGCCGGGAGCTGGACCTGTCCGATGCACCCCGAAGTCATTAGTGACGAGCCGGGGCAGTGCCCCACCTGCGGGATGAAGCTGGTCGAGAAGGAGAAGTCGCCGCCTTCGGAGACGACAAATGATTGATCAGAGCTCGAAACCGGGGTCAAAGGTCGACGCTCGGGGAGGGCGAGTGATGACACGCGCCGCTACGTGGGCCTTGCCGCTCGCCGCGCTACTCGCTTGTGTGCCCCCCAATGCGGGCTATGACGATGTCCGCAGCGTCGTATCGCGCACCGGGCACGAGGTGCGCTGGCGGCACGTCGACTCCGCGGGAAGCTCGAGCGCAGAGGCCAAGGCCATTCTCCGCGCACCGCTGACCGCTGACCGCGCCGTTAAGCTCGCGCTCGTGAACAATGCGGAGGTCCAGGCCGCATTCGAAGCGCTGGGCATGGCGCGCGCAGATGTCGTGCGCGCCCTTCGCCTGCCGAATCCGTCTGTGGAAGGTAGCCTGCAATCCGGCGACACGGGCTCGACTAGCACCGAGCTGACCCTTTCCCAAGATCTGTCGGAGCTCATCCTGCTGCCGATGAGAAACGGGGCGGCCCAGGCCGAACTCGGCGCGGTCAAGCTGGAGGTCGCGGGGCGCGTCATGGACCTCATTCTGGCCGTTCGCAAGGCTTTCTACAGCTATCTCGCCGACCAACAGATCCTGGAGCTGCGGAGCTCCGTGCTCGAGGCGTTGAAGGCCGCGACCGTGGCGGCGGAGGAAATCCACCGCGCGGGTAACATGACGGACCTCGACCTCAGCAGCCAGCAGGTGCTGTACGACGAAGCTCGCGTCAGCTATTCCAGCGCCGAAACCGCACTTGCGACGTCGCGGGAGCGCCTCAATACGCTGCTCGGCGTGTGGGGAAGGGACGCGAGCTGGAAGGCGCTGGGTCGATTGGCGGCTCCCGAGGACATTTCGCCGGAAAGCCTCGAAGGTCGAACCGTCGAGCGCAGCGTCGAGCTCGCCACCATTCGGCAGCGCTTCACGGCGGCAGCGAAGCGCGCCAATCTCGCGCGTGCGCAGGGCTTTCTGCCGGAGCTGAAGGCCGGCGTCACCTTTGAGCGAGAGGGTGGTGAATGGGGATATGGACCAGTGGCTGAGGTCGAACTCCCGATCTTTTATCAAGGGCAGGGAGAAGTGGCTCGGGCCCAGGCAGAAATGCGCCGAGAAGAGCAGCTCTACGCGGCAATGGGAACGCGGGTTCGTGCGGCGACGCGCGCCGTGCAGGCCCGCGCGAGCACGGCTCGAGCGCGGGCGCTGTACCTGAAGAACGTGTTGATCCCGATGCGGGAGCGGATACTGGACGACACCCAGCTTCAGTTCAATGCCATGAACGCGTCCGTTTTCCAGCTGCTGATCGCGCGTCGCGACCAAATTGAAACGGGTCGCGCGTACGTGGAAGCGCTCAGGGAATACTGGCTGGCTGCAGCCGACTTGGAGCAGCTCCGCGCCGGCCGCATTCCGGAAGGTGCGCTGGCGACGGTCGGAATTGCGGAGGCCGCCGTCAGCGCAGATGAATCAGGCACGCATTGAGCGGCTACCTCGCTAACCAGGACTTACCCGGCGTACTCGACGCGGTACCAAATTTGCCAACCTCCAGTGTCTTCGACACCGCCCGATGCCTGCGGAGAATACGACCCAATCCAAGTCGCCGGGGCGCCCATGAACTCACGCTTGTAGGTGCTCAGCCGATCGTCGGCGTCGAACGTATCGAGCTCGACGCCGCCGACTTCGATTAAAAGCTTGTTTTCCACGTAACCCTCGAACACGCTTTCTTCGAGGATGATCTCATTTTCGCCGGCCCGAGCCCCGCGCGAGTAGTACTTGTCCCAGGGAAGCTCGCGTTTTTGAGTTTGGTTGCCGTTGTTGGGTGTCGATACCCTCGATTGGAACTTGAACTCACCCTTGCCCTTCCACCAGGGCTCGCGATCATCCGTGATCCGGATCTTTTCGAGCACCACGCGAATGGGCTGTCCCCGCTGATCCTGGGTCGGATCGCTCCAGCTCAGCACTTCGGCTCCGCCCTCCACGTTGGCCAGGTCGATCAGCGCCTTGGCGCGTAGCCGCGTGAATCCGACCTCCCGCTCCAGGATCGGCCTCCACCGACTGCCGACGGGCGTGAGGCTGAGTCGTGAATGAAAGAGCTCCAGCATCCGCCGTTCCTGGGCATGAAGGTCATGCGCCTTCTCGACCTGGATGTTCAGTTGAAAACCACCGAGAGCACGCGCCTCGTCGGCGCGCATGTGCAAGACGTCGACCTTGAAGCGTTGACCTTTCTTGATCCCGGGCGGCAATTGCACGCTGACGAGGCCAGCGAGGTTGTCTCCGGCGTGAGCCGGCATCGGCAGGAACGTGACACCTGCTGGGGTCAAGCGCAGTGTATGATTGTCGAGGAGCTTCACTGTGTCGGGCGCGTGACGCAGGCTCCTCAGGTTGAATACCTCACCAACGGAGAGCGCGGGTAGATACAGGTCGACAACGGACCCTCGGGGCAGGTCGTTCCAAAATATGGCGAGTTCGTCGACTCCCAGCCCCGTCTTCCATTCGTCGGCATCGAGTTCCCATTGACGGCGAGTGTGTTGGTCGGCTTCGGCGCGCTCGAGGCGCTTCGCCAACAACTCGGGGAATTGTGCGAGCCACCCCGTCCTGACGTGCCCGAGGGCGCCACCGTGATGGGCATCGATAGGAGCTGCTTTCGGAAAAGGCTGAAGCACGAGGAGTTCATCACAGCAGTTCTCATCGGGATTGAGATGAGGGCTCGGCGCGTGCAGGTGATCGTGTGTGACGTCGTGCTCAAGGCCATGAACTCCTCCGTGCACGCCTGCTATATGCGGCTGCTCGTGAATTACGCGACGCTTTCGCTTCTTCGTCAGATCGATGTCGAATGGGTGCTGGACGGTTCGCGTCACCGGATCGCCGGGGTTCGCGCTTTGAACGATCAGCAAGTTGCGCTGCGAGAGGTTGTCGGATGTTCCAGGGGTGGCACCGTTGACGGTCGGGTCGAGCGAATACACGATTTCGCAGACCATGCACTGGTGATTACCAATCAAGAGTGAACGGATCGATTGCAACGCGCCAGCGAATCCCCCGTCGCCGACGAACGTCGCCGGGAACCGCGGAGTGGTCTGGTTGATGTCCAGATACGCGCCGAAGTAGCTGACAGCTTCCGCTCCGCCAGTGGCGCCGAAGCTGTGCGCATTGAGGGGATCGCTCTGGCCGTTCATGTCGGCAGAGGCGGCGACGCGGGGCTCCGCGAAGAAGGGAATCGACGCCAATTCGTCAGTCGTCGTCCTGCCCAACTTAGCAATACCGCTCGCGGCGCTTCGGTATGCGAGGGTATTGTCGAACTCCACATTCGCGGTGCCCCAGCGAAAGAACCGAAATGACGCCCGAACGCTACTGGCGCCGGTTTCGCTCTGAAGCCGCATCTTGCAAAGGGCAAAGTTATAGATGGTGACACCGTTCACCACCGTCGAATACTCGAGCAGCGCCGTTTGCTGATCGGTCGGCAGACTGTCGAAGCTCTCGCCGCCAGCCGTGCCGCCGCCGGCGCGGAGATTCTGGATCACTTGTTGGATGAAAGTATTGGGGTTGGTCCACCCCGAGACGACGCCAAACCGCGGTTGCCCGGACGCGATTTTGAAGACGCGGGTGTCGGTGCTCAACCACGGCACTGCACCATCGAGCATGTAAGGGTTGGCGTCGACCTGAAGCCGAACCCGTTTCGTCTCATCGGTGATACGATTGCCCGCGCGATCGGTCGCTGTGATCACCAGCTTCAAATCCTTGGGTGGATCACCGGGCATCATGCCGGAGAACGCCGTATTTCCAGCAAAAATAACGCGACAGGTGTGCGTAACCCGCTGCGGAATGGCGGGATGCAAGCCGGGTGACTCGGAAGTCGCCGTGGTGACACTGACAGACAGGCCCGGCACGAGATTGTTCGACAGATCGCGCAACTCCACGCTCGGACTGTGCGCGAGATCCGTAAACAATCCCGCCCCATAGACCGGGGGAACAATTAGCCCCCGAAGCGTAGGCTCCACCTCCGCAGGCCACGAGATGGCTGCTGCTCGGGACGTTCGATCCTGCAGGACGACATAGAACGAGTTTTCAAAGACACTCGAACCACCGCTTTCAACAGCGTCGACCTGATCCTTGCTGAATGAACTACGATCCAGATAGGTTGTGATCTCGGGGGCTTGCTGTTCCTGAATCAGCGGGAGTTCAATGACGCTCTCATGATCGAAGCCATCCAAGCGCTCGAACGTCGTCCCAGCCGGCAGATTCGCTGGGAAAACGTCGAGTAGAGTTGCCGACGTGTTGGAATTGATCAGGGCGACCATCCGCACTTGGCCGTTTGCGCGAATGAGGTCGCCCTGGTTGAGCTGAGTCGAAAAAGAGGTTCCGCTCCCCGTCAATGCAGTGCCGGCGCTCGATACCGTGCCGCTAGTGGGCGGTACGGTGCCATTTGCCAGGCGAGCACAGCTCAAATACGCGGTGACTCGAATGGCGCTGTTCCTGAAGCCGGTCGAAGTCGGGGAAAAGGACAAATTGCTGGAGGCAAACGGGCCCGCGCCATCGCCATCGACGAGCCCGGCGGCTCCGTCGAAAACAAATGCTTCCACGAAATCCGTGCCCTGCTGGCGGTCGCTAGGGCCAACCGCTGCACCGGTCGTCATGGTCAGTGAGCGATTGATGGTGATGACAGGAATATTGCTCACTGCCTCTCGCAACACCTCACAGCGGATGTCGAGCCGCAGCGGTCGATTAAACGGATCCGGCCGCACGTTGAATTTGACTCGCAACGTGCCATTGCCGTTGCTCAGGTTAATGGATTGGATTGCCGTCGACGGTTCGACTGCGTCGGCAGACGCGATCAAATCCCGAACTATGGTCAGCAATTGCGGATTCGGGTAGTCGCTCCCGTCCGACTGCGCGAACGCAAAGCTGCTGAGGTCCGGTCGCCGCTTGGTCCAGAGGTCGTCGATGTAGCCGTGCCACGCGAAGAATCGAGGAACGAAGTTGTTCGCAACTGCCTCGATTAGATCACCGTTCAGGACATGGCCGTCACCGTGATAGCCACTGTCCGAGGTCCCAGCGACGGCGATGGCGGGGAATGGATTATTGTCGAGCGCAAACCGTTGCCCCATCAAGCCGACATTGGTGAACTCCGACAGGCTACCGTTCCAGTACG
>JAYWEH010000222.1:0-11933 GCA_043780025.1 Deltaproteobacteria bacterium
CTCCCAGTGACCGGAGCTGACGTACGGCGCAAAGCCGGCACCCACCACGCTGCGCGTCGGCACCCAGACACGGCCATAATGGGGATCGTCGACCCAGAACCCGTAGGGCGCCAGATGCGGCGAGAATTCGCGCACCGCACGTTGCTGCGCCTCGCTGTCCGCACCTTCGGCACGCTCTCGCTCAGCCTCGTCCGGGTCCATCGGTCCAGGTTCGCTCGCCACGGGCGGGGCGAAACCCGTGTCAGTCCCGTCCGAACGAAAATCGGGCGGTGGTGGCGCGTACGGACTACCGGCGCCGGCGTTGCCCACGATGCGCAACGTCGGCCGCTCTGATTCCGTAGGGCTCGGGGATTCAGTGGTCTGATCAAACCAGCTGGAATCTTCATCGGATTGCGCAGCGGCACCCTCGGCCCGAAAGCCCGAAATCAGGAGTACGAGCAGCACTCCGAGCGCGCGGGAGGCATTCATTCGGCAAGCATGGGGCCGGAGCAACACGGCCGCAAGCATGCCGGAAAATCGGCCCAAATCGCGGTCGACCCGACGCCAATCAAAGGACTAGCCTGTTACGGGTGACGAGCTTCGAATCTACCCGATACGCTTCGATTTCATGCCGCGAGGCGCGCTCGGACAGCGTCACTCGGAGGCAACCCCATGTTGCCGTTTGAAGACGCGCGCCGCGCGATTTTGAGCGGAGTGCAAGCGCTCCCGAGCGAGCGCCTTCCGCTTCGCGCGGCCGCACAACGCGTGCTCGCGGAGGACCTCTGCGCCACCGATCCGCTGCCGCGGTTCGACTACAGCGCGATGGATGGCTACGCCGTCGACGCAGCAGATTTTTCGGGCCGAGGGCCCTGGTCCCTGCCGGTTCATGGTGAAAGCCGAGCCGGCGCGGATACGCTCCTGTTCACGCGCGGCAGCGCCTGCCGGATCTTCACGGGCGGGCCCTTGCCCGTCGGGGCAAACGCCGTCGTCGCGCAAGAAGATACGCGCGAAGTTCCGGGCGGCATCGTGCTGGAAGCGTCACCGAAGGACGGTGATCACGTGCGCCGGCGCGGTGAAGATCTCGCGCGAGGCGCGCTCGGGCTCGCACGCGGCACGCGGCTGCGCGGCTACCAATTGAGCCTGGCGGCAGCGCTCGATCGCGCAGACGTGGTCGTAGCGCGGCGGCCCCGCGTCAGCATCATCAGCACGGGTGACGAGCTGCGCCCGCCAGGTCAGCCCGGCTCCGCGAGCAGCGTGCCCGAGTCCAACTCGCTCGCCATCGCGGTTCACGCCGAGAGCGCTGGTGCCATCGTGCAGATTTTGCCTGCTGCGGCAGACGACGTCAGCGCGCTCGAACGCCGGCTCTCGCTCGCGCTCGCCGACACGGATCTGTTGATCACGATCGGCGGCGTCAGCGTCGGTCACTATGATCTGGTGCGCCCCGCGCTCGAACGGGCAGGCGCTGTTCTGGATTTCTGGAAGGTGGCGATCAAGCCGGGCAAGCCGCTCGTCTTCGGCCGCCTCGGTCCGACGCGCATCCTCGGGCTGCCGGGCAATCCGGTCTCCGCACAGCTCACGTTTGCTTTGTTCGGGTTGCCGCTCGTGCGCGCGCTGCAGGGCGAACTCGAGCCGGGTCCCCATTTTCGCCACGCGCGGTTACTCGGAGAGATCCGCCAGCGCACGGGCCGCATGGGGTTTTATCGCGGGGTGTCGTCGGCGGAGGGCGTGACGCCGCTCGACAATCAAGCGTCCGGCAACGTCGCGAGCCTGGCGCGCGCCGACGTGCTGATCGCGATCGCGGCCGACAGCGAAGGCGCGCGCGCGGGGGACTCGGTCCCGATCCTGGTGCTGAGCGAACTCTAGTGCCTCGATTCCGAGGGGTAGCCCCTCGGGTCATGGCGCCGTGGCGAGGCTCAGCGGCAGCTTGGGATCGAGGTTGAGGCCGGCCGCGATGCGGCCGGGCGTATTGACCAAGAATTGTTCCATGTCCGCTTCGGCTTCGCCGAAGAGTGGATGTTTAGCGCGGCCGAGACAGCGCGCGCGGCGTTCGAGCGCGACCAGATCCCACCGGGGCAATTGCAGGTCCTGGCCGAGCGCGGCCAAACACAGCCCTGGATCGTCGAGGTCCGCGGCCAGCTCTTGCGCGGTCTGCAGCCGCAGATCTTCGTTTGTGTACGCCGCAAACGGCCCGGCCATGAGCGCTCGATACGCCTCGGCGCGCAGCTCGCGCTCCGCACGTGCGGCGCGACTCAGGCTGGTGATGAGCTCGCTGGAGCTGAGGCACAACGTCAAGGCGTCCTGACGCAGATGAGTGAGCCCCACGATTAGCTCGGTAACGCCCTCGCGCAGCCGCTGCTTGGCGAGCTGAAAGCGGCCGCGGATCAGCTGCGCTTCCGTGGGAAAGCCTCGCGCGAGGAGCACGTCGGCGAGGGCCAAGGCCTGCTCGTGCCCCGCCAAAGCGTGGGCATTGCCGAGCACGAAGGTCTCGACCACGTCGCGCGGCTCGTGTGGCGGCGCGTCGCTGCCGGGCGCGCCGTTCCAACGACCGAGGACCTCTCCGGGCCGACTGCTGCAGCCCAACTCCACCGCGTCGAGCCGCATCTGCACGCGCTGGTCGAGCGCGCCGGGCAATGGCGGGGTAGTGGCTCCGGACATCCACCAGCTGCGGCCTTCGAGCTCCCGTACGCGGGCCCAGTCGAGCGTGCCGGTGAGCTGCGGCTTGGGGCGGCCCAAACCGTGCGCCAGCTGCAACAGCTGCAGCGATACGCCTTCGCTCTCCACACCCACCTGACGGGCAAACGCGTATTCGAGCACGGTGCTGTCATCCGTGTTGATGGCCGGGTCAAAGGCGTCCGCGATGTTTCGACTCAGCGCCGCGGGCGCTAGAAAGTGCGAGAAGAACCCCTCCGCACCCTCCACGAGCCACAGACGAGGCAGGGCTGACCGGTAGGGCTCGGCCGCGAGCCGCTCGCGCAGATGAGCCAGGTCGTAGACCGACGGCTCGCGCGTGGCGAGCAACATCAAGTCGTCCGATTGGGTGTGCCAGATCTCCACCTCGGAGAACACGCTGTACAGCGTCTTCAATACCGTGCGCAGCGTGAGCATGTCGACCTCGTAGCCTTGCACCCACTGCGCGAAGATCCCTCCCGGCGCCAGGCGCTGATCGACGACGCGATAAAACTCCTGCGTAAACAGCGACGCCACGCCGGCGCGGTAAGGGTTGCTCGGCTCGCTCACGATCACGTCGTAACGCTGCGCGCTCGCGCGCAAGAGCTCCCGTCCATCCCCTTCGATCACGTGCACGTTCTTGCGACCGAGCACGTCCTGGTTGGCCAAGGCGGCCGCGCGCGCCACCTCGATCACGGCTGGCTCGAGCTCGGCCACGTCCACCCGTTCGACACCGGGCACGCTCGCCACCCAGCCCGCCGTCATGCCGGTGCCGAGGCCCAACACGAAGACGTTCTTCGGCGCAGCGTGCAACAGCGCGGGCGCGAGCCCGAGCATGCCCTGGGTGCCGCGATCGCGGCGGACCGAGCCGTCACTCTTGCCGTTGACGAGAAAGCCGATGCCATCGGTCGTCGCCATGGCGACCGAAGATTCCACGCCGTCCTGCTCCCAGGAGATGTGCCGCCGCGCCTGGCGCACCTGCGCGAGCAGCCCATTTCTGTCCCCGCTCACCTCGAAACGCCCGGCCCCGATCGCGGCGTGGCGCCAGACCGCGCTCGGTCCAGTAGCAAGCGCACATGCGGCCGCCAACACGCCCAGCGCCGCCACGGCGCCGCGCACCCGCAAGAGCTCGCCGGGCAACTTGCCCAGGCGCTGCGCGAGCGCGACAGCCGCCATTGCGAGCAGCGCGAACACCGACAGCCTCCAGGTCGCCACGGCCCCGTGCACCGGCAGCAGCCAGAAGCCGCCGATCCAGGCCCCGGCGATGGCCCCGACCGTATTGAATGCGTAAGCCACGCCAACCTGGCGCGCGACTTCATGTCGGCCGCGCCCGAGCAAGGCAAAGATAACCGGAAACTGGTAGCCGGCGACGAGCGCCGCCGGCAGGATCACCACCGTGCCCACTGCCAGCCAGGTCGCCACCAGCGCGGGAAAGCCGAGCGCGGACAGCGGCCGCGTGTAGGCTGCGTACAGCGCCAACGTGTCGCCGAGCGCAAACGGCAATGCGATCGCGAGCGCGGTCAGCACCAGCGTGCCCGTCAGGAGCTCGAGACTGGCAGGGCGGCCTTCGGGGCGGCGGCTGTACAGGTACCCCCCCGCGCCAATGCCGAACAGTGCGATCGCGAGCAGCAAGCCGAACGTGAAGCTCGAACCGCCGAGCAGCGGCGCCAACATGCGGTACCAGACCAGCTCCTGACTGGAAAACACGAAGCCGGCGACCGCCGCCACCGCGTACACGAGCGCGCGCGGCGCCACGCTCAGAGGCTCCTCCACGGCCCCGGAGGGCTCACGCGACGCGGTCTGCGCGGCGCTCGCTTCCGAAGCAGGCACCTTGGGCGCGTCACGTCCCAGCGCACGCGCGACGACGGCCACGAGCAGGTTCAAGAGCACGGCCGTCCACAAAGACAGCCGTGTGCCCAGCACCTCGAAGGTGAGGAACGTGCCAATCAGCGAGCCTGCGACGGCGCCCAGCGTGTTCACCGCATACAGCACTGCCAGCTTGCCGCGCGCGGCGTCGCTGTCCGACTCCACGGCGCGCGCGGCGGCAGGCAACGTGCCCCCCATCAACACCGCCACCGGCCCCATCACGAGCGCGGCGATCAGCAAGCGCACGGCGGTTGCCCCCGCCGTCCCGAGCGCTGGTGTTGCACCGAGGGCGAAGTAGACCCAAGACCCGGCCTCCATCAACCAGGGCGTGAGCGCGGCGAGCACCGCCACGCCAAGCTCGAGGTTGCCGTAATACACGAGCGGCCGCTCGCTCTTTTCGATGCGCCGCCCGAACCACAAGCCACCCAGCCCGAGCCCTCCCAGGAAGATGCCGAGCACCGCTGCGGACGCCAGAGTCGAAGCGCCGAAGACCACGCGGAACATGCGTTGCCAGGCGGTCTGGTAGACCAGCGAGGTGAGGCCCGAGCCGAAGAGCAGCGCGGCCACCACGCGGATATCTAAGGTCATGTTTTGCACTACGCCCGCCACCCCCGGGGCCTATAGGCTCCTCACGGGGGCTGATTTCATGCGCCGGCTCACGGCGCTTGGGCCGCTTACGTTGGAGTGCGCACGTCCTGCCAGCCCACCCAGTGCGGGCCGCTCGGGCCGTGCTCCCGCTTCCAGATCGGCACGCGCGCCTTGATCCGATCGATCAGCGCCTGACAGGCGCCGAAGGCGTGACCGCGGTGGGCGGCGCTGGCTGCGCAAATCACCGCAATATCCCCCACTTCGAGGCGCCCGACGCGATGTTGGCAGGCCAAGCGCGTGCCCGGGTATTCGCGTTCTATCTCCTCCGCGATGCCACCGAGCTCCTTCTCCGCCATGCTCGCGTACGCCTGGTACTCGAGCAGCGTCACGGCTTGGCCCTCGTTGTGGTCCCGCACCGTGCCGAGAAAAAGCGTCACTCCGCCGGCCTCGGGCCGTTGCACCGCCGCCAGGCACTCGTCCACGCTCAGCGGCGCTTCTCGCACTTCAGCCAATCGTTTCATGCGGAGCCCTCGGCTGAAAAATCCCCCGAAGCACCGCCCGATTTGGCCACGAGTCGAGTGGGCCCGATCTGCATGCCCCGATCAATCGCTTTCAGCATGTCGTAGACCGTGAGCGCCGCGTGGCTCGCCGCCACGAGCGCTTCCATCTCGACGCCCGTCTTGCCGACGGTCTCCACGACGGCCGTGATGCAGACGCAATGGTTCCCAGGCTCGAGTCGCAAATCCACGGCCACATGAGTGAGCTCGAGAGCGTGGCACAGCGGGATCAAATCCGGCGTCCGCTTGGCCGCCATGATGCCGGCGATGCGCGCCGTGCCGAGCACATCGCCCTTGGGTACGTTGTGGCTCGCGAGCAGCTCGAAGGCCTCTCGATTCATGCTGACACGGCTCTCGGCTTCGGCGCGCCGCCGCGTGACGGCTTTGTCCGCGACGTTCACCATCTGCACGCCCCCGGCAGCGCGCACGTGAGTCGACACCTGCGAGTGGCCGATGATTTCGGCGTACGCCGCGGCGAGCCGCTCCGGTTCACCTTTTGGCGCAACCTTGTTCAGCGCGTAGCGGTCGAGCGGCGTGAGCGCCGTCCAGATCGCGGGGCTCAATCGCCCAAAAGCCGAATACGCCTGAACGAGCGCGGCCGGCGGCTGATCCGCGGGCAGGTCCGGCAAGCTCTCGCAAGCCTGGCCCGGTGGTTCCGCGCCGGCCACGTTCTCTGCCACGCGTTCGACGTCGACCTCCGCGGCACTGCCCAACGCAACGAGCCCTTGCCGCCTCGTGCGGTCCAGGCTGCTCCATCCGGCCAGAGGTAACTTCCAACCGGCGCAATCCAGCGCTCGCCGAGCCGCCAGCGGCAGCTGATCCAGACGCTCGCCGTCCACGTCAAACGAATAGAGCTTCACGCCTCGAGCGGTCTAACTCAGCCCGGAGTGGCTCGCAATCGGGGCGGCCAACCGCTGCAGTCTGGGCCCCCGAGCCGCGCGGCCGCAAAAAAAGCAGCGCGAAACGTGCTAGGTTCCGCCGCGTGATGCGCTCTCCGGACCCGCTCGATGCGCAGGCGCCGCCGCTCGACCCGCGCGGCCGGCGGCTCGGCGATTTGCGCATTTCCGTCACGGATCGCTGCAATTTTCGTTGCGGCTACTGCATGCCTCGCAGCGTGTTCGGGCCCGGCTTCCGGTTCCTGCCCGCGTCGGAAATCCTGAGCTTCGAAGAGATCGCGCGCGTGGCGCAAATCTTCGTGGCGCTCGGCGTGCGCAAATTGCGGCTGACCGGGGGTGAACCGCTCTTGCGGCGGAACTTGCCGAGCCTGATCGCGATGTTGCCGAGCGGGCCGGAGCTGGACGTCGCGCTGACGACCAATGGCTCGCTCTTGGCGGCTCAGGCCGAGGCGCTCGCGGAAGCCGGCCTCGCGCGCGTCACGGTCAGCCTGGATTCGCTGGACGACGCCACGTTTCAGCGCATGGCCGACGCGCCGTTCTCGGTGGCGACGGTGCTCTCGGGCATCGACGCTGCGGCGCGCGCGGGTCTGGAAGTCAAGATCAACTCCGTGATGCGCCGGGGCATCAACGATCAGGGGCTCCTGGATCTGGTGCGCCATTTCCGCGGCAGCGGTCATATCTTGCGCTTGATCGAGTTCATGGATGTCGGGAGCACCAACGGCTGGCAGGAGACCGACGTGCTCAGCGCGGCCGAGATGCTCTCGCGCATCGACAGCGTATTCCCCCTCGAACCGTTTGAACCGAACTACCCGGGCGAGGTCGCGGAACGCTTCCGCTTTCGCGACGGCCAGGGCGAGCTCGGCATCATCGCCTCGGTGACGCGACCGTTCTGCGGTGATTGTTCGCGCGGACGCCTGTCGGCTCAGGGCACCTTCTACACGTGTCTGTTCGCCTCCACGGGTCACGATCTGCGCGCGGCCCTGCGCAGTGGCCAGAGCGACGCGGAGCTCTCGGCGTTGATCTCGGGGATCTGGAGCCAGCGCCGCGACGCCTACTCCGAACAGCGCGGGCAGGCGCCGCTCATGCTCGGCAAGCGGCCGCGCATCGAGATGAGCTACATCGGAGGGTAGCCGCGGCTCAGCGCGGGCGCTGGTACATCCACGCCACCGGAACGCCGTCGAATGCGCCGATGTACGCCGGGGCGACCGTGCCGTAATCCACCCAGATCATGTGTTCGACACGGCTCATGTGTTGCTCGTGATGGTAGATGGCGAGCGTGGATCCCGACACGGTCCACCACGGCTTGAGATCACGGCGCAAGCGCCCATCCTTCTGCAACATGCGGAAGCTGTCCATGGCCGTGTCATGTACGAACACGCGCTGGTTGGGCCCCGCGCCATTGATGAAATCCTGAAGTGCGCCCGTGGTGTAACCCCAAAAGGTGCGGTTCAGCCCCAACGTCGCCGCGCCGGGCGCGCCCCCCACGATCGGCGTGTACGCGCTCAATCCCCACGGGTGCGAATTCCAGGTCATGGCCAGAGGCCCGAGCAGCGCACACGCGCCGAGGGCCCCAGCGGTGAGCTTTGGGAAGCGACCGAGCGAGGGCATTTCGCTGCGCAATGAGCCGAGGACCCAGACGAAGCCGCGGCCCGCGAAGAGCGCGAGGAAAGGATACGCCGTGATCCAATGTTTGGTGCCCCCGAAAATCGGCGTCTCGTTCGACAGCCAGGGCCCGTAACTCGCGACGATACCAATAGCCCACAACAGCTCCGGAGCACTCCGCGTCGCAGCGCTCGGCACGGCCACGTCGCCCGTCGAGGCCTCAGGCTCTGGAGTGCGGAGCAATCGGCGGCGCGCGTTCCAAGCCTTGGCGCCACACACGACTGCCGTCGCAAACCCGATGGCGCCGAGCACCAGCGTGATCGCCGGCACTGTCGCCGCCGTCATCACCCAGGCATAGCTGCGCGGGAATGGCGGCTCGAAGTAGGTGCGACCCAGAAACTCGATGTTGTAATAGACGTGCTCGGTGTGGAACCTCACGTACGCCTCGAGCCGTGCCCAGGTATCCCGCCAAATCCACGGCCAACCGGCGTACAGCACCGCGGGGCCGATGAAGAGCATCAACACGGGCGCGAGCGGCACCTGGATCCGGAGCAGGCGCAGTACCCGTTGCCAACGCGAGCCTGAACGGAGCGCCGACGTGGAGCTGAGCTCGAGCACGTGGCGCACCAGGATGTGCAGAGCTATCGCTGGCGGCAGAATCCAGGCGTTGTGTTTTGTGTCGAGCGCGAGCCCAAACAGCAGCGCGCACGCGAGCGGCCAGCGGAGGCCCGGACGCTCCAGGCTGCGCTGGTAAGCAAATGCCGTGAAGAACCACAGGGCCGCGATGGGCACGTCGAAGCAGCTCAGATGGCTGTGGTAAAAAATCCGCGGCATCAGCGCGAAAGCCCCCGCGGCCACCAGCCCTCCCGCCCGACCAAAGGCGCTGCGCCCGCAATGGAACAGCGCCGCCACCAAGCCTGCGGCGAGCACCATGCTGGGAAACCGGTAGGCCGTGCCCGGCTCCCGAAAGACCGTGCCCGCGAGCTCGTGATGCGACAGCCAGAACAGCGACTTCATCAGCGCTGGGTGTTCGCTGTTCTCTTTCCAATACTGATCCACCAGCGTGCGTTCGAACGCGCGGCTCGGATCGCTGAGCAATAGCTCGAACCACTTCCCGTACGAGCGGGCCGCGCTGAAGTAGAAGCCCTCGTCCCGCGAGTAGCCCAGCGTGTCCGCCGTCGCGATCAGCCAGGCTAGATATCCTGCGAACAGCCCCGCAGCGATTGCGGAGTCGACCCAGCGGTCGCGGTTTGAGCGCCAGAGCCGGTCGCGCCAAGACTGCAAAGTCACGTTGCACCCGTTCCGGCCGAGCGCAAGCCAGACGTCACGGCGACGCGCTGGACGCGGTACTCGACAAAGGGTGCAAGTCGCACGACGCCGCGCAGCCTGCCACGAAATGATTCGGCTTTGGCGCGAGTGTCCGCTCGCATGACGGCTTCAACGGGCCGAGCGCGGGTCCAAACGCACGTCCACCGGCACTAGCGACGGGGTGACATCCGGACCCTCAAAGAGTGCTTTCGGCAGCCGGTCATTCCTCCGACACCGGATTGAATCATTTCAGAAACGCTATTTGCATTTCACAAATGGAGTGCACCGCCCAATAGCAGGCCCCTAACTAGCTGAAAAAACGACCCCCAGTGTTCGGTACGGAACCTGCATTATCGTGCGACGAGGCAGCAGGTCGATGGCGTCCCCCCCCTCCGTCCGGTCTGCTGCCGCTTTGTTCTAACGGCGGCCTGGGTGTTTCCCCCCCCTCCACCCAGGCCGCTGTTTCTTTTTGTCGACGTTGGTCTCTGTCCGAGCGTCGTCAGTCAGCCGGCTCGCCAGTAGCGCGGCTCACTAGAGGGGCCCTTGGTCGCGAGCCCTTCCGCATCGAGCATGCGGCAATGGCCCTATGATGGTGACTGCTTCGACGTAGCGAGACGTGCCGCGTCGCATGAAAATCGTCTGAGAACGCCTCAGCAGGGCGGCTCATTGAAGAGTTGCCGTCGCGCCATGTCGTGTCCCCCACACAAGAGCCGCTTGACCCGACCAGTGCCGGACGGTTATTGCCGCGAGAGGGTCGGCGGTTTTCAGCCGCCATCAATCCTTTGCGCCCCTAGCTCAGCTGGATAGAGCGTCGGACTTCGAATCCGGTGGTCGGAGGTTCGAATCCTCCGGGGCGCGCCAAACACTCCGAGACCAACGGCGCCAAATCAGCGCGCTGCCCCGCGGTGCCCAACGTAAAGCGGATCTGCCTGTTAAGAGGCGGCCACCGATCACGAGCTCTTGACGCGAGCCTGTTTGTATGAGCGTTTGGCGGCGCAGTTCGCGCACGCGGGTCATTAGCTCAATTGGTAGAGCAGTGGATTCTTAATCCATTGGTTGAAGGTTCAAGTCCTTCATGACCCACGATGTTTGTTGGAGCCTGGGTGCCCTAACCCAGGCGTTGTCTCTGGAGCCTGGGTGCCCTAACCCAGGCTCGATTTGTTTCTGGGGTCTTGGGGCCTAGCCCAGGCGTTGTCCTGGAGCCTGCGTGCCCTGGCTCGCGTTGGGAGCTGGAGGCGTCGGGCTGGGCGTCACTTGGCTTGGTTCTTGCGACCAACGGGCTCATGGCAACCCCGAAAAAACGTCGAGAGGCGGACGCCGAGGAACTCGGCGAAGGCCAGCCTTCCAATGATCCGGCGGCTGGCAGCGATGCGGAGGAAGATCCCGTTACGGAAAGGCCGCGAACGGTGCCTCCACTCCCGGAAGAGGGTGTTCGTGGAGACCATTCCGCCGATGATCCGGTGACGCGAGAGCGCGTAGCCGAGACGGGTCAATGATCAGGACGGAGATGGGGCGGCTCGCCGCAGCGGGGCGCCGATGAGCTGTCGCGTCTGATCATTGGCGCCTCCCCGAGCGACGGCGCTGGTGAATGTCGCGGGGTTAGGCGTGAAAGGCGGGGTGGCATGTGGGGTGCAATGCGAGGGCCTAGTCGGTACCGCCATGTTGTTAGCGGCGTTGCGGCGATAATCGCGCGCAGGGCCTCACTCCTCTGGAGGAAACGTGAAAGCTGTTATGAAGCTTGGTATTTGTGTTGGATTGTTCGCCATCGTTGCTGCGTGCAGCAACAACCCGCCGCCGCGCGCCGTGGAGACGGCGTACGCGGAACCTGTGGCTAGTGTGGAGACGACGCGCTCTGCTTCGAACTCTATCGCCGAAGCCCGCTGTGCTCGGGAAGACCGCTGCAACAACGTCGGTGACGATCGGACCTATTCGTCGACGCAGGACTGTCTGGCACGCGTCCGCGCGGATTGGAAAGACGACTTGAACGCGCGCGAATGCCCTGGCGGCGTGAACGAAGCGCAGCTGAGCGAGTGCATGACCGCCATTCGCGAGGAAGAGTGTTCGAGCCCGCTCGACACGTTGTCGCGCGTCGCCGAGTGTACCGCCGCACAGATCTGCGTCGATTGATCTGACCAAAAACGAGCTGCTGCGAGCTAGCGTATTTGCGCTAGCCTCGCCGGCGCGGGCTCTCAGGGGCCCGCGTCGCCCGCGTCGGGACCGGCGTCAGGCGTGACTCCCCCAGTCGTGGGCGGCGATTGATTCGCAGGCGGCGCGCCGGAGCCCGGATCATTGTCGTCCGTGTTGCTCGGCTCTTCCCCGAGGTAGTTTGGCGTTTCTGCACCGGGGTCAAGCGTGCCGGGGTCTGCACCAGCTCCGGGCACCTGCCCGTCCGGGTTGCCAATATCATCCTGCAGGGCGGCCGAGGGTTGCACGTCAGGGCGAGGGTTGAGGCATCCCACATGGATCAGCG
>JAYWEH010000223.1:0-11851 GCA_043780025.1 Deltaproteobacteria bacterium
CAGACTGGCGTCGGCGCGGCGCGAATTTCCCAACGCCGTCGCAGCGGCAACACGCGCCGACGCTTCCTGATCTTCGAGCAACCTGCCGAGTCCGGGCAAGCTGTCGGGGTGGCGGATCACGGAAAGCACCTCGGCGGCGGCTTCGCGCACCCGCACGTCGGAGTCGCCGAGCCAGGGCAGGACCCGGCTGCCGGCCTCCTTTGACCGGATGGACAGAGCGGCGTCGGCGACCGCGAGTTTGATTTCTGGATCCGGATCGGAAAAAAGGGTCGGCAGGACGCGCCGCTTCACGCTCGCCGGCAAGCGCACCAAATCCGTCGCCGCACGCTGGCGCACCTCGGCGTCTTCGGAGCGGAGCTGCGACGCGATGTTTTCGATGCTTCCCGGCCAGACCAGCTCGTCGCCGCTCGCGCCGGCCCGGCTCACGCGGCTCTGCGCGGCGCTTGGCCCAGCGCTGAGGCAACAGACGGCGACAATGGCTAGACGTGGGTACGTGGAGGCCACCCTGTCGAGCGTATCAGACTCATCCTCCGTCGGGGAGCGTGAGCGGCAGGCCCCCGACGGCTGCACGCCGGGAGACTATTCGGCGTCGCCTGAGAACCGCGTGGTGCGCGCGAGCCCCGACGAGGCCGCGCCCAGCGAACCCGTGCGCACGGCCGAGCGCGCCGCCTGAAACGTGGCCACTTCGAGGTCGCTCCAGGACTCGAGGCGTTCCCGAACGGGTGGCAACGGCGGCTCCAGCGTATCGCCTAGGAGCTGCAGCAGCTGCGCCGCGTGGCGGGCCGCTTCCGGTGTGTCGACGTCGATCCACGGGGCTCCGCAGATGTCGCTGGCAAAGAACTCACCGCGGCGGCTGAGCGTCTGCACACCATCGCTGAGCGAGCAGTCGCCCCGGCTCCGGTACACCTCGTCGAGCGCGTCGATCAGGCTCGAGCCGATGCGAAACACTCCGCTGTCGAGCGCATTGTATTGCGGCAGCGACTTGGAGATCGCCACGATGCGATTGCCCTCGGCGAGGACCTTGGTGGCGTCGTCCAGATCGAAGCACCGCCCGATTTCATAGTCGACGCCGAGCACGCATGCGCCATCGGCAAACTCCGGGCTCAGGACTGCATCGACCACGCGGGGCGAATAGAGATGGTCGGCCATCGACAGCACGCAGCCAGCGCCGACGTAGTCACGCGCAGCGAGCAGGGAAACGCCGTTGCTCTTGTCGTACTGCTCGTTCAGGAGATAGCGCAGCTCGAGGCCCGAGAAGCGTTCTCGCTCGATCGCATCGCGAATGCGATCCGCTTGATAGCCGAGGACGATCGCGGCTTCTTCGATGCCACTCGCTGCCAGACATCGCAGCACGCGCACCAGGAGGGGCACCCCATGCACTTCGCGGAGCGGCTTCGGAAGGTCCGACGCATCCCTCAACCTCGAGCCGAAGCCCGCAGCCAAGACCACTGCACGTTTGATAGCCTGCTCTGTCATCTAAGTCCTCCGGGCAAGACCCGCCCGAGTCGAATGGTGCCCCGTATCACGACCTCGGGCTCAGTCCAAATATCTTTTCTATTCAATTAGTTAGCTGCGCATCGCCTGTGTTGAAAGCACCACAGTGTCGCAAAACGAATACATGTCTCCTCGTTGCGGGCCCCAATCCTCAGCGCAGCCGCTTCACGCCACATTTCCAGCATTTGGCGTCGGTCGGCTGTGGACCCGCCACAAATTCAGGTGAGACAAGGTGTGTCGCCTATTACGCACCTCGAGGGCCAATGGCTTCTCATGAAATGCGAAGGAAACTTCGCTGCCGGCTCGAGTCGCGCACGTTCAAGTCGCTCCCGAATAGCCTCGATTGCGCGATGCGAGCGGAGCTGGTAGCTCCGCTCGCATGAAAGCGCCTGAGCAAATCCGTCCTCCAGAAGGCAAACTCGCCGTGTTCCTGCCCGGGCTGGGAGCGGTCGCGACGACGTTCGTCGCAGGTTGTCTGTTGGCTCGCGCTCAGAAGGCGGTGCCGATCGGTTCGTTGACACAACTCGGCACCATTCGCCTCGGCAAGCGCACTGAAAACCGAGTTCCAAAGATCTCCGATTTCATTCCGCTCGCGGGCCTCTCCGACCTCACGTTTGCAGGTTGGGACTTGTTTCCCGAAAATGCTTACGAAGCGGCGAAAAACGCGGACGTCTTGAACGCAGGCCACCTCGACCAGGTGAAGAATGAGCTCTCGCTGATCGAGCCGATGCCAGCGGTCTTCTATCCTGAATACGTCAAGCGTCTGCACGGGCCGCACACCAAGTCGGCGCGTAGCAAAGCGGACATGGTGGAAGCTGTGCGTGAGGACATCCGCAACGTGCTGAAGACGACGGGTGCGGCGCGCGGCGTGGCGGTGTGGTGCGGTTCGACCGAGGTGTACATCGAGCCGGGCGAGGTGCATGAAACCATACAAGCCTTCGAGGCCGGTTTGCTCCGCTCGGATCCGAAGATCAGCAGCAGCCAAATCTACGCATGGGCCTGCATCAAGGAAGGCATTCCTTACGCCAACGGCGCGCCCAATCTCGAGGTCGATTTCCCCGCGGCCCACGCGCTCGCGCGCGACACGCAGACGCCGATCGCCGGCAAGGACTTCAAGACCGGTCAGACGCTGATGAAGACGATTCTGGCGCCCGGCCTCAAGGCGCGCATGCTCGGCCTTTCGGGTTGGTTCTCTACCAACATCCTCGGCAATCGTGATGGCGAAGTGCTCGATGATCCGGACAGCTTCAAGACCAAGGAAGTGAGCAAGCTGGGTGTGCTCGAACACATTCTACAACCCAAGGTCTACCCGGAGCTCTACGGCAACATCTACCACAAGGTCCGCATCGAATATTACCCGCCCCGCGGCGACGCCAAGGAGGGTTGGGACAACTTGGACATCTTCGGGTGGCTCGGGTACCCGATGCAGATCAAGGTGGATTTTCTGTGCCGGGACTCGATCCTGGCCGCACCGATCGTGCTCGACTTGGTGCTGTTCATGGACCTCGCGAAGCGCGCGGGGTTCTCCGGCGTTCAAGAGTGGTTGAGCTTTTACTTCAAGAGTCCGATGACGGCTCAGGGCCTGTACCCGGAACACGATCTGTTCATTCAACTGATGAAGTTGAAGAACACACTGCGTTGGATGAAGGGGGAGGACCTGATCACCCACCTCGGCAGCGAGTATTACGACTGAGCCCGCGTCCGCGCTCTCAAGCCAAGCCGCCGTTACGCCTCGCGATCCAGTGCGCACCGAGCAGGATCGCGGAGGCCAGCGTCCAGACCCACGGTGGGGCGACGGGCGCCACCTCCCGCTGCGACGACACGGTCGTAGCTGGCGGCATGGGCAAACGCGCGATACCCGCGGTGTCGACGGCTTGGCCACCCGTGACGCGCGCGATCGCTTCGAGGCGCTCCGGATCCGGGCGGCTGTCGCTCCAGGCCACGCCGCTTCTTTCGCAGGCGAAGTCGTGGCGGCTGGGCGGCGCCTGACCGATGCGAACGCGAGCGGTGTAGCCACCCGCACGCAGTCCGGGAAGGTGCACTTCCATGGGTTCGACACTGCCCTCGCCGAGCTCCCGTACGATGGCGGGGCCGGAAGTTTCGGTGAGCGGAGACACCGAAAGCGTCAAGGCGCCACGCATGCCGGGCAGGCGCTCGACGCGCAACAACGTATCGGGGCCGTTCTCCAGGCACTCTCCGACCAGCTCGACGCGCGCAGCCTCATAGCGGGGATCGCGCATCAGCCAGCCCAGCAATCCGTCCCAGAGTGCTCCGTAGGCGCGCCCGGCGACTCCGGCTGCCATAGGGCCGAAGGCGAGCCGATGTGTCGAGTCGACGCTCAACGCGATGGTGCGACCGTCACCGGCTTCGCCGAGCGCCAGCACTGGCATGCTGCCCGCACCGGCGAGCAGCTCCGGATGCTCCCACAGGACGATGGCGCCCGGGCGAATTTGTCCGAGGTGATTGGTGCCCGCCATCTCGGGCAGTGCGTCTCCGAGCAGGTCGCGAATCGGGCGGGTCACTTCCGCGGCGTGCCCGGCTTGTGTGTAGCGAGGCACGAAAGCCTTCGGATCGGATGGCTTGTCGCGCTTTGGTTGCTCCACCGGCAAGATCGAGTCGAGTGGTGTACCCGCATAGCTACCACCTGCAAACGACGAAGGCCCACCGACCATGATCAAGCCGCCGCCGAGCTGCACATAGGCCGCCAGTCGCCCGAGATACCGACTCAGTTTGTAGCGGGCCGCGTCGATGTCTTGCAGGATCACGGCGTCAAAGCTACGGAGGTGTTCGGTGAACAGCTCGTCCACCGGGAAATTGATCAGGGCCAACTCGAACGCAGGCGCGCCGGGTTCGTCCCCGTCACTGTCTCGCAAAATGAAGAAGGCGACGACATCGACCGATTCATCGCTCTTCAACCAGCGCCGCAGCGCCCGCACGTCATAGGTAGGCCGCCCCGCCAGGTGAAGCAGTCGAATGCGTTCGCGTGCGACCATAAAGGTGAGGTGACGCACGTCATTTTCGGGGATCTCGTCGCCCGATGGCGAGGCGATCGAGACTTCGATCACGCGTCCTCCGGCTTGATCGAGTGTGAGCTCGAGTTCAACGGTGGCAGAGCCGTCTTTGATTTCCGCGACGCCGCTGGCCAGCTCGGCGGCGGCGACTCCGTCGCGCAATTCGCGAATCTTGACCGGGATGCGCCCGCAATTCAGATCGCCGGTGCAGCCGACCTCGACGGTGACCGCGAGCGGTTGGTGCGCCACGGCCACGCCGGCGGCTCGGATCCCGCGCACGCTCGCGTCGGCGGGCACGCTGTCGGTGAGGCTCACCGTGTGGATCGGGACGCTGGAAGGCCCAAGGGCCTCCTTCAAGGCGCCGTCGTCCAGTGCGTCGAGCGGCCTTGCCAGGCGGCCGTCGCTGACCACGACGATCGCTTTCGGCCGTTCGCTGGTCGTTGCGTTGAGCTCTCGGAGCGCCGCGCTCAGATCGCTCCGGTTGCCCGAAAGCGAGAGTGGGATCAGCTCCGGGCCGATCGTGAGCGGACTGAGGGGGCCTTCGCTGAACCCGAGCGCGTTCAACCGGGCCTCCGTGAACCGCTCCGACAGCTCACGGAGCGCGAGCGCCGCCTTGGCACTTCTCGGATTATTGCTCGCGCTGCTGCCACTGGCGGGCAAGGTGAGCCGACGCGATTGATCGACGAGCACCACAACGCGTGGCCCGACGACATTGGCGCGGGATTCGACCACCACCGGGCGCAACACCGCGATCGCGACGCACAGCGCCGCCAGCACGCCACTCACAAACACCGCCCAGCTGCGCTGCCGACGGCTAGCCAACTCGTAGACGAGGAGCACCAGCGACCCAACCAGCAAGACCGCGGTCAGGATCACGACGCTGCGATCGATGTCCTCCGTGATGGCCCAGTTGATCGCGGTCATCTACGCTGGCGTCCACGGCGCCGCATCAGCTCTTCTGCGTGCACCTGGTCGTCCTTGTAGTCCAAACAAAGCACGTACATGGCGAGATTTACCGCGAAACGGATCGCGAGCTCGCGTTGCTCGGCACCGCCCGGCTCGATCGGTAACGCCCAGCTACCGCCCCGTTGCTGCGCGAGCGCGCCCACGAGGTCGTGCGATGAAAGCAGGACTCGCAGCGTCTTGCCGCTGCCGATGGCCTCGAGATACGCCGGCCCCTGCACGCGTCCAACGGGGCCGTCGAGCAGATAGTAGGACTTGTAAAGGACGTGTTGCGCGGGTAGCCGAACCGTGGGGCTCTCGGGTAGGACGCGCTCGAGCTCGGCTCGCACGCTGCGGCCGAAGTCACCTTTCCTGGGATCCGAGTCGTCCACGAACAAGACGCCGCCCAGGGCGAAATACTGGCGCAAGCCGCGGATCTCGGGGTGGGAGAGGGGCGCGACCGCGCCGTCCCCGAGCCACACCGTGAACGGCTCCGCCAGGAGCTCCGCCGCGTCCGCCGTGACGGAACCCACAGCCAGACGGGCAGGCGCGCTGGTTCGCCGGATCAGCTCCCACGACCAACGCGAGAGGCCGCTCGCGTGAGCGCTCGGTAACGCGCGCGTGCCGGTTTGCAAGAACCGAGGCTGAAAAGCCCCGTCCTGACCGAACGCGAAGGCGTCGGGGGCTGCCAGCCCTGCCGCCATCGTGCCGAGCAACGCGCGCCGGCTCAATCGAAGTCTTTGACTCGCCAAACTCCGTCCTGTCGCTCGAGCGTCACGCTGTGTCCTCCTGGCAAGCGCGCCACGGCGCGCCTGCCCTCGACCTCAATCTCGATGGTCGCCGCTTCGTCGAGCGCGGTGACGAGCTCCGCCACGCTGCGTTCGAGTGTCTGGCTGCTCTCGCGAGTCAGCACGCGCAGGAGGCCGGCGAAGCTGCGTCGCGAAAGCACCTCGCGCAGCTCCCTCAACGCACCAGCAGGGTCGGCCGCGCGCGCCGGCAGAGCCCCGAGCGAAGCGACTCGGTAGCGCCCGTCCTCGACCACCACGCGCGCCGAGCGTTCCCCGGCATAGTGCACATTGGCATCGATGCTCAGCCGAGCCCGAGCGGAGCCCGCAGCGCTGGCGACGCTGGCGAACTCGCGGCCGTGCGCGCCGATCAATCGAGCGACGCCGTCCTCACCCTGGTCTCGCTGAGACGCCGCGTCGAGGAGCGCGTAGGCCGCGACAGCGTCTCCCTTCTTGACCGCATCCAGCCAGCGTTGGGCGGCCAATCGCGGATCGGGGAGGGGCTTCGACGCACACGCGCCGGTGGCCGCTGCCAGCAGGCAGCCCAGAGCAAGTCGCTCGAGGCGGCGCACCGCGCGGTGAAGCATCGCCGATGGCTAGCCAAGTCCGCGAGACTTGGCTACCTTTTCGAGGATCATGGCCCAAATTGCCTTGGCGGCTACTGAACGGCGGGCGCAGGCCGCCTCGCAACTGCTCGGTATCGGCGCCGCGGGGACCGTCGTCGGGCTGGCCCTCGGCGTGGTCGGGGCGGACGGCGCGGGAGTGGCGGTCACCGCGTCAGGGTTTGCCATCCTGCTGCTCGGGCTGCATCGTTACGGGCGGCTGGGGGCCGATCCGGCGCCCGATCTCGAGCAGGGCGGCTGACGCACACGCAAGGCGCGCGGCGGCCGTGGCCCGTCGACTCAAATTTCGCTGCGCAATACGCCGATGCCCACCTTCGGGCCCACGTCGGGAGCGAGCTGAACGCCGAGCGCAAACGTGCGGCCGGTAATGCTGACGAGCTTAGAAAAGCTGCCGTTTGCGTCCAGATGGTCGAGCGGGGCAATCTCGGCAATAGCTCGCTCGTTGACCTCCGGAGACTCGGGGGCGCTGTAAACGTCACTGCCAACCAGCACGAAGGCGTATAGAAGTGGCACGTTGCCGCCGCTGTTTTTTACCTCGTCTTTCGCTTTGCCCCGCAACACGAATTCCAGGCGGTAGGAGTAGCGCGACCAGGCCCAACCGGTCACGAACAGGGCTCGCGTGGCGCCATCCACGTTCACGCCCTGTACTGCGATCCACTCGGCGTCGGGCTTGCCCTTGACGCCATGCGCTTCGGCGAAGCTCCCGAGGACCTCGGTGTAGCCGTCGTGCGGACCCGCCGCGAGCGCCGGAAAGGCCGCAAAAATAGACTTGCCAGCCATCAAATCTTGCTCGCGATCATTGCGAATGATGACGCCTTCCGGCGACGCGAGCGCAAAAAATGTGGACTTGGACACGCTCAGATCGACAGTCTTACTGCGCGCGATGTCGAGCAAGCGACGAGCCGAGTCTGGCTCGGTCAGCGGATCCGCTTCGTCTTTCCAGCGCTTGGCGATTTCCTGCGCCCCGCCTGGCAAGCCCCGGCGCACCTCCCCGAAATCGCCCTTGGCGATTTCGACGAGGGCCTGTGCGTGAGCGGCGGCGTGGGCTACCGACTCGGCATCCGTGCGTTCGCAGCCTGTCGTCGCGAAAACGAGCCAGACCCAGGGTCCGAGGCGTCGAGCTAGCGTCGAGCGGTTGGTCATCTGTGTTCGCTCCGGCTCAGGAAAGCTCCCGTGCCGCATCTAGCACCTGGTCGACGTGCCCCGCTACTCGCACACCTCGCCAGGCCTTGCCGAGCGACCCGTCGGGGGCGACGAGAAAGGTGCTGCGCACCACGCCCATGTACTCTCGACCGTAGTTTTTCTTCATTGCCCACACACCATAGGCGTTGGAAAGCACGTGTTCGGGATCCGAGAGCAACGTGAATGGCAATGTGTATTTGCCCTCGAATTTCTTGTGGCTCTGGCTCGAGTCGGGACTCACGCCGATAACCCGTACGCCAGCGGCCTCGAAATCGCTTCGCGCGTCGCGAAACGCGCAGGCTTGAGTGGTGCAGCCGGGGGTGTCGTCTTTCGGGTAGAAATAGAGCACGTACGCCTGACCCGCCAGCTCTGCCGACGACACGACGCCGCCGTTCTGGTCGGGCAGTTCGAATGGCGGCGCTTTGGAGCCTGCCGCGAGTTCCGTAGCAGGCGCTGCGTCGGCAGCCGCTGTGCTTCTCGCGGCCGATTGGGGCGCTGGCTTCTTGGCGGGCCTTGCGCTGCTCCCGGCTTTTGACACGGTCCGCGCTTTTTTCTTCGGCGCTTTTGCGGCCTGTTTCGACACCTTCGTCGAGGCTTTCTCGGCAGGGGCTCTCTCGGCGGGCTTTTTCTTTGTCGCCGGTTTCTGCTTGGACGACGCTATCCGCCTGGCGGGTGAACTTCCCGCCGCGGCCCGCTCGAGTGGAGCGGTTTTGAGCTTCTTCGCAGCCATACGTGATTTCATATTCGGTATCGAGAGCCGTGACAACGGGGAGTCGCCAGGCGCTCATCCTTGCGCCGGCGGCGCCGATGACTCGGGCGCGAGAGATTTCGGATTCACGTTTTCCGCATGGGCGGCTAGAGTGAGCCAACACCGAACGGAACTTGAGCATGCTCGAACTGCCCGATCCTGGACTCTACCGAACAACCGAACCCATGCCGGGTCACGAGCAAGCGTTTCCCGCTGATGTGCTCGTCTACCTGGGCAAGCCCAACAACGGCGGCGTCAAATTCGTGGCTCGCCCGGGTCGCAACCAGAACAATCGCTGGTACTGGGGTGAGCCTACGACGCCGCTGCGTTCGCCGAGCTGGGCGTCCAGTCTGTTCCCGCTGCGCTCGGAAGGGTTTTACACGCTGCCCGAGCGTATCGAGCTGGAGGGCGGAGGCTACTGGCTGCAGAACGCGATCGTTCAGCTCGGCTATAACGAGCGCGGTCGCGGCATCGTCTTCGTCGCGCAACGCCAGGAAGATGGCGACCAGAACATTCTCACTTTCAGCGATCGGGGCCTCTTGATCAGCGACGAGTTGCTCGGGCGCCTCGAATGGGCTCCTATCTTGCCGCTCGTGAAATCGAAATAACTGCCGCGCTAACGAGCTGCCGGCAGCGGTTCCGGAGGGGTTTCCGGGGCTCGAGCGGGTTTTCCGGGGTAGCTAGGCGCGCAGAAACCAACTAGAGTCCCCCGCCTTCACCAGGCCGAAGTGGCGGAATTGGCAGACGCAGCGGATTCAAAATCCGCCGCCCGCAAGGGCGTACCGGTTCAAGTCCGGTCTTCGGTACCAAGTTGATAGGGGAGCTCTCCAGGGAGTGAGAGCGCGGCGCCTCTGGTAGGTTTCGACCGGCCCGGCGGTGGAGTACGCCTAGGAAAAAGGGCGCGAGCGCGATTGTGCCCACGCCAGGCGCACAATCATGCGGCTATAGCGAGTTAGAGGTGCGCTTCGCGCGGGTGCCTGCCCATGCGGGCCTTAATCAACGACATTCTCTGAACGTAATCGTGTCGTAGGGCGAGCGATCACTCTGCGCGAACGGCCGAGCATCCACGAAAGTTCTACACCTACACGCAGTGGACGCTTGCTCACGCGAGTCTCGATCTTAATGAAGCCGGGGCCACACTTCATCCCATCGCGAGTTGGAACATCCTCAATGCCGTCGCGATCGATCCAACTGAAAACGCAGCTCGGAAATGCGGATCAGTGCGCCGCTTGGCTGTGGCAAAATTTGCCAATCCAAGCCGTCCTAGTAGTAGTCTCGGCGCCGCGCCGTGTGGGGAGGCTCGATTTCCAAGCATGAGCGACAAGCCGAATCACTGCATGCACGTGCTGCCCATCTGCGACGTGTCGAGTACCTCATGCTCCGAGTTCGTACCGGCGTTTGACGCGTCCACGACGGCTGAGGGTTCTTCAACTGGTGCTCGGAGGCGAGGCGGAGTCCATGGCTGAATACTCCTGCCTGGTCGTCGAGGACTCCCCCATGATGCGCCAGCTCGTGGTATTCGCGCTCGGGCGTATCAGCAATCTGAGCGTCACCGAAGCAGACGACGGTGTTGATGGCTTGCGCAAGCTCGCGGCAGGCAAGTTCGACATCATTCTCACGGACATCAACATGCCGATCATGGACGGCCTGAAGTTGATCCAGCGCGTGCGCATGGACGCCACGCACAAGGACACGCCCATCGTCGTCATCACGACGGAGGGCGGGCGTGAGGATCGCGAGCGCGCGCTGCGCCTGGGGGCCAACGCCTACATCACAAAGCCGATTCAAGCCCCGCGCGTGATGGCGACCGTGAAAGAACTGCTGCGCATCACCTGACGCAGGCGAGACGGCACTTCCGCCCGCGCCTGCTGCGGGCTACGTCTCCGGTCAGTGTCGAGAATGCGCCATCCAAAGCCAGGCGGAGGGTTCGCGGGGCCGCTCAGCGTCGCAGACTTGCTCATGGGCAGCGAAGCGTTGCGCGCGCGGATGGGCCATATCGGTCTCGCGGATTGGGAACTGGCGGTGGGAGAGCGCCTGGCGCGCAAGGCTCGCCCGGAGAGGTTGGACGAAGGCACCCTGACGGTTCGCGTTCCGTCTTCCACCTGGGCTCAGGAGCTCTCTTTATTCTCGGACGTCGTGCTCGAGAGGCTGCGCGCACGCGGGCACCGGGTCGATCGCCTTCGTTTCAGGGTTGCGAGTGCGACGGGAGAAGCGGAGCTACCCGTTACGACGGTTCGCCGAGCTCCGCTGCCCCGGGATCTCTCGAGTGCGCTCGAGCGACTGGACGATCCCGAGCTGCGCGCAGTGATCGCGGAGGCCGCGGCTTTAGACCTCGCTCGTGGTGGCCCAGAGCGGCGCTGAAGCCGCGCCACAGACGCACGAACGCCTTGCTCAGCGAGGCCTCCAGGGGCTGCCGAGCAAGGCGCTGATGGTGCGTTAGTTAGCTCGAGTTCAGGGGATCTCGAAGCTCTTGTTCACCACCATACCGGTGGCTCCCGTAAACTCCGGAACGCGAGCTCGCCGGAACACCATGCGGACGCAGCTGCCGGCATCGGTGTTCTCGAACTTACTCGTCAGGATCGATACGGCCGCCACCTTGCCGGACGGCTCGTAGCGCACTTGCACGCGACCGCTGCCGCTGGGACCACCCTGAGGCCGGCAATTTTTGGCCTGTTGCGCCGCGGAATCGAGCGCCGACTTGGCGGCTTCACGATTGAAGGTGTTGCCGGACTTGCCGCTCTTCGGCGCCTGTTCGGAGTCGGCGTCGTCGTCAGCCGCCGGGGCCGGGGCCGAGGGGGCGTCGTTCTCTTCCGGCTCGGGGCTCGCCGGGGCCTCTGCCACCGCGGGCTTCGCGCTGCTCGCCGCAGGCTCTGCCTCGTCACTCGACGAATCGCTTGCCGCTGAAGCTTTGGCGCGCCGCTTGTATTCAGAGCGCATGGCGTAGCGGGCCGGAGCGGTCTGACGAGACGTCGAGACTTCAGCCGTCGGCGCCTCGGGCTCGGTGGCTTGAACCTCGGGCTGGGACTCCGGGGCTTTTTCGGGCCGAGCCATCGGTGGCTCCCCCTT